>DATMWS010000251.1:0-4421 GCA_035562135.1 Thiobacillus sp. | reverse complement strand
ACCCGCCTGTGGCTGGCGGCCGACCACGACGCCGCAGCGGGGCTTTTCCTGCAGGCGCTGCCGGGCGCGGCCGCGCGCGATGCCGACGGCTGGAACCGGCTGCAGATCCTGGCCGACACCGTGCGGGCGGACGAACTGCTTGGCCTCGGCGCGATCAAGCTGATCGACGCCTGTTCCCCGAAGAGGATGTGCGCGTATACGACCCGCGCCCGGTCAGCTATCACTGTCCGTATGACCCGGCCAAGATTTATTCCATGCTGCGCAGCGTGGGGCAGGCGGAATGCGAGGCCATCATCGCCGAGCAGGGTGAAATCCGGGTGCACGACGAGATCTGCAACCATGAATATGTGCTCGATGCGGCCGCGGTGGCTGCACTTTTCAAATGAAAGGATGCGCGATGCGAACGGGATGGATGCTGTTGGGCTTGTTGGCAATATCGGGCGGCGCCTATGCCGATGACGGACGCTATCAGGCCTTGCCATTGGCGGGCGGCGAGGGCGGCAAGGGCGGTGGGCGGGCGTTCATCCTCGATACTCGCGACGGCCATGTCTGGATCTGGAGCGAAAACGAACTCATCACCGCGCCGGATGGCCGCCGCCGCTATGGCGCCGGCTTTATTTACCAGGGCAAGCTGCGCCCCGGCAGCCAGCCTGGCGAAATGATCGAACAGCAGGGCCGATGAGCTGATCCTCCATCCTCTTTTGCCCCGGCGCGAATGCAGGCGTAAATCGCGGCGAGGGCGCCGGTGCGTGGTTGTTGCCGCTTCAGCGGCTTACAACCACGGCCTACCCCTTTCAGGTGCTCCCACAGCGGCATTTTGGCCCCCATGGATTATCAGGTTTAAAGGTAGCGCCTGATAAGGCCGATAAGTGCTCATTCTTGCGAGCCTCCCCCAAAAACATGCTGACAGAGTCCGCCACGCCCGCTCAATCCAAGCAGCCAGGACAACAGAAAATTCGCCTGGGTGACCTGCTCGTCCAACAGAAAGTCATTTCCAGCGCTGATCTCGACATTGCGCTGGCCGCGCAGAAAAAGAGCGGACGGCGACTGGGCCGCATCATTGTCGAAAGCGGGCTGGCGGGGGAGAACGACATTGCCCAGGCGCTGGCGCGACAACTCACGATTCCGTTCATCGACCTCAGAAAATTCAGCCCGGACGCGTCCATTCTGCAACTGCTGCCGGAAACGCAGGCGCGGCGCTTCCGCGCCATGCCGCTGGCGCGACGGGACGGCAACATTTTCGTCGGCATGGCCGACCCGACCGACCTGTTCGCCTTCGACGAAGTGGCCCGGCTGTTCCAGGAAGGCATCCAGCTCGCCGTGGTCGCGGAGGGCGATCTGCTGGCGGCCATCGACCGGCTTTACCGGCGCACCGACGATATCCATGGCCTGACCGAGGAACTTGCGCGCGACATGGGCGAGAGCGAGGCCAGCATCATCGGCCTGGAGGCGCTGGGCGAAGGACAGGCCGATGCCCCGGTGGTGCGCCTGCTGCAGACGGTGTTCGAGGATGCCCTGCAGGTGGGTGCGTCCGATGTGCACATCGAGCCGCAGGAAAAGCAGCTGGCGATCCGCTTCCGCATCGATGGCGTGCTGCATCCGCAGACCCAGGCCGATCTCAAGATTGCGCCGGCGCTGGCCTTGCGCCTGAAGATCGTGTCCGGCCTGGACATTTCGGAAAAGCGCCTGCCGCAGGACGGGCGGTTTGCGGTCAAGGTGCGCGGCCGCACCGTCGATGTGCGCCTGTCCACCATGCCGACGCAATACGGCGAGTCCGTGGTGATGCGGCTCCTGAGCCAGGGCGACACCCCCCTTACCCTCGATACCCTGGGGATGCCCCCCGCCATGCTCGAGCGCTTTCGGGCCATCCTGCATCGCCCCAACGGCCTGGTGCTGGTCACCGGCCCCACCGGCAGCGGCAAGACCACCACCCTCTACGCTGCGCTGGGGGAACTCAACGACCCGGGCACCAAGATCATCACGGTCGAAGATCCGGTGGAATACCGCCTGGCCGGCGTCAACCAGGTGCAGGCCAACGAAAAGATCGACCTCAGTTTTTCGCGTGTGCTGCGCGCCATGCTGCGCCAGGATCCGGACGTGATCCTGGTTGGCGAGATGCGTGATCCGGATACCGCGCAAATCGCGCTGAGAGCGGCGATGACGGGCCACCTGGTGCTGTCCACCCTGCATACCAACGATGCCGCGTCCACCCCTGTGCGGCTGCTCGACATGGGCGTTCCCGCTTTCATGGTGGCCACTTCGGTGCAGGGCGTGCTGGCGCAGCGGCTTCTGCGCAAGGTGTGTGGGCATTGCAAGGCGCCGCACAGTGTGACGCCGCAGGAACGGGTCTGGCTCGGACGGGCGCATGCCGACGATCAAACCGAAGAAGCGTACGTCGAGGGGCAGGGCTGTGATCGCTGCCATGGCACCGGTTATTCCGGGCGGCGCGCCATTCATGAGTTGCTCGAAATCAATACCGTGCTGGCGGAGAGCCTGGCGCGCAGCAGCCCCGCCGAATTTGTCGCGGCTGCGCGCTCGGCCATGGCCGGCCGTGGCTTGCGTGATCAGGCCATTGCGCTGGCACGAACGGGCGTGACTTCACTGGCCGAGGCTATGCGGGCAAGCGCTCAGGATGAGACAAGCTGATGCAGCGCTTTGCTTATACCGGCCGCACCCGGGGTGGCGAGAAAATGCAGGGCTTCCTTGAGGCCGACAGCGCGGCCGATTGTGCGACCAGCCTGATGCGGGGGGGCATTTCGCCCGTCACCATCCAGGAAACCAGCCAGTCCGAGCGCCGTGATGCAGGAACAGGCGGCCTGCGGAGCCTCTTTGCGCCCACCGTCAAGCCCATCGATGTGCAATTGTTTTCGCGTCAGCTCTATACCCTGATGCGTTCCGGCGTTCCCATCCTGCGGTCGCTGTCCGGCCTCATCGAGTCGACGACCAATGCCGCGTTTGCCCTGGTGATCGCGTCCCTGAAAGAAACGCTCGAAGCCGGACGCGATCTGTCGACGGCGATGCGTCAGCATCCCGACGTCTTCTCCCCGTTCTACGTCGCGATGGTACGGGTAGGGGAGGCGACCGGACGCCTGGATGAAATCTTCCTGCGGATGTTCGAACACCTCGAATTCGAGCGCGAAACCCGCGCCCGCATCAAGGAGGCCTTGCGCTATCCGACCTTCGTCATCATCGCCATGGTGGTTGCGGTCTCGGTGATCAATGTGTTCGTCATTCCGGCCTTTGCCAAGGTCTATGCCGGCCTCGGCGCCGAACTGCCGCTGATGACAAGAATCCTCATCGGAACCTCGCGCATCACCCTGGCGTATGGCTGGGTCATGCTGGTGGGGCTGGTGCTGGCGGTGGCCGGGTTCCGCGTGTGGCGCGCCACCGACAGTGGGCGCCTGATTTGGGACCGCTTCAAGCTCAGACTGCCGCTTACCGGTTCGATCATCCTGCGCAGCACGCTCGCCCGTTTTGCCCGTACCTTTGCGCTGTCCCTGAAAAGCGGCATTCCCGCGGCGCAGGCGCTCTCGGTGGTGGCCGAAGTCACCGACAATGCCTGGATCGCCTCGCGCGTCGAGCAGATGCGCAACGGCATCGAGCGCGGCGAATCCATCCTGCGCACCGCGCAGACCGCGGCCGTCTTCAACCCGGTGGTGCTGCAGATGATTGCCGTCGGCGAGGAAACCGGCAGCATCGACGAACTCATGCAGGAAGTCGCCGACATGTACGAGCGCGAGGTCGATTACGAAATCAAGACGCTCGCCGCCCGTATCGAACCCCTCATTATCGTCGCCATGGGCGGCATCGTCCTGGTGCTGGCGCTCGGCGTGTTCCTGCCGATGTGGGACCTCGCCAGCGTGGCCATCAAGTAAGTTTTTATCGAAAATTTGTCTTTTTATTCAAGACTTGGCGATGCGGCGCCGTAATAGGTTCCGTGGGCCGCCGCGGTTGGCGACGCTTGCAGACAAATTCATTCAAATAAGCAGGAGAACGCAATGAAAACAAAACAACACGGCTTCACCATGATCGAACTCATCGTCGTCATCGTCATCCTCGGCATTCTGGCCGCGGTGGCGCTGCCGCGCTTCACCAACATCCAGCGCGACGCGCGCATCGCCAAGCTGAATGCCGCACGCGGTGCGGTGCTGGCAGCATCAGGGATGATCCACGGCACGGTGCTGGCGCGCGGCGGCGTGGCTGATACGATAACTTGCGCTGGCGGCGGTGGTTTTGCGAACAACTTAACAGGCGCAGCCGGAACGGTGTGTACTGAAAACGGCACCATTCCCTTGGTCAACGGCTATCCTGCTGCGACCGTCCAAGGCATCGTCAGCGCCGCCGGCCTGACCTCTGTCATGAACCCATCCGTCGCACAGCTGGCGGCAGAAGGTTATCAAACCAACGGCGGGGGACCGATT
>DATMWS010000250.1:0-16571 GCA_035562135.1 Thiobacillus sp. | reverse complement strand
CGGGTCACGCACCCTGGAGCAACTGGCCGAGAACGCCGCGCGCTCGGGCGCCAGCCTGTGGCAGGCGGCCTGCACCAGCAGCGGCAAGATGGCCGGGTTCGCCAAGCTGATCGAGGACATCAAGCAGGTCACGCGCGATCTGCCGCTGCCTGAAGCCATCGACCATGTGATCGAGGCCAGCGGCCTGGCAGACTATTACCGCGCCGACAAGGACGGCGCCGACCGCCTGGAAAACCTCAATGAACTGGTCAACGCGGCGGCGCTCTTCTCCGAGGAATACGGCAGCGTGGAATCCCGTGAGGGGCGAGACGATTCCCCGGGTATTCCAGCGCCGGGGGGATCGGGAACGATCCAGGTGCTCGACGCCTTTCTTGCCCACGCCGCGCTGGAAGCGGGCGAACACCAGGCTGGCGCCGGTCACGACGCGCTGCAGTTGATGACGGTGCACGCCGCCAAGGGACTGGAGTTTCACGCCGTGTTCATCACCGGGCTGGAAGAAGGGCTGTTTCCGCACGAGCAAAGCGCATACGACTCCACACGTGCTTCAGCACGTAGTGGATCGGAGTCCTTTAGGGCGAACGAGGAAAACGGCCTGGAGGAGGAGCGGCGGCTGATGTACGTGGCGATCACCCGCGCACGGCGGCGCCTCTATCTGTCGCATGCGCAGTCGCGCATGCTGCACGGGCAGGTCCGCTACAGCCTGCCGTCGCGCTTTCTCGACGAACTGCCTGAGCAGGTGCTGCTGCCCCTCAACCGCCGCAGCGAGTCCAGCTACCCGTCAAGCGTCCAGCAGCCGACAAGCAGCTACAGCATGAACCGCCCGACGCAAACCGGCAACGACACGGGGTACAAAGTGGGGCAGAGCGTCGCCCATGCCAAGTTCGGCACCGGCATCATCATCGACTTCGAAGGCCGCGGCGCTGACGCGCGGGTGCAGGTGAAATTCCGCGAAGCCGGGACGAAGTGGCTGGCGCTGGCTTACGCCAAGTTGTCGCCGGCCTGAACTGGCGCGGGCTCGTCCGCCCACACCGCAAATATCGCCTGATACGAGGCATACAGCGAGCCGAACAGCACCGGCATCGCCACCAGCAGGCCGAGCAGCATCGGCACCAGCGCGGCAAGGAGCAGCAGCAGGCCGAGAGTGAACCCGTTCACCAGCATCGCCGCCCAGTTTTTGGCGACCGCTTTCAGGCTCACGCCCAGCGCGGTGGCCGGACGAGCGCCGCCGAACAGGATCAGCGCGGGGGCAAACCAGGTGGCCATGATCAGCGGGGTAAACAACGCCAGTCCGGTGAGCACCGCAGGCATGGCCTGATTCATCATCGCCTGCATTTCCGCCGGCGAGGCTTTTCCGCCCTGCGCGGCGGCCATCACCGCCTGCGGGTCGAAGCCCAAGCCGAGCATGATCTTGCCGATCAGCAGGGTGCCGAGCAACTGCACCGCCCCCACCGCCATCAGTGGAATCGCCGGCCCCTGCACTCCAGCCAGAAAATTCGGCAGCTCAAGTTCGCGGCCCTCGTCGAGCGCGCGATACGCCGCCAGGAAGCCGGCCACCATCAGGGGCGAAGCCAGTTCCGACAGCGAGCCGCCCACCACGGGAATCAGGTTGAGCGCCATCACCACGCCGAACAGCAGGCCGAACGCGGCAGACAGCAACAGGGGATTTTTGCGGTACAGGCGAAAGCCTGCGGCCACCCACTGAAAACCCTGGCTGGCCGCGACCTTGCGCGGGACTTCTTGATTGGATGCGGTATTCATGCGGCGGATTTTAACCGACGCGCCTGCAAAGAATCAGAACTCCTTGATCACCCACATCGGGGGCCGCATGCCGGAATCGAGGCTCTCCTGCCGCGCAAACTGGCCGTCGCCTTTCTGGTCAATCAGGTAATACGGCTTGCCGAACTTGGGGGTGACTTTCAGCATGTAGAGCCTGCCGTTGGCGCGGTATTCGACGACGCGTCCCGGGCTGCTCGGCTTGATCGTCACCGGCGGGGCGTCGTCGGGACCCGGCGCGCCATCGGGAACCGGTTTCAGTCCGGGCGGACGGTCGGACGGTCCGGCGGCAACGGCCAGGCCGCTCAACAACAGGGTCAACAGCAAAACGGGATAACGCATAGCAAGCTCCAGAAGACGAATATTTCAACTTGGATCACAGGGGGCCGGCAACTTTATAGATTGAACTGGATTTCGCGCTCGGCCAGCGACGGCACAAAGCCGCGTTTTTCATAATGGCTGAAGATAGCATCGACCACGTCTTCGGGTTTGTCGAGGACGTGCATGAGGCCGACGTCCCCGGGCGAAATCATGCCTTCATCCACCATCCTTGTTTTCACCCAGTCGGCCAGCCCCGCCCAGTAGGCCGAGCCCACCAGGATAATGGGAATGGGCGTGATTTTCCCGGTCTGCACCAGGGTCAGCGCCTCGAACAGCTCGTCCAGCGTGCCGAAGCCGCCGGGCATGACAACATAGGCCGCGGCAAATTTGACGAACATGACCTTGCGCGCAAAGAAATGCTGGAAGGTCTGGCTGATGTCCTGATACGCATTGGAGCTCTGTTCGTGCGGCAGCTGGATGTTGAGGCCGACGCTGGGCGACTTGCCGAAGTAGGCGCCCTTGTTGGCCGCTTCCATGATGCCGGGGCCGCCGCCGGAAATGACCGAGAACCCCGCGTCGGACAGCTTGCGCGCGATGTCTTCGGTGAGCATGTAATACGCATGGTCGGGCGGCGTGCGCGCGCTGCCGAAGATCGACACGGCCGGCCGGATGGACGCCAGCCGTTCGGTTGCCTCGACGAACTCTGCCATAATCCCCAGCATCCGCCACGACTCGCGCGCCGAATAATTGATCTCGGCGGTGCGCCCGGGGTCAGCCGCGGCGGGCAATTTTTCAAAGTGCATTTTCGAGCGCCTCGTGAACGATTCCAGAAAAACCCTGTTGTTGGTGGACGGCTCGTCCTATCTTTATCGCGCGTTTCATGCGCTGCCCGATCTGCGCAACACGGCAGGCGAACCGACCAATGCGATCAAGGGCGTGCTCTCCATGCTGCACCGGCTGCGGAAGGACCATGCGGCCGATTATATCGCCTGCGTGTTCGACGCGAAGGGCAAAACCTTCCGCGACGACCTCTATCCCGCCTACAAGGAACACCGCCCCCCGATGCCGGACGACCTGCGCAGCCAGATCGAACCGCTGCACGAGGCGATTCGCGCCGAGGGCTGGCCGCTCGTCGTCATCGACGGGGTCGAGGCCGACGACGTGATCGGCACCCTGGTGGAGCATGCCACGCGGCAGGGGATCCGCAGCATCGTCTCCACCGGCGACAAGGACATGGCGCAACTGGTCAACGACCACGTGACGCTGGTCAACACCATGAGCGCGGAGACGCTCGACGAGGCGGGCGTGGCCGCCAAGTTCGGCGTGCCGCCCGAACGCATCATCGATTACCTCACGCTGATCGGCGATGCGGTGGACAACGTGCCCGGCGTCGCCAAGGTCGGCCCCAAAACCGCGGTGAAATGGCTGACCGAATACGGCACGCTCGATAATCTGATGGCACATGACGGTGCGATCAAGGGCGTGGTCGGCGACAACCTGCGCGCCGCCCGCGACTGGCTGCCGCAGGCGCGCGTGCTGATCACCATCAAGACCGATGTGGCGCTGCCCTTCGATTTCGATTCCCTGACCCTGCAGCCGCGCAATACCGAAGCGCTGCGCGCGCTGTTCGAGCGCTACGAGTTGCGCACCTGGCTGCGCGAACTCGACGCGGCCGCCAGCGAAACCACAGCGCCGGAACAGGACACCAGCGGCGACCATCGCGTCCACTACGAAACCATCCTGACCGAGGCCGAGCTCGACGCCTGGATCGCCCGGCTGGAAGCGGCGCCGGCGTTTGCGCTCGACACCGAAACCACCAGCCTCAACGCCATGCAGGCCGAGCTGGTCGGAATTTCGTTCGCCATCCGCCACGGCGAAGCGGCCTACCTGCCGCTGGCGCACCACTATGCCGGCGCGCCCGCGCAGCTTGGCCGCACGGCCACACTCGCCCGGCTCAAGCCGCTGCTGGAAAACCCGGAACCCAAGATCATCGGCCAGCACCTCAAATACGACCGCCATATCTTTGCCAACTACGGCATCGCACTCGGCGGCGTGGTGGACGACACGCTGCTGCAGTCCTACGTGCTCGAAGCCCACCAGTCGCACGAACTCGGCAACCTGGCGGCGCGCCATCTTGGACTGGCGACGATCAGCTACGACGACGTCACCGGCAAGGGCGCGTCGCGCATCGGCTTCGAGCAGGTCGACATCGAGCGCGCCAGCGAATATGCGGCCGAGGATGCCGACGTCACGCTGCGTGTGCGCGATGCGCTGGCGCCGCAGATCGACGCCTCCGACAAACTGGCCTTCGTTTATCGGGAAATCGAACTGCCTGTGGCAGAGATCCTCTTCCGCATGGAGCGCACCGGCGTGCTGCTCGACCGCAACCTGCTCGCGGTGCAAAGCGGCGAGCTCGGCCGCAAGATGCTGGAACTGGAACAGCGCGCCTACCAGGAGGCCGGGCAGCCGTTCAACCTCGGCTCGCCCAAGCAGATCGGCGACATCCTGTTTACCCAAAAGGGCCTGCCGGCGGTCAAGAAAACGCCCGGCGGCGCGCCGTCCACCGACGAGGAAACGCTGGCACTGCTGGCGCTCGACCACCCCATCGCGCGGGCGATCCTCGACTACCGCGGGATGGCCAAGCTGAAATCGACCTACACCGACAAGCTGCCGCAAATGGTTCATCCGCAAACCGGGCGCCTGCACACCAGCTATTCGCAGGCGACCGCGGTGACCGGGCGGCTGTCGAGCGCCGAGCCCAACCTGCAGAACATTCCCGCGCGCACCGCCGAGGGCCGCCGCATCCGCGAGGCCTTCATCGCGCCGCCCGGGCACGTGCTGGTATCGGCCGACTATTCGCAGATCGAGCTGCGCATCATGGCGCACCTGTCGGACGACCCCGGCCTGCTGCATGCATTTGCCCACGACCTGGACATCCACACCGCCACCGCCGCCGAAGTGTTCGGCGTGCCGCTCGACGAGGTGAGCAACGATCAGCGGCGCATGGCCAAGGTCATCAATTTCGGCCTGATCTACGGCATGTCGGCCTTTGGTCTGGCCAGCCAGCTCAACCTGGAACGCGCCGCCGCCCAGGCCTACATCGACCGCTACTTCGCGCGCTATCCCGGCGTGGCCGACTACATGCAGCGCACGCGCGAGGCGGCGCGCAGCCAGGGCTACGTCGAGACGGTGTTCGGCCGCCGCCTGTACCTGCCCGAAATCAACGCAAAAAACGGACAGCGCCGCCAGGGCGCAGAGCGCGCCGCCATCAACGCGCCGATGCAGGGCACCGCGGCCGACCTCATCAAGCTGGCGATGATCGCGGTGCAGGGCTGGATCGATGACGAAAAACTGGCCAGCCGCCTGCTGCTGCAGGTGCACGATGAACTGATCCTCGAAGTGCCCGAGCGGGAACTCGACCGCGTGCGTGCCGAGTTGCCCGCACACATGTGCAACGTCGCCGCGCTCAAGGTGCCGTTGCGGGTGGGCGTGGGATCCGGCAGCAACTGGGAAGCGGCGCACTGAGTCGGACACAAACGCCCGTAGCAGGCAAAAAAACGGGCGCCGAGGCGCCCGTTCTGATTTTTCCAATCCTGCTTACTTCTGCGGAATCAGTTCCACCCGGCGGTTCTTGAAGCGGCCTTCTGCACTGTCGTTGTCGGTCTCCGGCATGGATTCACCGTAACCTTTGGCAGTCAGGCGATCCGCTGGAACGCCCTTGTCGATCAGGTAGGCCCGCACGGTTTCGGCACGGCGCTGGGACAAGTTGAGGTTGTAATCGTCAGTGCCCACCGAATCGGTGTGGCCTGCCACCTCAACTTTGGTGTCGCCCCATTCCTTGAGCGTGGCGGCGGCGTTGTCCAGAATCGCGAAGGACTCGGGGCGCAGCTTGGCGCTGTCGAAGTCGAAGTTCACGCCATTCAGCGTCATCTTCCTGGGCGCTGCAGGCTCGACGGCTTTGGGCGCTTCAGGCTCGACAACTTTGGGTGGGCAACCATCGGCAGTGCCAGGAGCGGGGACGGTCGGGCACTGATCCTTGTAATCGGGAATGCCGTCGCCGTCGGTATCCAGCGGGCAACCATCGGCGCTGACTTTTACCCCAGCCGGGGTGTCGGGGCACCGATCGAGGCCGTCGAAAACGCCGTCGCCGTCGGAATCCAGCGGGCAACCCTTGGTGTCGACCTTGGCACCCTTGGGGGTGTTGGGGCACTGATCCAGGCGGTTGGCCACGCCGTCGCCGTCGGAATCCAGCGGCGCACCCAGCCCCCAGGAATAACCCAGCAGCGCCTGGAAGTTGGTCAGGCCGGCATTCGGCAAGCTGCTGTTGCCAAACGACTGGTCGGCGCGCACTTCCCAACGGAAGGCATCGTTTATGCCGACTTCCCAGGCCTGACCGACACCCAGCGAAGCCATCGGGCGGGTGAAATCAGGGCTGCCGTCGGTGTTGACATTCAGCAGACCCAGACCGCCGGAGAGAAACCAGTTGTACCTTTGCTGCCGGGAGATCAGCCATTCGAGGCCGCCCCGCACGGTGATCACGTCCGCATCGCCGACGCCAGCGTGGTTGCCGTCATAAGGGCCGTAAACCAGATCGCCGAAGAAGTTGAAATCGTCATTCAGACGCTGGCCATAGCGCAAGCCAAACAGCGGGTTGACTTCATCGTCCTTGCCGCCGACCAGGTCCTTGTCTGCCCAGCCGCCGCCCAGCAGCAGGCCCAGTTCGCGCTCTGGCATGTCGGCTGCATTGGCCGTTGCGCCGCCCAGTACTGCAAGCCCTGCCAGCAGCCATACTGCGTGTGCTCGTTTCACCATGAAAACTCCCGTTTTAACGAAGAGGAAAACCGGTTGCCCGTCTGAATCAATCCCGGGGAGAGCAGATAGTACGATTGTACCCACAGCACCCTACGGCCTCCACCCAATATCGCCCGGCCTATGGGTGAATTCACTTCCGGGTTGCGCCTGTGCAACAGCTTGCAAACCCTTATTTTTTCAGACTATCGCGGATTTCACGCAACAACACGACGTCTTCCGGCGGTGCAGCGGGCGCGGCAGGCGGCGTTTGTCGCTTGAGCCGGTTGAGCTGCTTGACGATGGCAAAGACGATGAACGCGAGAATGATGAAATTGAGCAGGATGGTCAGGAAGTTGCCGTAGGCGAACACCGGCACCCCCGCTTTCTTGACTTCGGCCAGCGTCATCGCCACGCCTTCCGGCACGCTGCCGAGCGCGATGAACAGATTGGAAAAATCAAAGCCGCCAAACACCGCGCCGACAATCGGCATGATGAGATCGTTGACGATCGATTCGACGATCTTGCCGAAGGCCGCGCCGATGATGACGCCGACCGCCAGGTCCATGGCATTGCCCTTGACCACGAATTCCTTGAATTCCGATGCAAAACTCATGCTTCTTCCTCCCTTTATTGATGAAATGCCGCTTTGTTGATAGTAGACACTGCGACGACAGGCCACCAGTACAAAAGTAATTTCGCCCAGCTTGGTTGGGGCCCGCGAGGAGGGTAAAATGCTTCCCCTTATGCGTATCGGCAACCACCTCCTCAAGAACCGCCTGATCGTCGCCCCCATGGCCGGGGTGACCGACCGGCCTTTCCGCCAGCTTTGCAAAAAGCTGGGCGCGGGCATGGCGGTGTCCGAGATGGTGACGTCGAACTCGCTGCTGTACGGCTCGGCCAAGACCGCGCGCCGGGCCAACCACGAGGGTGAGGTCGACCCGATCAGCGTGCAGATCGCCGGCGCCGACCCGGCGATGATGGCCGAAGCCGCGCGCCACAATGTGGCCCGGGGCGCGCAGATCATCGACATCAACATGGGCTGCCCGGCCAAGAAGGTGTGCAACGTGATGGCGGGCTCGGCCCTGCTGCAGGACGAGGCGCTGGTCGGACGCATCCTCGACGCGGTGGTGAAGGCCGTTCCCGAAGTGCCGGTGACGCTGAAAATCCGCACCGGCTGGGACCGCGAGCACCGCAATGCGCTGAGCATCCTCAAAATTGCCGAGAACGCCGGGGTACAGGCGCTGGCCATGCACGGCCGCACCCGCGCCTGCGGCTATTCGGGCGACGCCGAATACGACACCCTGCGCGCGGTGAAGGCGCAAGCGCGCATTCCCGTCATCGCCAACGGCGACATCACCACCCCCGAAAAGGCCCAATACGTCCTTGAATACACCGGCGCCGACGCGGTGATGATCGGCCGCGCCGCGCAGGGCCGGCCGTGGATTTTTCGCGAGATCGGGCATTATCTGGCCACCGGCGAGCACCTGCCGCAGCCGGAAGTCGCCGAAATCCACACGGTGCTGCTCGAACACATCCACGACCTGTATGCGTTTTATGGCGACGTTACCGGGGTGCGCGTGGCGCGCAAGCATATCTCCTGGTACACCCGCGGCCTGATCGGCAGCAGCGCTTTCCGCCACACCATGAACCAGTTCGACTCGGTGGCCGAACAGCTTGCCGCCGTCAACGATTACTTTGCCCAGGCGGCGCGCGCCGACAGCCGCCTGCGCTACGAAACCAGCCACCACAACAATAACGCGGAAGACATGCCACCGGCTTCACGGCTCGCGGCATAAAGGGGAACTTCAAAATGATCGAAGAAAACGAAATCGCCGCCTGCATGCGGCGGTCGCTCAATCGCTATTTCAAGGACCTCGACGGCGAAACGCCGAGCGAGATCTACAACATGGTGGTGAGCGCGGTGGAAAAACCCTTGCTGGCCTACATCCTCGACCGCGCCGAAGGCAACCAGACGCGCGCGGCCGACATGCTCGGCATCAACCGCAACACCCTGCGCAAAAAAATGCGCGAACACGGCCTCTCGGATTAAATTTTCCATGACCATTCAACGTGCCCTGCTTTCCGTGTCGGATAAAACCGGCCTCGTCGATTTCGCCCGCGCGCTTGTCACTGCGGGTGTCGAACTGCTGTCCACCGGCGGCACCGCCAAGGCGCTGCGCGACGCGGGTCTGCCGGTGATCGACGTCAGCGAATACACCGGTTTCCCGGAAATGCTCGACGGCCGCGTCAAGACGCTGCACCCGAAAGTGCACGGCGGTATCCTGGCGCGGCGCGATCTGCCCGAGCACGTTGCCACCATGGCTTCGCACAACATGCCTTACATCGACCTGGTGTGCGTGAACCTCTATCCCTTCGTCGCCACGGTATCGAAGCCGCATACGCTGGACGACGCGATCGAGAACATCGACATCGGCGGCCCGGCGATGGTCCGCTCGTCGGCCAAGAACTACCGCCATGTTGCCATCGTCACCGACCCCGCCGATTACCCGGCACTGGTGACCGAGATGCAGGCCCACGGCGGCGCGCTGACCGATGCCACCCGCTTCAATCTGGCGAAAAAGGCGTTCACCCACACTGCGCAGTACGACGGCCACATCAGCAACTACCTCACCGCCTTGAACGAGAACGGCGAGCGCGAAGCCTTCGGCGAACAGCTGACCCTGCAGTTTTCCCGCGCGCAAACCTGCCGCTATGGCGAAAACCCGCATCAGGCCGGCGCGTTCTATGTCGAGTCCAACGCCCCGGCCGGCACCATCGCCACGGCACGCCAGATCCAGGGCAAGGAACTGTCCTACAACAACATCGCCGATACCGACGCCGCGCTCGAATGCGTGAAGCTGTTCGACGCCGCGCCCGCCTGCGTCATCGTCAAGCACGCCAACCCGTGCGGCGTCGCCTACGGTGCCACCCTGCTGGAAGCCTACAACCGCGCCTACCAGACCGACCCCGAATCGGCCTTCGGCGGCATCATCGCCTTCAACGGCCGCCTCGACGGCGAGACCGCGCAGGCCATCGTCGAGCGCCAGTTCGTCGAAGTCATCATCGCGCCCGAAGTCAGCCCCGAAGCCTCCGCCGCCGTCGCCGCGAAGAAGAACGTGCGCCTGCTCGAATGCGGCGCCTGGTCGGCAGCCCCGTCGGGGAATCCGACCCAATTTGGCACACCCCAGCTCGACATGAAGCGTGTGTCCGGCGGCCTGCTGGTGCAGGACGCCGACGTGCTGCTGCACGGCGAGCTGAAGACCGTCACCGACCGCGCGCCGACCGCACAGGAAATGGACGACCTGCTGTTCGCTTGGCGTGTCGCCAAGTTCGTCAAATCCAACGCGATCGTTTACGCCCGTGACCGCATGACCGTCGGTGTCGGTGCGGGGCAAATGAGCCGTATCAATTCCGCGCGCATCGCCGCGATCAAGGCCGAGCACGCCGGTTTGCCGGTGCCGGGCTCGGTGATGGCGAGCGATGCCTTCTTCCCCTTCCGCGACGGCATCGACCAGGCTGCGGCAGCCGGCATCAAGGCGGTGATCCAGCCCGGCGGCTCGATGCGCGACGACGAAGTCATCGCCGCCGCCAACGAGCATGGCATCGCCATGGTGTTTACCGGCACCCGGCATTTCCGGCATTGATTTGGGGCGAGTGACAAGGGGTGAGCGGCAAGTTGAAATAAGCACGATGCCCTCACCGCTCACTACTCGCCACTGACCACTCACCACTCACCGACTCTCATGAAAATCCTCGTCATCGGCTCCGGCGGACGCGAACACGCACTGGCGTGGAAACTCGCGCAATCCCCTCGTGTCTCGCAAGTGTTTGTCGCGCCCGGCAACGGCGGTACGGCGACTGAGGACGGCCTCGTCAACCTGCCGCTGACCGCGATTCCCTCGCTGGTTGAATTCGTCCGCCGCGAACCGGATATCGCGTTCACCGTGGTCGGCCCCGAAGCCCCGCTGGCGTCGGGTGTGGTCGACGCTTTCCGCACCGCCGGGCTGAAAATCTTCGGCCCGACACAGGCCGCGGCCCAGCTCGAAAGCTCGAAGGATTTCGCCAAGCAGTTCATGGCGCGCCATGGCATTCCCACCGCGGCCTTCGGCACCTTCACCGATGCCGCCGCGGCGCACGCCTACATCGATGCGCAGGGCGCGCCCATCGTGGTGAAGGCCGACGGTCTGGCCACCGGCAAGGGCGTGGTTGTCGCCGCGACCGCGGATGAAGCGCACGCCGCGGTCGACGCCATGCTCGCCGGCAACAGCATGGGCGAAGCCGGGCACCGCGTGGTGATCGAGGAATGCCTGCTGGGCGAGGAAGCCAGCTTCATCGTCATGGTCGACGGCGAACACGTGCTGGCGCTGGCGTCCAGCCAGGACCACAAGCGCCTGCAGGACGGCGACCAGGGGCCCAACACTGGCGGCATGGGAGCCTACTCGCCGGCGCCGGTGGTCACCCCCGAACTGCACGCGCGCATCATGCGCGAGGTGATCCATCCAACAGTGGAAGGCATGGCAGCCGACGGCATCCGCTACACCGGCTTTCTGTACGCCGGCATCATGGTCGGCTTGGATGGCGCACCCAGGGTGCTCGAATTCAACTGCCGCATGGGCGATCCGGAAACCCAGCCGATCATGATGCGCCTGAAGTCCGACCTTGTCGGCCTGGTGGAAGCCGCCATCAACGGCAGGCTCGACCAGATCGAGGTCGAATGGGATCGCCGTACCGCGCTCGCCGTGGTGCTCGCCGCCGCCGGCTACCCCGATGCGCCGCAGAAAGGCGCCGTCATCGGCGCGCTGCCCGCTGCTGCCGACGACCTGCATGTGTTCCACGCCGGCACTACGGAACAGGATGGTCAGACCGTGGTGAGCGGCGGCCGCGTGCTGGCGGTGACCGCACTCGGCGACAGCGTGCGCATGGCGCAAAAACGCGCCTACGAAGCGGTGGCCGGCATCCACTTCGACGGCATGCAATACCGTCGCGACATCGGCTGGCGCGCGCTTGACCGGAAAAAGTGAGGCTGCGCTGCAGCGCACCGGCTTGGCGGCCTACCTGAAAAGCGGCGGCGTCATCGCCTATCCCACCGAGTCCTGCTACGGCCTCGGCTGCGACCCGCGCAATCCGCGCGCGCTGAAACGACTCATCCGGCTCAAGGGCCGCAGCACCGCCAAGGGCCTGCTGCTGATCGCCGACCACCTCAAGCGGCTGCAGCCCTTTATTCGCCCCCTCCGTGCAGCCGACCTGGCACGGGTGAGCCGCACCTGGCCCGGCCCCGTCACCTGGGTGGTGCCGGCATCCTCCGCCTGCCCGCCGCTGCTCACCGGCGGGCGCGCCACCCTTGCGGTGCGCGTCACCGCCCACCCCGTTGCGGCGCAACTCTGCCGCAGCCTCGGCATGGCGCTGGTTTCCACCAGCGCCAACAAAAGCGGCAAAAAACCCGCCAAAACCGCAGCCGAATGCCGCAGAATATTCGGCGCGCGGGTGCGCGTGATCGCTGGCCGCATCGGCCCACGCCGCCGCCCCTCCACCCTGATCGACCTTGCCACCGGAACCGTCCTTCGACCCTGATGCCTGCCACCCCCTTTGATACAACTGCAGTCAAAACCTATCTGCTCGACCTGCAGGCGCGCATCGTCGCCGCGCTCGAAACCGCCGATGGTTTGCCCTTCCGCACCGACGCCTGGGAGCGTCCCGAAGGCGGCGGCGGCATCTCACGGCTGATCGAAGAAGGACAGGTCCTGGAACGCGGCGGCGTCAACTTCTCGCACGTGCTGGGCAGCCAGTTGCCACCGTCGGCCAGCGCGCATCGCCCGGAACTCGCCGGCCGCCGCTGGGAAGCGATGGGCGTCTCGCTGGTGCTGCACCCGAAGAATCCCTACGCCCCGACGGTGCACATGAACGTGCGCTGCTTCGTCGCGATGAAGGACGGCGAGGCGCCGGTGTGGTGGTTCGGCGGCGGCATGGATCTCACGCCCTACTACGGCTTCGAGGAAGACGCGCAGCATTTTCACGCCACCTGCAAGAACGCGCTCGATCCCTTCGGCGTCGACCTGCATCCGCGCTTCAAGAGCTGGTGCGACCGCTATTTCTTCCTCAAGCATCGCAACGAGCCGCGCGGCATCGGCGGCGTGTTTTTCGACGACTTTGCCGAAGGCGGCTTCGATAGCGCGTTTGCCATGACGAAGAGCGTGGGCGACGCCTTCCTCGCCGCCTATCTGCCGATTCTGGAGCGCCGCAAGGACATCGAATTTGGCGAGCGCGAGCGCGATTTCCAGGCCTACCGGCGCGGGCGCTATGTCGAATTCAACCTGGTGTACGACCGCGGCACCCTGTTCGGCCTGCAGTCGGGCGGACGCACCGAATCGATCCTGATGTCGCTGCCGCCGATCGTGAAATGGCGTTACGACTGGCACCCCGCGCCCGGCTCGGACGAGGCCCGGCTATACAACGACTTTCTAACCGCGCGCGAGTGGGTCTGAACATGCATAAAGTTCCGCGTCGCATCCTCATCGGCCTTGGCATTCTGCTGCTGATCATCGGCCTTATCGGCCTCGTCGCCTACGAACTGGTGTCGTCAGCGCTGGAAGCGAAATACCTCGCCAAGGCGGCGCAGAAAATGACCTGGCAAATCCGGCCGGGCCCGTCCGAACGCATCCGTTACCCCGGCCAGGGGCCGTATGACGTGCGCCTCGGCTACAGCAAGCTGCCGGATTATCTGGCGCGGCTGCAAAAGGCCGGCTGGCAGATCGACCAGCAGGCCAAAATCAGCATCCAGATGGTGCGGGCGCACGATCTCGGCCTGTTCCTGCCGTATCACGAAAAGGACCAGGCCGGGCTCAGCCTGCTCGACAGCGACGGCAAGCCGCTGTATCGGGGGCTGCACCCGACGCGCGTGTACGGCCGCTTTGAAAACATCCCCAAGGTGCTGGTCGATGGCCTGCTCTACATCGAAAACCGCGAACTGCTGACCGAACAGTTCCCCACCCGCAACCCGGCGGTGGAGTGGGACCGGCTCGCCCAGGCCCTGCTGGAAAAGGGCATCAGCCTGGTCGACACCAACCGCAACGTGCCGGGCGGCAGCACGCTGCCGACGCAGATCGAGAAATACCGCCATTCGCCCGAAGGCCTCACCGCCAGCATGGGCGAGAAGCTGCGGCAGATGGGCACCGCCAGCCTGCGCGCCTATCTTGACGGCCCCAACACGCTGCCGATGCGGCGCAAAACGGTGATGGCCTACCTCAACACCGTGCCGCTGGCGGCAGCGCCGCGCTATGGCGAAGTCAACGGCATCGGCGAAGGTCTGTGGGCGTGGTACGGCCTCGACTTCGACGAGGTCAACCGCACCCTGGCCAAAAAACCGTCCTCCCGCGACGCCGCCTATGCCCTAAAGGACTCCGATCCACTACGGGCTGAAGCCCGTGTGGAGTCGTATGCCAGCGCGCTGAAGCACGCGCTGTCGCTGATCGTCGCCGAACGCCGCCCGTCGTATTACCTCGCCGCCAACCGCAAGGCGCTGGATGCCAGCACCGACGATCACCTCGACCTGCTGGCCAATGCCCAGCTGATCTCGCGCGAGTTGGCCAACCAGGCCAAGCTGGTCAAACTGCGCACGGCCAGCCAGCGCGTCGACCCGCCACCGCCGAGCTTTGTCGAGCAGAAAGCCACCAACGCGCAGCGCATCCGTGTCGCCGCGCTGCTGGGCGAACCGCGCCTGTACGACCTTGACCGGATCGACCTGCAGGTCAATACCAGCGTCAACCAGCCGGCGCAAAAAATCGTCAGCCGCTATCTGCAAAGCCTGGCCAAGCGGGAAGCCGCCGCGGCGTCGGGCCTGATCGGATTTCGCCTGCTGCAACCGGACAATCCGCTGGCGAGCGTGATCTACAGCTTCACCCTGTATGAAAAAACAGCACAGGGCAACCTGCTGCGCATCCAGGCCGACAACCTCAACCAGCCGTTCGACATCAACCGCCAGGCGCGGCTGGATCTCGGCTCCACCGCCAAGCTGCGCACCCTGGTCACCTATCTGGAAATCATCGCGCGACTGCACAACGAATACCGCGCACTCGACGCCGCCACGCTCAAGCAGAAGGCACAGCCGCAGCGCGATGTGCTGGCGCAGTGGGTCGCCGAGCGTCTCTTCGCGAATCGCAACGAGGCACTGGCCACCACGCTCGAAGCGGCAATGGGTCGCCCCTATTCCGCCGCGCCGCAAACCTTCTTCACCGGCGGCGGCCTGCACAACTTTGCCAACTTCGACCCCAAGGACAATGGCCGCATGATGGACGTGTGGGAGGCTACCCGGAACTCGGTCAACCTCGTCTACATCCGCATCATGCGCGACATCGTTCGGCATTACGCCAGCGCCTCGCCCGGCGCCGCAGCCCGCATTCTGGATGACGCCAGCAACCCGCTCAGGGAAACCTACCTTGCCCGCTTCGTCGACCAGGAGGGCCGCGTCTTCATCAACCGTTTTTACCAGCGCCACAAGAAACTCACTCCGGCGCAGATGGCCGAAGACCTGTACGCACGCAGCCGCCTCAACCCGCGCCGTTTCAGCGCAGTGTTCCGCTACCTGGAACCGCAAGCGAGCGTCGAAGCCTATGTCGCTGCGTTGCACAAACAGGTGCCCGCCAGCGCCAGCCTGAGCCAGAAGACGCTGGAATCGATGTACACGACCCACGCGCCCGATGCCTACGACCTGGCCGACCGCGGCTACATCACGCAAATTCATCCGCTGGAACTGTGGGTCGTGAAAACCCTGCGCGCCGCGCCGAAAACCGACCTCAAAACCCTGTATGAGTCCGGCACGGGGGTCCGCCTCGAAGTCTACGACTGGCTGTTCAGGACCAGCCGCAAGAACACGCAGGACATCCGCATCCAGAGCCTGCTCGAAGTCGAAGCCTTCGACGGCCTGCTGCGCGACTGGAAACGTGTGGGCTATCCGTTCGACAACATCACGCCGTCCTACGCCACCGCGATCGGCAGTTCGGGCGACCGCCCCGCGGCGCTGGCCGAGCTGATGAGCATCCTGGTCAACGACGGCGTGCGCGCGCCGATGGTGAGCCTCACCGGCCTGCACTTCGCCGCCAACACGCCTTACGACACCCGGCTGTCGATGAAGCCGCCCAAGGGCGAACGCCTGATGCCCGCCGAGGTGGCGCAAACCGTGCGCCGCGCGCTGGCACGGGTGGTGGAGGGCGGCACCGCGGGCCGTCTCGCCGGCGCGCTCAAGGATGCAGCCGGGCAGCCGCTCACCATGGGCGGCAAGACCGGCACCGGCGACCACCGCTTCGAACGCTACGGCAAGGGCGGGCAGCTGATCGAGTCGCGCGTGGTCAACCGCACCGCCACCTTCGTGTTCTATCTGGGCGACCGCTACTTCGGCACCCTGACGGCCCTGGTGCCGGGCGAGCAGGCGGGCCAGTTCGGCTTCACCAGCTCGCTCACCGCGCAGATGCTGAAAACCCTGTTGCCGCAATTGCAGCCGCATCTGTATCCGCAGCCGCCGGCACCGTCCAAGGCCGCAGCTGAAACCCAGGCGCCCACAACCGCGCCGGCACCGGCTGCACCGCCGGTCGTCGTGCCGCGCCCGCCGGTGCAGGAAAAGCCCGACGGATCGACCAGCCAGGCCGACCCGCTGGTCAAGCAGCCGGCGCCGACTCAGGGCGGCTTCCCCGAAG
>DATMWS010000249.1:0-25007 GCA_035562135.1 Thiobacillus sp. | reverse complement strand
AGCTCACCATCAAATCGTCGAGCCGGGCGTGCGGGATGAAGTTGAAACGCGCCAGCAGCGCATCGGCTTCGGGAAGGACGTGGTTGAGCGATTGCACCAGCAGCGTCCATTCGGTTTTCGGCAGGCGCCTGAAGTCGCTTTTGTTGAACGGGCCGTGATCGAGCTGCCAGTGGGTGCCGCTGCCCTGGATCAGCCGTGATTCCACATCCTCGCGGCTGGCCAGTTGCTGCATCTCGCCGGGCGACAGCAGTCCGCCAAAGTCCGGCACGGCATTGCGGATCAGAAGCGGGCGCTTGTGCCAGACATCGCGCAGGAAACGGGTGGGGCTCAAGCCGCCAAGCAGGGTCGTCGTCATGAAATTATTATAGCGATGTGAGTGGGTGCCCCTGTTAGAATGCTGCCGAAAATTAGGTGGTGGAGTTTTCCATGTTGAAAGCGGGAGACCGTGCGCCGGATTTTTCCAACCCGGATGCGGACATGAACGTCGTCGAGTTGTCCCAGTTTCGGGGCAAAAACCTCGTGCTGTATTTTTACGTGCGCGACGATACGCCGGGCTGCACCACCGAAGCAATCGAGTTTTCCGAGCTGGAAAACGACTTCGCCAAGCTGGGTGCCAGCGTGCTCGGGGTGTCGCGCGACGACTGCATCAAACATGGCGAATTTCGCGACAAACACGGCATCAGCGTGCGCCTGCTGGCCGACAAGGACCAGGCAACCTGCGCCGCCTATGGCGTATTGCAGGACAAGGAAGTGGACGGCGTCATGCGTAAAAGCATGGTGCGCTCCACCTTCATCATCGACAAACAGGGCGTCATCCGTCACGCCCTGTACGGCGTTTCCAGCCGCGGCCACGCGGCGGAAGTGCTTCAACTCGTAAAGGAACTCAATTGAATATCGGCAAAGACACCGTCGTCACCATCACCTACATCGTCCGCGACATGGAGGGCAAGCTGCTGGAAGAGAGCGACGAACCGGTCAGCTACCTGCACGGCGGCTACGACAACATCTTCCCGATGGTGGAACAGGCGCTGGAAGGCAAGGCGGTGGGCGACAAGATCGATCTCAAGCTGCAGCCTGCCGATGCCTTCGGAGAATACGAAGAAGACCTGGTGCGGCTGGAGCCGCGCGAAGGCTTCCCCGATGACATCGAAATCGGCATGCAGTTTGTCGGCTCGCCGGCCGACGGCAGCGAGGAAATGCTCTACACCGTGACCGATATCGCCGAAGACAAGGTGGTGGTTGATGGCAATCACCCCTATGCCGGACAGGCGGTGCATTTTGAGTGTGTGGTTGCCGATGTGCGTGCCGCCTCGGCGGATGAGGTCGAGCATCGCCATGCGCACGGCGCCCATGGCCATCACCATCATTAAGCGCCGCATGGCAAACTGCGCCGGGCTGTTAAAATGCCCGGCTAACCTGTTTTCTGTGACAGCTTGATGAAAACCACCTTCCTCGACTTTGAGCAGCCGATCGCCGAACTTGAAGCCAAGATCGAAGAACTGCGCTTTGTGCAGGACGATTCCGCCCTGGACATTTCGGAGGAAATCCGCCGCCTGCAGAAAAAGAGCCAGACACTGACCAAGGACATCTACGCCAAGCTCAATGCCTGGCAGGTGTCGCAGGTGGCGCGCCATCCTCAACGGCCTTACACGCTCGATTACGTGCAGGGGCTGTTCACCGATTTCGCCGAACTGCACGGCGACCGCGCGTATGCTGACGATGCCGCGATTGTTGGCGGCATGGCGCGCTTCAACGGCGAGCCGGTGATGGTGATCGGCCACCAGAAAGGCCGTGACACCAAGGAAAAAATTGTCCGCAATTTCGGCATGCCGCGCCCCGAGGGCTATCGCAAGGCGATGCGGCTGATGCGCCTGGCGGAAAAGTTCGGCTTGCCGATTTTTACCTTCATCGACACCCCGGGCGCCTATCCCGGCATCGGTGCCGAGGAACGTGGGCAGTCCGAGGCGATTGCACGCAACCTGTATGTGATGGCCGAACTGCAGACGCCGATTGTCTGCACCATTGTCGGAGAAGGCGGCTCGGGCGGCGCGCTGGCCATCGGCGTCGGCGACCGCATGCTGATCCTGCAATACTCGACCTACTCGGTGATCTCGCCCGAAGGCTGCGCCTCGATTCTGTGGAAGAGCGCCGACAAGGCTTCGGTTGCCGCCGAAACCCTGGCCATCACGGCCGACCGCCTGAAAGCCAACGGGCTGGTCGACCGCGTCATCGAAGAACCGCTGGGCGGCGCGCAGCGTGACTGGGACGGCATGTTCCAGTCGATGCGCCGTGCGCTCACCGACACCCTGGCCGAGTTGCGCAAGCCGCCGCTCGAAGCCCTGCTGGCCGCGCGTTACCAGCGCTTGCGGGCGTATGGCAGCTTCAAGGAAACCCCTGCCAAATAAGTCGGTCGTCGCAGCCGTGGCGGACGCTCTCGCCCGCCACGTCCCCCCGCACGCGCGGCTGGTGCTGGGACTCTCGGGTGGGCTCGATTCGGTGGTTCTGCTGCACGCCCTGCTGGCGCTGCGCAATCAACATCCCTTTGAACTGCAGGCTGTCCATGTGCACCATGGCCTGTCGCCCCACGCCGACCATTGGGCGGATTTCTGCACGCGGCTTTGCGCATCGCATGTGCTTGAATTAAGCATCCATCGGGTACAGATCGCGCGCGACGATGCGGCGGGTATCGAAGCGGCTGCGCGGCATGAGCGTCAGCGCATTTTTGCCGCGCTGGACGCGGACTTTCTGCTCACCGCACACCAGCAGAACGACCAGGCAGAAACGCTTTTATTGCAGTTGTTGCGCGGCGCGGGACCGAAAGGCCTGGCAGCGATGGCCGAGGTGCAGGTCCGACCCGGCTGGCGGGCGACGCAACTGCGGCCGTTGCTGGGTGCGACGCGTGCCGACCTGCTGGCGTATGCGCAGGCGCATGGCCTGGATTGGGTGGACGACGAAAGCAATCAGGACACCCGCTACCGCCGCAATGCCCTGCGCCAGCAGGTGATGCCGCTGCTGGCCGCGCATTTCCCCGGCAGCAGTGCCACCCTCGCGCGCGCGGCCGCCTTGCAGGCCGACGCCGCCGAATTGCTGGACGATCTGGCGCGGCTTGACGCTGCGGCGGCAATCGACGGGGATCGCCTCGATTGCGCGGCGCTGGCAAGTTTGTCCCACCCGCGTGCGCGCAATCTGCTGCGCCACTTCATCGAGCGGCACGGCCTGCCCATGCCCAACGCGCGGCGGCTGGACGAAGCCCTGCATCAGCTGCTGGATGCCCGCCACGATGCGCGCGTGTGTGTCGGGTTGGGGTCGCTTGAAGTCTGGCGCTTTCGCGGCGGGGCTTATCTCGTCCCGGTCGCACCCAAGCCAGCTGCGCCGGTTCGCTGGCAGGGTGAAACCACGCTGTCTGTTCCGTCAGCTGGGGTGAGCGTGCGCTTGGATGCCGTGACCGGGGCGGGGCTGAAGGGTGGCGTGCTGGCAGCGGGCGAGGTCACCCTGGGGGTGCGGCAGGGCGGCGAGCGGCTGCGGCTGCACGCGGGCGGCCCCCACCGCAGCCTGAAAAACCTGTTGCAGGAACATGCCATCCCGCCTTGGCAGCGCGACCGTCTGCCGCTTCTGTGGTGCAACGGCCAGCTGCTGTGGGCGGCTGGTATCGGCTTGGACGCCGACGCGCTGGCAGCCCCGGACGAGCCCGGAATCCTGCCGCGCGTGGTGGCTTAATCGCTGCGGTTTTCCGGTGCGTAGGCCGCGTGCAGGTGCACTGCGGCGGCGCGACGCCGGCGCATGCGGATGTTGAGCATTTCCACCGTCAGCGAGAAGGCCATGGCAAAGTAGATGTAGCCCTTGGGCACGTGGTGGCCGAAACCCTCGGCGATCAGCACCACGCCCACCGCCACCAGGAAGGACAAGGCCAGCATCTTGATGCTGGGGTGATTCGACACGAAGCGGCCGATTGCGCCGGCAAACAGCATCATCAGCCCGACCGAGGCGACCACCGCCGCGATCATCACCGCGATGTTTTCCACCATGCCGACGGCGGTAATGATGGAGTCCAGCGAAAAAACGAGGTCGATCACCATGATCTGCAGGATCACCGCAGTGAAGGTGGCCTTGACCGCGCTGGAGCTGTGGCCTTCCTCGCCTTCCAGCGTCTGGTGGATTTCGCTGGTGCTTTTCCACAGCAGGAACAGGCCGCCGCCGATCAGGATCAGGTCGCGCCCCGAGATGTCCTGGCCGAGCACGCTGAACAGCGGCGCCGTCAGGCCGATGATCCAGGCCAGCACCAGCAACAGGCCGATGCGCATGAACATGGCCATGCCCAGCCCCAGCCGGCGGGCCAATTCGCGCTGCCGCTCCGGCAGTTTGTCGACCAGGATGGAAATGAAAATGATGTTGTCGATGCCCAGCACCAGTTCCAGGGCGGTGAGGGTGGCGAAGGCGATCCAGGCGTTGGGGTCGGTCAGAAGTTCGAGCATAAGAGGTGGGTGGGCAGATGCGGAAACAGGCACGCACTATACTCAGCCGCAGCCGGTTTGGCATGCTCTCCGTGTGGCTAGCCCGTTTTCGCGCCACGCGGAACAGCGAAAACCAGCGGACCGGGCAAGACAGGGGCGGGCCGGTCGTGCTATCCTAGCAGGCTGATTTCCAAGGTCTTTTGAACGTTTTTTCATTTTGTCTGGAGCATGTATATGGCTGTTCAGCGCACTTTTTCTATCATCAAACCCGATGCCGTCGCCAAAAATGTGGTCGGCAAGATCGTCAGCCGCTTCGAGAGCAATGGCCTCAAGGTGGTGGCGTCCAGAATGAAGCACCTGTCGCGTCAGGAAGCCGAAGGCTTCTACGGTGTGCACCGCGAGCGTCCTTTCTTCAAGGACCTGGTCGATTTCATGATTTCCGGCCCGGTGGTGCTGCAGGTGCTGGAAGGTGAAGATGCGATCGCCAAGAACCGCGCACTGATGGGCGCGACCGATCCGAAGAAGGCCGAACCCGGCACCATTCGCGCCGACTTCGCCGAGAGCATCGACGCCAACGCCGTGCATGGCTCCGACGCGCCGGAAACCGCTGCGGTCGAAATTGCCTATTTTTTCCCCGCGTGCGAAGTTTATAGCCGCTGATCGAAGCTGCCGATGCCGCAAAACCTGCTTGATTTCGACCTCGAAGGATTGACCGCCTGGTTCAGCGAACACGGCGAAAAGCCGTTTCGCGCCAGGCAGGTGTTCCACTGGGTGCATCAGGCCGGAGTGGCGGATTTTGCGCAGATGACCGATATCGCCAAAAGCCTGCGCGAAAAACTGCAGCAGCAGGCAGTAGTGGCGCCGCCGGCGATCAATTACGTGCACACTTCGACCGACGGCACGCGCAAGTGGCTGTTCGATGTCGGCGTCGCAAACGGCATCGAAACCGTATTCATTCCGGAAGAAGACCGCGGCACCCTGTGTGTGTCGTCGCAGGTGGGGTGTGCGCTGGAATGCACCTTCTGCTCGACTGGGCGGCAGGGCTTCAACCGCAACCTGACGGTGGCCGAAATCATCGGCCAGTTGTGGGTGGCGCATCACAGCTTGAAAACCGAGGTCAATCGCACTACCGGTGAAATCTCCGAGCGGCCGGTGACCAATGTGGTGATGATGGGCATGGGCGAGCCGCTGGCGAACTTCGAGAACGTGGTGACCGCGCTCGGCATCATGCTCGACGACCACGCCTACGGCCTGTCGCGGCGGCGGGTGACGGTGTCGACCTCCGGCCTGGTGCCGGCGATGGACCGCCTGGCCGAGCGCTGTCCGGTGGCGCTGGCGGTGAGCCTGCACGCGCCCAACGACGCGCTGCGCGACCAGATCGTGCCGATCAACAAGAAATATCCGCTCGCGGAACTGATGGCGGCGTGCCGGCGTTATCTGGTGCATGCACCGCGCGACTTCATCACCTTCGAATACGTGATGCTGGCCGGGGTGAACGATGCGCCCGAGCATGCGCGCCAGTTGATCGAGCTGGTGCGCGAGGTGCCGTGCAAATTCAACCTCATCCCGTTCAATCCGTTCCCGGATTCCGGCTATGAAAAGCCGCGCGCCGAGGCGATGCGCGTGTTCCGCCAGATTCTGCAGGACGCCGGACTGGTGGTCACCACACGCAAGACGCGCGGCGACGACATCGACGCTGCCTGCGGCCAGCTGGCGGGCAAGGTGGCCGACAAGAGCGGGCGCGTGATGAAACGAATGCACAAGGAGGCAGCGTGAAGAAATGGATCGTGATGGGCGCAGCCTTGCTCGCAGGCTGCGCGGGCCAGCCTGTCGGAGAGGGTGGGGTCGCCAACACGCAAGCCGACAGCGAAAGCCGTCAGCGTGCGCGTGCCTTCACTGACCTGGCCAACGCCTATTTTTCCCGCGCCCAGTACAAGGTTGCGCTCGACGAACTGCGCAAGGCGATTACCGCCGACAACCGCTTTGGCCCGGCCTACAACATCTATGGCCTGATCTACATGGAACTGGCCGAAGACAAGCTGGCCGAGGCGAACTTCCGCCGCGCCATCGAACTGGATCGCAGCGATTCGGAAGCACGCAACAATTTCGGCTGGTTTCTCTGCACCCGAGGTCGCTATGACGAAGGGCTGGAGCAGTTCAGCATCGCCCTGCACAATCCGCTGTATGCCCAGCCTGAGCAGGCCATAACCAATGCCGGCCTGTGTGCGGAAAAGAAAGGCGACCTCGCGCTGGCTGAAGCCAATCTGCTGAAATCGCTCAAGCTGCAACCCGACAACCCCAACACCGTCCTGAAGCTGGCCGGCCTGCATTTTCGCCAGGGACGGCTGATGGAGACCCAGCGCCTGCTGGGACGCCACGCCGAGCTGGCGCCGCCGACCGCGGAAAGTCTGTGGCTGGGGGTGCGGCTGGAACGCAAGCTGGGCGACCGCGCGCAGGAAGCAGCCTATGGCCTGCAGCTGCGCAAGCGTTTTTCCGATTCGAATGAGGCGCGGCTGCTGCTGACGGGGCAATACGAATGAGCGAGAATAGCCAGGCATCGGTCGGGCAGATTTTGCGTGATGCGCGCGAGGCGCAGGGCATCACGCTGGATGATGCGGCTGCACGCCTGCGCCTGATGCAGCGCCAAGTCGAGGCGATGGAGACGGATGACTTCGATAGCCTCGATCCGCCCGTGTTCGCGCGCGGGTTTGTGCGCAACTACGCGCGCCTGCTGGGGCTTGCCCCCGAAGTGCTGCTGGCACGCATGGAAGGCGCCCCGGCAGAGCCGGCTGCAGTCAGCCATGCCGAGCCTCCCCTGCCGCGTTCCTGGCTGACTTCGCCCTGGCTGATTTTGTTGTTGCTCGGCCTGATGGTGGTGGTGGCCGTGCCGGTGGCGCTGTATTGGTGGCTCAACAGCGAGGTGGACGAAGGTCCGAATGAACGGGTTCCACCCGCTGCGCAAACCCATCCCGCGCCCGCTGCTGTGCCGGCGCCGGTAGCGGAACCGGCAGACGCCCCTTCTCCTGCCGTCCAGGTTGCCCCCGCACCGCCGGCCGCACCTGCAGCGTGGGCCCCCGAGCCGGCCGAGGCCGGCGCACCCGCGGCGCCCGAAACCCCGGCGGTCGGTGGTGCGCTGCATCTCGAATTCGGCGACGAGGCCTGGACCGAGATCAAGGATGCCAGCGGGCGCATGTTGCATCGTCAGCTCAACCCCGCGGGCAGCCGCGTGGATATCCACGGCCAGCCGCCGTTCGATGTGGTGATCGGTAACGCGGCGCAAGCGCGCATGACGTATAACGGCCGCCCCATCGATTTGAAACCCTTCATCGATGTGACGGTTGCCCGCTTCACGCTCGAAGAATAGCCACTCTGGAAGAATGATGTCCCAAATAGTCCGCCATCCGACCCGCCAGGTGCGGATCGGTCATGTGCTGGTCGGCGGCGATGCGCCCGTGGTGGTGCAGTCGATGACCAATACCGATACCGTCGATATCACGGCCACCGTGCGCCAGGTGCAGGCGCTGAATGATGCTGGCTCGGAACTGGTGCGCCTCACCGTCAACACGCTGGAAGCCGCCGCCGCGGTGCCGCGCATCCGCGAACGGCTCGATATACTGGGCTGCCGCGTGCCGCTGATCGGTGACTTCCACTTCAACGGCCACAAGCTCCTGACCCAGGTGCCGGAATGCGCGCAAGCGCTCGCCAAGCTGCGCATCAACCCCGGCAACATCGGGCGCGGCAACAAGCGCGACGAGCAGTTCGCCACCCTGATCGAAGTGGCATGCCGTTACGATAAACCGGTGCGTATCGGCGTCAACTGGGGCAGCCTCGACCAGGCGCTGGCGGCGCGCATGATGGACGACAACGCGCGTCTCGCGCAGCCGGAAGACGCCGAGGTGGTGATGCGACGCGCGATGGTGGCCTCCGCGCTGGAGTCGGCGAAAAAAGCCGAAGAACTGGGCCTTGGTGGCGACAAGATCATCCTGTCGTGCAAGATGAGCCGGGTACAGGATCTGATTTCGGTATATCGCGATCTTGCGTCGCAGTGCGACTATCCACTGCACCTGGGGCTGACCGAGGCCGGCATGGGCAGCAAGGGCATCGTCGCCTCGACCGCCGCCTTGTCGGTTCTGCTGCAGGAAGGCATCGGCGACACCATCCGTATTTCACTCACGCCGGAACCGGGCGGCGATCGCACGCAGGAAGTCCGCGTCGGCCAGGAAATCCTGCAGGCGCTCGGCCTGCGTGCCTTCACCCCGCAGGTTACCGCCTGCCCCGGCTGTGGCCGCACCACCTCGACCGTGTTCCAGGAACTGGCGCAGGACATTGAATCGTATCTGCGCAAGCAGATGCCGCTGTGGCGCAGCCATTATCCCGGCGTCGAATCCATGCAGGTGGCGGTGATGGGCTGCGTGGTCAATGGCCCCGGCGAATCCAAGCACGCCAACATCGGCATCTCGCTGCCCGGCACCGGCGAAGTGCCGGTCGCGCCGGTGTACGTCGACGGCGAAAAAACCGTGACGCTGAAGGGCGACCGCATCGCCGCGGATTTCCAGGCGATCGTCGAAGACTATGTGCGGCGGCGGTATGGGCATTGAAAAATATTTATCCGCGAAGGACGCGAAGATTCACGAAGAAAATCACAACCAAAATTTCGCGTCCCTTCGCGTCCTTCGCGGATAAAAAATTGATTTCTAGAACATGAGCAACAACAACATTCAATCCGTGCGCGGCATGAACGACTGCCTGCCCGATGTCACCGACACCTGGCAGGGCTTCGAGGCCATCGTGCGCGACTGGCTGCGCCGCTACGGCTATCGCGAAATGCGCACGCCGATCCTCGAGCACACCGGCCTGTTCAAGCGCGCCATCGGCGAAGTGACCGACATCGTCGAAAAGGAGATGTATACCTTCGTCGACGAGCTGAATGGCGAATCGCTGGCGCTGCGCCCGGAAGGCACGGCATCGAGCGTCCGCGCGGTGATCCAGCACAACCTGCTGTACGACGGCGGCAAGCGCCTGTGGTACACCGGGCCGATGTTCCGCCACGAGCGCCCGCAGAAGGGGCGCTACCGGCAGTTTCACCAGGTCGGCGTTGAGGCGCTCGGTTTTGCCGGGCCGGACGTCGACGCGGAACTGATCGTGATGTGTGCCGACCTGTGGCGCGCGCTCGGCATTGCGCCGACGCTGCAGATCAACACCCTGGGCGACCTCGAATCGCGGCACCGCCACCGCGCCAAGCTGATCGCCTATTTCGAGGCGCATCAGGACACGCTCGACGAGGATTCGAAGCGGCGCCTGCACAGCAATCCGCTGCGCATTCTCGACAGCAAGAATCCGGCGATGCAGGCGCTCAACGAGGCGGCGCCCCAGCTGATGAACGAGCTCGACGACGCGGCACGGGTGCATTTCGATGCACTGCAGACGCTGCTGCGTGCGAACGGCATCGCGTTCGAGATCAACCCGCGTCTGGTGCGCGGGCTCGACTACTACAACCGCACCGTGTTCGAATGGGTGACCGACCAGCTCGGCGCGCAGGGCACGGTGTGCGCGGGCGGGCGTTACGACGGCCTGATCGAGCAGCTGGGCGGCAAGCCTGCGCCGGCAGCCGGTTTTGCCATGGGCATCGAACGGCTGCTGGCGCTGATGGAGGTGGCTGGAACAACGCTTGCATCGCCGGAGCCGGACGCGTATATCGTCCATGCCGGCGACGCGGCGCAGGCGTTCGCCTGGCAGGTGGCGTCCGCGCTGCGCGGCGCAGGACTCGCCGCCGTGCTGCATTGCGGCGGCGGCAGCTTCAAGTCGCAGATGAAAAAGGCCGATGCCAGCCGCGCACGCTATGCGGTGATCATCGGCGACGACGAGGCCGCGGCGCAGCAGGTGACGGTCAAACCCCTGCGCGGCACAGCAGAGCAGACCCGTGTCGAGGTGGCGCTGGCAATTGAATTTTTGAAACAGGCAGCAACTTAAATTAAAAAGGCATAGTGCGATGGCAACCTACGATCTCGACGAACAGGAACGGCTGGACGAACTGAAGGCCTGGTGGAAACGCTGGGGCAATCTGGTAATGATCGGACTGGCTGTGGCGGTCGCTGCGGCGGCGGGCTGGCGCTACTGGCAGAACCGCGTGGTGACGCAAAGCCTGGAAGCCGCCACCGTGTACGAAAAGCTCACCCAGTCGCTGGCGGCCAATGACGCCAAGGGCGCGCGCGAAGCGGGGGCGATGCTGATCGACCAATACCAGGGCACCGCCTATGCGCCGCGTGCGGCGCTGCTGCTGGCCAAGCTGAACGTCGGCGCCAAGGAGCTGAAAAGCGCGCAGGCCCAGCTGGAGTGGGCGGCAGCCAACAGCAAGGAGCCTGCGGTGAAGGATCTGGCGCGCCTGCGGCTGGCCGGGATGCAACTCGACCAGAAGCAATACGATGCTGCGCTGAAAACCCTGTCCGCCACCCACAGCGATGCGTTTGCATTCCGCTTTCATGACCTGAAGGGTGACGTGCTGCTGGCGCAGGGCAAGCCGGCCGAGGCGCTCGCCGCCTATCAGGCTGCCTTTGGCAAAATGGCGAAAGACAACGCCTACCGCAACATCGTCGAACTGAAGCTCGACGCGCTGGGAGGGGAAGCCAAATGAAGATGCGCTTGATGGTCGTCGGCCTGGCGCTGGCTCTGTCCGGGTGCAGCACCGTCGGTTCGATGACCAGCACGGTGGGCGGCTGGTTCGGTTCCGGCCCGGCCAAGGCCAAGCCCGCCGAACTCGACGAATTCAAACCGACTGCCAGTCTCAGCGAGGCCTGGAAAGGTGACACTGGTGACGCCGCCGGTCATTTGTTCCAGCCCCTGGCCGAAGGCGACGACGTCTTCGCCGCCGGCGGCAACCGGGTGGTGCGCATCGCTGTGGCCACCGGTAACACGGTCTGGCGCACCGACACCGGCGTGAGGCTGTCCGCCGGGGTGGGTGCGGGCCAAGGCCTGGTATTGGCGGGTGGCGGCAAAGGCGAATTGCTGGCGCTGGATCTGGCCAGCGGTCAGGTGCGCTGGAAGGTGGCGCTGTCGAGCGAGGTGACGGGTCGGCTGCTGGCTGTGGCCGACACGGTGATCGCGCGCACCGGCGATGGCCGTGTGCAAGGCCTTGCTGCGGCCGACGGCAGCCGCAAGTGGCTGTACACCCGTAACCTGCCGGCGTTGAGCTTGCGCGGGTCAGGTGGCATGGCGGTGCGTGACGACGTACTCTACGTCGGATTCCCGGGTGGCAAGCTGGTCGCGCTCAATGCCGCCAACGGTGCGCAGCTGTGGGAGGTCACGGTGGCATTGCCGCGCGGGGCGACTGAACTCGAACGGGTGGCCGATGTGATGGGCAATCCGGTGGTGGACGAACGGCAGGTGTGCGCCGTGGCCTACCAGGGGCGCGTGGCCTGCTTCGATCGCCGCAACGGCTCGCCGTTGTGGGCGCGCGACACCTCTAGCAACAGCGGGCTGGCGATGGACGAGCGCAATGTCTACGTCACCGACGACAAGGACGCCGTGACCGCCTACGACAAAACCAGTGGCCGCGCCGGCTGGCGGCAGGACAAGCTGGCGCGCCGCCAGGTCACCGCGCCGCTGGCGCTGGGCGACTGGGTGGTGGTGGCCGACGGCGAAGGTGTCGTACATGTCCTGTCGGCCGAGGACGGCAGCTTCGTTGCGCGCGCCAAGGTCGACAGCGGCGTGCGCACGGCACCGGTCGACATCGGGCCGGGTTTCGCGGTGCAGACGGCCAAAGGCAGTGTTGTCGCTTTTAGACTCAAATAAATAACGACGCGCCGGCTTTGCCTGCGCGTCAGCAAGGATAGCCATGCTTCCCACTCTGGTTCTTGTCGGGCGTCCCAACGTCGGCAAGTCCACCTTATTCAACCGCCTCACCGGCACGCGCGACGCGCTGGTGCACGATTTGCCGGGGATGACGCGCGATCGCCATTACGGGCGCGGGCGCCTCGGCGAAAAACCCTATCTGGTGGTCGACACCGGCGGTCTGGAGCCGGTCGTCACCGACGGCATCCTCGCCGAAATGGCGCGCCAGACGCTGCAGGCCATCGACGAGGCCGACGCCATCATTTTCCTGGTCGATGCCCGGGCAGGGCTGACGCCGCAGGACAAGCTGATCGCCGACCGCCTGCGCCGTGCACGCTGTCCGGTGCTGCTCGCGGTCAACAAGGCCGAAGGCATGAACGCTGCCGTGGTCACCGCCGAGTTTCACGAACTGGCGCTGGGCCAGCCGCTGGCAATTTCCAGCGCGCATGGCGACGGCGTTTCCGATCTGGTGGCCGAGGCGCTGGCGCCGTTTTCCGCAGAGGAAGAAAAAAGCGACGATTTCGGCATTCCCAAGATTGCACTGGTGGGGCGCCCCAACGTCGGCAAGTCGACGCTGGTCAACACACTGGTGGGCGAGGAACGCGTCATCGCGTTCGATCAGCCGGGCACCACGCGTGATTCGATTTATGTCGAGTTCGAGCGCGATGGCAAGCCCTACATCCTGATCGACACCGCCGGCCTGCGCCGCCGCGGCAAGGTATTCGAGACGGTGGAGAAATTCTCCGTCATCAAAACCCTGCAGGCGATCGAGGACGCCAATGTGGTGGTGCTGGTGCTCGACGCGCACGAGAATATTTCCGAGCAGGACGCGCATCTGGCAGGTTTCGTGCTGGAAACCGGGCGCGCGCTGGTGGTCGCGGTCAACAAGTGGGACGGGCTTTCCGCCGAGCAGCGCGAAGACGTCAAGCGCGACATCGGGCGCAAGCTGGCGTTTCTCGACTTTGCCCGCTTCAACTACATTTCGGCGCTGAAGGGCAAGGGCTTGGAAAACCTGCTGAAGGACGTCGAGGCCGCGCACGCCGCCGCCTTTATCAAGCTGTCGACGCCCAAGCTGACACGGGTGCTGGAGATGGCGGTGGAACAACACGCGCCACCCAAGAATGGCCTGTTCCGCCCCAAGCCGCGCTATGCCCACCAGGGCGGCAAGAACCCGCCGGTGATCGTGCTGCACGGCAACGCGCTGGAAGGCCTGCGCGACGATTACAAGCGCTATCTGGAAAGCAGTTTCCGCAAGGCGTTCAAGCTGCAGGGCACGCCGCTGCGCATCCAGATCAAGGAAGGCGGTGCCAGTAATCCGTACGAAGGCAAGACGCGCGGCCCGCTGACCGAAAGCGAGGCGACGCGGATGCGCCGCAAGAAGCGGGTGCGGCGCAAGGTCTACGGCAAAGACTGAATATCAGTCCAGCCAGCGCACCAGATAGAAAAGCTTGAAGCCTTCTGACGAGCGCGAGGGGCCGCTGGCGATCGCCGCGCGCAGGCTCCTGGCCGCGTCGGCGTGGCTGCGCGCCTCGTCCTCGCTGGCGTAAACTTGCACACAGCCTTCAGGAAACCGCTTGCGGTTCTTGCCGGAGGGCGAATAAATCACCACCGCCGAGGTGCCGACGACTTTCGATTCGACATCGGTGAACAGGCTGGTGGCTTGCGGCATGATCAGTGCGTCTTTTTCGGGATGCTGCTGATCTTGACGGCGTGGGTGGTGGGCGTCTCGTCGCTGTAGTGCGGGCGCTCTTCCAGGGTGCGGCCGGTGAGCTTGGCGAGTTCGACTTCGCGGTTGGAAATCACCACCAGGCAATCCTTGATGCCGAGCACGGTGGCCTCGGTCAATGGGCTGGGGTTGCCGTCGCGCGGCGCGGTGTCGCGCACGATGGAGGTGAGGGTCTTGCGCATCATGCGCATGATGCGCTGTTCGTCGTGCAGGGTTTTATCGATATCCATGGGGACGCTCCGAAGGGTCGGCAAAGACCTGACATTGTCGGCGTCGGGCAGGGCTTCGTCAACGCAAGGCCCTGATGGAGGCGCGGATAAAAAGCATGACTGGGGGCATAAGAATTATGAACCGACAGCTTGATCCGGCTGATTTAAGCTGGCCGCCAGAGGAGAAGCCGCATGTCAGACCCGAACACCCCCGATACGAGTGAAGTCCGCGAAATCCGCATCAATCCCATCGTGCCGAGCGAGTCGGTGCTGGTGGCCACTGCGCGCGGCATGCGCCCGAAAAAGGCCGAGGAACTGGCGCCGCGCGATACCCGCAAGCATGTGGAAACCTGCCCGTTCTGCCGCGGCAACGAGCACAAGACGCCGCCGCTGATTCTGAGCTGGCCGGAAGCCGGCGACTGGCAGATCCGCATGGTGGAAAACCTCTACCCGGTGCTGGGCGACGACCGCGAACAGACCGGCTTTAACTTCGGCCTGCAGCAGACCATCGACGGCTATGGGCGGCACGAGGTCATCATCGATCACCATGAACACGGCATCGCCATGCAGGACATGGCGGAGAGCCATCTGGCCGCGCTGTTCGGCGTGTACCAGACACGCATGCGCCAGTTGTTCGAATCCGACGAACGCCTGAAATACGTACTGGTGTTCAAGAACTTCGGCCCGGCGGCCGGGGCGTCGATCCCGCATACGCACAGCCAGGTGATCGCGATGCCGGTGGTGCCGGAAAACGTCGACGCCGAGGTGAAGAACAGCGCCGCGCATTACGCCAAGCATCACCACTGCATCTTTTGCGCGCTGATCGACGAGGCGCTGACCTTCGAAGCGACGATTTACGACCGCAACTCCGGCGCGGTGCGGCGCAAGATCAATGTCGGCCAGTACGTGGTCGAGCGCGGCGAAAAATTCATCGCCATCAAACCCTTTGCCAGCCGCTACGAGTGGGAAGTGCACATCCTGCCGCTGGCGCACCAGGCGGATTTCCTCGACGTGCGCGCCGAGGACCTGGCTGACCTGGCGCGGGTGATGAAGCGCACCATGGCGCGGCTGGATGCGGTCATCGGCGGCGCGCAGTACAACTTCTTCCTGCACTCTGTGCCGCACGGCGGCACAGACTCAAGGCATGGCGTGCCGCACGACGCGGCTCGCGGCGCCTACGCCGCGAGCTACCACTGGCATCTGGAAATCTGCCCGCGCACCTCCATCCCCACCGGATTCGAGCTGGGCTCGGGGCTGTTCGTCAACACCATCAACCCGGAACAGGCGGCCGAGCGTTTGCGGGCGGTTGAATTGTAGAACGCGCCTTGACGCTACAATGGCTGCCTGTTAGCGAGTCCAGGGCGGCCATGCAGCCTGTCAACCAATCCGATCCACGCGTGCCAATTGCCAATCAGGGCGACACGCATGTCGATCGCCTCAAAGCCTTGTGGAAGCTGTCCGTGCAGCCCGGGCTCTCGGACGCCGAACGCATCCGCGCCATGCTGGCGATGGCAGCCGAGGTGCTGGACATGGATCTGGTGGTGCTGGGCGAGTTTGGCGAGCACTACACCGCACGCTATGTCAGCGACCGGCTGGAGGTGTTTCCCGAAGGTACAGTGCTGGCGACGGAAGCGGCGCTGTGCCATGTTGTGCACCAAACCCAGACGCCATCGCATATTGCCGATCTGGCCGCGCACCCCCTGTATGCCCAGGATCCGCTGGTGACCGATCTGGGGCTGCGCACCTATTCTGGCATTCCGGTATCGGTTGGTGACGAGGCCCGCTGGGTGCTTGCTTTTCTGCGCCAGCGCAGCGAATCACCGCCTGATTCGGTCGATATCGCCTACATGGGTCTGATTGCAGACTGGCTCGGCAATGCCTTGCATCAATCAGCGCAGAAAGACCTGCTGCAGCGCATCGCGCTGACCGATCCGCTGACCGGATTGCCCAACCGGCGCGCGGCCGAGGAACGACTGCAAAAGGAAAGGGCGCGCACTCCGCGCGATGGCCATGGCTTCGCGCTGGCCTTGGTCGACCTCGATCATTTCAAGATGGTGAACGATCGCTACGGCCATGCCGTGGGGGACGAAGTGCTGAAAGCCGTGGCACGCCGGTTTGAATCCGGGCTGCGCGAGGGCGACTGGGTGGCGCGCTGGGGCGGGGAAGAATTCTTGTTCGTGCTGCATGGCTGCACCGTGGAAGCGGCCGCCGGTATCATGGAGCGATTGGCCGGTCAGGCCCGTGCAACGCCCGTCCAGACCGGCGTCGGCACCATTTCCGTGAGCTTTTCTGCGGGCGTGGCAGCCTTTGGCGCGAACGACAGCGAAATCCTGCCCATGCTGGAAAAGATCGACCACGCGCTGTATCGAGCCAAAGCAGATGGCCGCGATCAGGTCAGGATGGCGGCACATACCCATACCCCGTGGAACAGTGCGCTGCTGCGGCAGGCGCTGGCAGAAAACCGAGTCAGGCAGGCCTCGCAGGTCATCGTCGATTTGCAGAGCGGACAGACGATTGCGGACGAGGCGCTGGCGCGCATCGAGAGCGCGACCGGCGAGATCATCGAGGCCAAGGATTTTGTCGACATGGCAGAAGGCCTGGGCCTGATGGCCGAAATCGACCGGCAGGTGATCCGCAACGTGATGCAGCGCTGCGTCGCCCGCATGGACCAGGGCGGCGCGACCGATTTTGCGCATTTTGTGAACGTCTCGCCGCAGTTTCTGGCACGGCGCGATCTGGTCGAGGAGATGCTCAACAATGCCATGGGGTATTGTCAGACCTGCAGCGCGATGCTGGGGCCGGTCAAACCCATCGTGCTGGAACTGACCGAGCGTCAGCGCATCGTCAGTCTGGAGAAATTGCGTGCCGACCTGCAGCCCTTCATCGACTTCGGCTTTCGGCTGGCGCTGGATGATTTCGGCAGCGGTTATTCGTCCTACCTGTATCTGGCGCATCTGCCGGTCAGTTTCCTGAAAATCGAAGGCTGGCTGGTGTCGCACATGCGGCAGGACCGCAAGGTGGCGGGCATTGTCGAGAGCCTGGCGAACTTTGCGCGCAAGGAAGGCGTGCTTACCGTGGCCGAGCATGTCGAGGACGCGGAAACCGCGCGCATCCTGGCCGACATGGGGGTGGACTACGGGCAGGGCTGGCATTTTGGGCGCCCGCAACTGGTGTGATCTTGAACTAAAATGGTAAATTGAAACCAACCCAGAAACGGGAGACGCGCATGAATGCCAGGCTGCCCCCCACCATCCCCTCTTGAACGCCTTGCCTGTAAACCTGTCCCTTTATCGCTTTATCTTCTCAACGGCAGCCGATGGTTGCCCGGCGAATGCCGCCAGCTTGGGTGGAAACCGGGAGTGTCCCGTTGTTTGAGCGGCATGCGGGTGGCGAACGCGTCGTCCTGGTGGCGCTCGATTTTGGGACGCCGGATTTTGCCGAAAGCGTGGCCGAGTTGCGCCTGCTGGCAGCAGGCGCCGGGCTCGACATTCTCGGTGAGGTGCAAGGCAAACGCAGCCGCCCGGATGCCGCGCTGTTTGTGGGCAGCGGCAAGGCCGATGAAATCGCCGCGCTGGTTGCCGCCACTGAGGCCGATGTCGTCATTTTCAACCATGAGTTGTCGCCCGCGCAGGAACGCAACCTGGAGCGCCGCCTGCACTGCCGGGTGATCGACCGTGTCAGCCTGATTCTGGATATCTTCGCCCGTCGTGCGCAGAGTGCCGAAGGCAAACTGCAGGTCGAACTGGCCCAACTGCAACATCTGTCGACCCGCCTGGTGCGAGGCTGGACCCACCTGGAGCGCCAGCGCGGCGGTGTCGGCATGCGCGGGCCGGGCGAGAAGCAGCTCGAAACCGACCGTCGCCTGATCGGCGTGCGGGTCAAGGCGCTGCGCGAACGGCTCGCCAAGCTGGGCCAGCAGCGCCGCACCCAGCGGCGTTCGCGCACGCGCCAGAACGTGTTGTCGGTGGCCCTGGTGGGCTACACCAATGCGGGCAAATCCACTCTGTTCAATGCATTGACGCGTGCTGGCGCCTATGCGGCCGACCAACTGTTCGCCACGCTCGACACCACCACGCGCAAAATCTATCTGCCGCGCCTGGTTGAATCGGCCGGCGGTGAGCCGGCGGGCGGCGAAGTGGTGCTGTCGGATACCGTCGGCTTCATCACCCGTCTGCCACACGACCTGGTGGCCGCCTTCCGCGCCACGCTGGAAGCCACGGCCGACGCCGATTTGGTGTTGCACGTGATCGATTCCGCCAGCCCCGGGCGCGAGCGTCAGATCGAGGCGGTGGAGCTGGTGCTGAAGGAAATCGGCGCGGATTCCGTGCCGCAGCTTCGCGTCTACAACAAGCTCGACCTGACGGGCGTTGCGCCGGGAGTCGGGCGCGACGAGTATGGTAAACTTCAAAGCGTGTACGTTTCCGCGCAAACTGGCGCGGGGCTTGAACTTTTACGCGAGGCGCTGTCAGAAATCCTGCTCGCCAACCGCGTTCAGGATGAAGCCGGCGCACCCGACGACACCTCTTCCCAAACTACAGTTCACTCTACATAAAACGATATGGCCTGGAACGACCCGCAATGGGGCAACAAAGATAACCGCAAAAACAGCGGACCGCCCGATCTGGACGAGCTCTGGCGGCGCATCAACCAGCGCCTCAGTGGCCTATTCGGCAACAAAAACACCGGCGGCAGCGGCGGAGAGGGCCTTTCCCCTGGCGGCTTGCCGGGTGGCGGCAATCTGGTGGGCTTGCTGATGGGGGTGCTGCTGCTGGTGTGGGTGGCGAGCGGGTTTTACATTGTCGACACCGGTCAGCGCGGCGTGGTGCTGCGATTCGGCAAATATGTCGAGACCACCGAGCCGGGGCCGCGCTGGCATCTGCCATGGCCGGTCGAGTCGCGCGAAGTCGTCAACGTCGATCAGGTGCGCACCGTTGAAATCGGCTTTCGCAACAACGTCAAGAGCAAGGTGCTGAAAGAGTCGCTGATGCTGACTGACGATGAGAACATCATTGATCTGCAGTTTGCCGTCCAGTACATCCTGAAAGACCCGGTCGAGTTCCTGTTCGTCAACCGTGCGCCGGAAGACACCGTGCTGCAGGTGGCCGAAACCGCCATGCGCGAAATCGTCGGCAAAAGCAAAATGGATTTTGTCCTGTACGAAGGTCGCGCCGACATTGCCGCGCGCGCCAAGGTGCTGATGCAGCAGATTCTCGACCGCTACAAGACGGGTATCAGCATCAGCCAGGTGACCTTGCAGAATATCCAGCCGCCCGAGCAGGTGCAGGCCGCGTTCGACGACGCGGTCAAGGCAGGCCAGGATCGCGAACGCGTGAAGAATGAAGCCGAAGCCTATGCCAACGACGTCATCCCGCGCGCCCGCGGTCTGGCGTCGCGTCTGAAGGAGGAGGCCGAGGGTTACAAGCAGTCGGTGATTGCCAACGCCGAGGGCGAGGCCAGCCGCTTTACGCAAATTCTTACCGAATATCAGAAAGCGCCCCAGGTCACGCGCCAGCGTATCTATCTCGACACCATGCAGACCGTGATGAACAACACCAGCAAAATATTGGTGGATCAGAAGGGCGGCAACAGCCTCCTGTATCTGCCGCTCGACAAATTGCAGCAGATCGTGAGCCAGCCCTACAGCGGCGCCCCGGAAGTCCTGTCGCAGGCGCCAGCCACGACGACCCCCGCGCCCGTGGATGTGCGCTCGCGTGATGCCTTGCGCAGCCGTGACCGGGAGGATCGGCCATGAACAAGAATATCGGTTCTTTCCTGATTGGCCTGGTCGTGCTGCTGGTGGCGCTGAGCGCCAGCATGTACACGGTGGACCAGCGGCAGAACGCCCTGGTGTTCCAGCTGGGTGAAGTGGTGTCGGTGAAAAAAACGCCGGGCTTGTATTTCAAGCTGCCGCTGGTGCAGAACGTGCGCTATTTCGATACGCGCATCCTGACGCTGGATGCGGCTGACCCGGAACGTTTCATCACCTCGGAAAAGAAGAACGTGCTGGTGGATTCGTTCATCAAATGGCGGGTGATCGATTCGCGGCAATTTTACGTCTCGGTCGGCGGCGACGAAACGCGCGCGCAGATTCGCCTCAACCAGACAGTGAACGATGGCCTGCGCGCCGAGTTCGGCAAGCGCACCATCAATGAAGTCGTCTCAGGGCGTCGCGAGGAAATCATGAGCATCATCCGCGCCAAGGCCGACCAGGATGCGCGCAAGATCGGCGTGCAAGTGGTGGACGTGCGGATCAAGCGGGTCGATCTGCCGGAAACCGTGTCGGAAAACGTCTACCGCCGGATGGAAGCCGAGCGCAAGCAGGTGGCCAACGAGCTGCGTTCGACCGGCGCGGCCGAAGCCGAAAAAATCAAGGCCGACGCTGACAAGCAGAAGGACGTGATCGTCGCCGAAGCCTACCGTGATGCCCAGAACGTCAAGGGTCAGGGCGACGCCAAGGCCTCCGCCGTGTATGCGACCGCGTACGGCAAGAACGCCGAGTTCTATGCGTTCTACCGTTCGATGCAGGCGTATCGTGAAAGCTTCAAGAGCAAGAGCGACGTGATGGTGCTCGATCCCAGTGCCGACTTCTTCAAGTACATGAAGAATCCGCGTGCCGCCGGTGGTCAATGACCGGGTCCGACTGGCTGGTGGCGATCGGCCTGTTGCTGGTGATTGAAGGTGTCCTGCCGTTCGCCGCGCCTGCCGTATGGCGCGAAGGCTTTCGCCGGGTGCTGGAACTCAACGACGGCCAATTGCGTTTCATAGGCGCTGCCTCGATGTTGGGCGGCGTTTTTTTGTTGCTGATGCTGAGTTGACATGACTGCTTGGTTGTTGCCAGAGAACGTTGAGGATGTGCTGCCTCCGCAGGCATGGCGCATGGAAGACATGCGGCGTGCACTGCTCGACCTGTTCCGCAGCAGCGGCTATCAGCTGGTGATTCCGCCGCTGATGGAATACGTCGATTCGCTGCTGACCGGGGTGGGGGCCGACCTCGACCTCAAGACCTTCAAGCTGGTCGACCAACTCTCCGGCCGGCTGATGGGGGTGCGGGCCGACATCACGCCGCAGGTCGCGCGCATCGATGCCCATCTGCTGGCCGCCAACGCCGTCAATCGCCTGTGCTACGCGGGCAGCGTGCTGCATACCCAGTCCGATGGCTTTCATCGCTCGCGCGAGCCGATCCAGATCGGCGCCGAGCTGTATGGCGAAGCCGGCGCCGAAGCGGATCTCGAAATCCTCACGCTGATGCTGCAGGGGCTATCCGCATGCGGGGTGAAAACGGTGCAGCTCGACATCGGCCACGTCGGCGTCTATCGTTCGCTGGCGCAGGAAGCCGGCTTGAGCGGCGAGGTCGAACACCAGTTGTTCGGTGCGCTACAGGCCAAGGACAGCAGCGCAGTGGCAGTCTTGACCGCAGGTTTGCCCATCGCCTTGCGCGACGCCTTTGCCGCGCTGCCGCAGCTGTACGGCGACCGCAGCGTGCTGGCCGAGGCGCGTGCGCGCCTGCCGCAACTGGCGGCGGTGCAGGCCGCACTGGACACCCTGGAGGTGCTCGACCGCGGCCTCGTCAACGTCGAGGCGGCCTATGATCTGGCCGAACTGCGCGGCTACGGCTACCACAGCGGCGTCGTCTTCGCGGCCTACACCGGCGGGCGCAGCCATGCGATCGCGCAGGGCGGTCGCTACGACGAAGTGGGGCGGGTGTTCGGCCGGGCACGTCCGGCCACCGGCTTCAGTCTGGATTTGCGCGAGTTGGTCAAGGCCGATTCAATCAGCGCCAGCCTCAATAATGAATAAATGGAGATGAGTACCATGGCAGCAAAAAACGTCGTCGTCATCGGCACCCAGTGGGGCGATGAAGGCAAGGGCAAGATCGTCGACTGGCTGACCGACCGCGCGCAGGGCGTGGTGCGCTTCCAGGGCGGCCACAACGCGGGCCACACACTGGTGGTGGCGGGCAAGAAAACCGTGCTGCATCTGATCCCGTCGGGTATTTTGCGCGACAACGTCACCTGCTACATCGGCAACGGCGTGGTGCTGTCCCCCACCGCGTTGCTGGAAGAAATGGACATGCTGCTGGCGGCCGGGGTGGATGTCGCCAGCCGCCTGAAAATCAGCGAAGCCTGCCCGCTCATCATGCAGCACCACGTGGCGCTCGATCAGGCGCGCGAGATCGCCAAGGGCGCCGGCAAGATCGGCACCACCGGGCGCGGCATCGGTCCTGCCTACGAAGACAAGGTGGCGCGCCGCGCGCTGCGCCTGCAGGACCTGTTCCACCGCGAGCGCTTTGCCGCCAAGCTGGGCGAAGTGCTCGACCATCACAATTTCATGCTGAAAAACTATTACAAGACCGACGTGGTCGACTTCAACCAGTCGCTCGACGAAATGATGGGGCTGGCCGATCGCCTGAAGCCGATGGTGGCCGATGTCCCGCGCAGCCTGTACGAGGCCAACAAGGCGGGCGAGAACCTGCTGTTCGAAGGCGCGCAGGGCACCTTGCTCGACATCGACCACGGCACCTATCCGTTTGTGACGTCTTCCAACTGCACCGCCGGCGGCGCCGCCACCGGCGCCGGCGTTGGTCCGAATACGCTGCATTACGTGCTGGGTATCACCAAGGCCTACACCACGCGCGTCGGTTCCGGGCCGTTCCCCACCGAGCTGTTCGACGACGTCGGCCAGTATCTGGGGGAAAAGGGCCATGAATTCGGCGCCACCACCGGGCGCGCGCGCCGTTGCGGCTGGTTCGATGCCGCAGCGCTCAAGCGCTCGATCCAGATCAACGGCGTGTCCGGCCTGTGCGTGACCAAGCTGGACGTGCTGGACGGGCTGGAGACGGTGCGTGTGTGCGTGGGCTACAAGATCGACGGCGAGACCTGCGACATCCTGCCGGTGGGCGCTGAATCGATCGCCAGCGTCGAGCCGATTTATGAAGACCTGCCGGGCTGGAGCGATTCGACCGTGGGGGTGCAGGAATTCGACAAGCTGCCGCAAAAGGCGCAGACCTACCTGAAGCGGATGGAAGCCCTGTGCGAAGTGCCGGTGGATGTGGTGTCGACCGGACCGGATCGGGTGGAGACGATTGTGCGTCGTCACCCCTATGAGGCGTAATGTTTAAGCTAAACTGTATAAAAATAAAAAGCCGACACGGGGTCGGCTTTTTACTTGCAACATTTGGTGCCCAGAAGAGGACTCGAACCTCCACACCTTGCGGCACACGGACCTGAACCGTGCGCGTCTACCAATTCCGCCATCTGGGCAATAAGGCGCGCATTCTAGAGAGCAGAGATTAAATTGTCAACGACGAAATCGCGCAGCCGCGCAAGCAAACACCAAATTCCGGCGATTCGCCGGGCCGACCCGTTCTACGAGCGTGAAGTCGAACGCTATGAGTCGCCGCTGCCCAGCCGTGAATACATCATGCAACTGCTGACCGAGGCAGGCTGCCCGGTCGATGCCGACGCATTTGCCGAGCAGCTGGAAATCACCGAGGCCGAGCGCGACCTGTTCCAGCGTCGCCTCGGCGCGATGCAGCGCGACGGCCAGCTGATGCTCAACCGCAAACGCCAGCTGTGTCTGCCGGACAAGCTTGACTTGATCAAGGGCCGTGTCGAGGGCCATCCGGACGGCTTCGGCTTCGTCGTGCCGGAAGAGGGCGGCGACGACCTCTATCTGTCGCCCAAGGAAATGCACCGCGTACTGCACGGCGACCGTGTGATGGTTCGGGTGGCGGGACTCGACCGGCGCGGGCGGCGCGAGGCAAAGATTGTCGAGGTGCTCGAACACGTCAACAAATTCGTCGTCGGCCGCTACTACCTCGAAGGGGGCGTCGGTTTCCTGATTGCGGAGAACCGCCGCATCAACCAGGATATTCTGGTGCCGACCGAGCACGCGGGATCCGCGCAGTCCGGCCAGGTGGTGACGGTGGAGATCGTCACCCAGCCCGGTGCGCACAACGAGGCGATCGGGCGGGTAACCGAGGTCATCGGCAGCTTCACCGGCCCCGGCATGGAAATCGAGATTGCCCTTCGCAAGCACGATCTACCCTATGTGTTCCCGCCGGACGTCGAGGCGCAGGCGTCCAAGCTGCCCAACAAGGTGCAGAAAAAGGATATGGCCGATCGCGAGGACATCCGCCATCTGCCGCTCGTCACCATCGACAGCGAGACCGCGCGCGACTTCGACGACGCGGTGTACTGCGAGCCGCTCGGCCGCAGCGGCTACCGGCTGGTGGTGGCGATTGCCGACGTCAGCCATTACGTGCAGCCGCGTGACGCGCTCGATAGCGAAGGCTTCAACCGCGGCAACTCGGTGTACTTCCCGCGCCGCGTCATTCCCATGCTGCCTGAAGCGCTGTCCAACGGCCTCTGTTCGCTCAACCCGGAAGTCGACCGCCTGTCGATGGTGTGTGACATGCGCATCACCAGTACCGGCAGCGTCAAGGAATACCGCTTTTATCAGGCGGTGATTTTTTCGCACGCGCGCCTGACCTACAACCAGGTGTGGGACTGGCTCTCCGGTGCGGCCGAGCCGGAACAGAAACACGCTGCCATGATGCCGCACCTGCAGTCGCTCGATAAGCTGTTTCGCACCTTGCTGAAGGCGCGCGCCAAGCGCGGCGCGATCGATTTCGGCTCGACCGAAACGCAGATCATTTTCGACGACCTGGGCAAGATTGAGGCCATCGTCCCGGTGATCCGCAACGACGCCCACCGCATAATCGAGGAATGCATGCTGGCAGCCAACGTGTGTGCGTCGGATTTTCTGCAGGAGAACAAGCAGCCCGCGCTGTAT
>DATMWS010000248.1:0-27348 GCA_035562135.1 Thiobacillus sp. | reverse complement strand
GGCTGGAAACCGTGCTGTTGAAAGCCGTCGCGCGCGATCCCGCGCAACGTTTCGAGACTGCAGAAGAAATGCTGCTCGCCCTCGAACGCGGCGAAGCCAATCCCCTCCTGCGTCGCCGCACGCCACTGATCGAGCGTTCCCCGGCGGGCGCCTGGCCGCTCGTCGCGGCCGCTTCGATTACGCTGAATCTGCTGTTGCTGTTTTTGCTGCTAGCAAGCTGACCGCACCAAACAGGGGCGGCAGCCAAAAAACTGCCTGCTGTTGGCGCACCCATCGCCAAGGCGCATTGCGTCGCCTTCCGTAAGACATTGATTACACATGATATTGCTACGCTGGCACAGAGGCTGCTAAACATAGGCTACGTGCGCCCAGCCATACAAGATGACAATGACGCGCACCGTACGGAGGCTGAAAGATGAAAATCGATTGCGGACACTATCCGCAGATGGGCGGGTTTGACGAGTTGCTCGAAGCGCCGGGCAAGCCACGCGCAGTCGCGAATGGCCTGTGCGATTATTTTTCCGGGCTGGCGGGAGACGAACTCGAGGCGCGCCTTCATGCCGTTGACGCCGCGATCATGGCGGCGGGCATCACTTTCACGGTGTATTCCGAGGCCGGCAACATCGATCGCGCCTGGCCGTTCGACGTGGTGCCGCGCATCATCGAAAAGGCCGAGTGGGACTGCATCGAGGCTGGACTGAAGCAGCGCCTGAAAGCGCTCAACCGGTTCATCGATGACATCTACCACGAGCAGAAGATCATTCAGGATGGCGTGTTTCCCGCCGAGGTGCTGGCCGATTCGAAAAATTTCCGCCCCGCCTGTGTGGGCGCCAATCCGCCCTTCGGCGTGTGGGCGCACATTTGCGGTACCGACCTGGTGCGCGACGGCGACGGCACGGTCTATGTGCTGGAAGACAATCTGCGTGTGCCGTCCGGGGTGTCCTACATGCTGGAAAACCGGCAGTTGATGAAGCGGCTGTTTCCCGAGCTGTTTGCGCGCTACGATGTGCTGCCGGTCGACGACTACACCGCGCAGCTTTACGACATGCTGGCTGCGCTTTCGCCGCGCCCCGGTGACCGGCCGGAAATCGCAGTGCTCACGCCCGGCATCTTCAACTCGGCGTATTTCGAGCACTCGTATCTGGCGCAGCAGATGGGCGCTCACCTGGTCGAAGGCTCAGACCTGGTGGTGCTGGACGATGACTGCGTCTACATGAAAACAATCGAGGGGCTGACGCGCCTGGATGTCATCTACCGTCGCATCGATGACGATTTCATCGACCCCGAAGTATTTCGCGCCGATTCCGCGCTCGGTGTATCCGGCCTGATGCGGGCGTGGAAAAAGGGCAACGTCGGTATCGCCAATGCGCCCGGTGCGGGCGTGGCCGACGACAAGGTGGTGTATGCCTATGTCCCCGACATGATTCGTTATTACCTCAACGAAGAGGCGATCCTGCCCAACGTGCCGAGCTATCTGTGCATGCACGAGGACGACCGCGAGTATGTGCTGGCCAATCTCGACAAGCTGGTGGTGAAACCCGCCAACGAGTCGGGTGGCTACGGCATGCTGGTGGGGCCGATGTCGACGCCGGAAGAGCAGGCGAAATTCGCCGAGCTGATCCGCGCCAACCCGCGCAACTACATGGCGCAGCCGACCCTGTCGCTGTCGACCGTGCCGACGCTGTGCGAGGACGCGATCGAGCCGCGTCACGTCGACCTGCGGCCATTCATTCTGCAATCGAAGGATTTATACGTGACCCGCGGCGGGCTGACGCGTGTGGCCTTGCGGCGCGGTTCGCTGATCGTGAACTCGTCGCAGGGTGGTGGCAGCAAGGACACGTGGATCGTGCAGGGGGTGATTTGATGTTGGCACGCGTAGCTGAAAACCTGTATTGGATGGCGCGCTATCTCGAACGCGCCGAAGACACCGCGCGGCTGATCAACGCCACCACCATGCTGCTGATGGACATGCCGCGCGGCGCCAGCTTCGGCTGGGAAGACCTGCTCAAGGTGGTGGGCCTGGACAAGGAATTCCATCAGTTCTACGACGAGGCGAGCGAAACGGCGGTGATGAGTTTTCTCATCCAGGACGAGCGCAACCCGTCGTCGATCTTTGCCTGCGTGCGCCACGCACGCGAGAACACCCGCACCTTCCGTGAAGTGTTGCCGCGCGAATCGTGGGAGTGGGTGAACGAGTTGTATCTCTATACCAGCACCCATCAGGCCAGCGCGCTCGACCGTCGCAAGCGATACGAGGTGCTGACCGAAATCATCCGCCGTCGTCAGGCCGTGGTCGGTCTGCTCTCGGGAACGATGAGCCGCGATGAAGGCTTTCAGTTCATGCGGCTGGGCAGAAACATCGAGCGCGCCGACATGACGACCCGTGTGCTCGATGTGAACTACGCCATCAACCTGCCATATCAGGACAGTCGGGACAGTCGGGACAGTCGGGACAGTCGGGACAGCCAGGATGCCTTGAAGTCAAACCTGCCTGATCTGATCTGGATGAGTGTGCTGCAGGCGCTGTCGGCGCATCAGATGTACCGGCGGCACGTTGGCGTACATGCGCGCGGCCACAAGGTGCTGGCCTTCCTGCTCAACGATATTCAGTTTCCACGCAGCGTGCGGCACTGCCTGCACGAAATCCAGTTCGCCCTGGATGAACTGCCGGGCGCCGAGCCCATGCGCCGTTTGCAGGGCATGTTGAACCTGGTGGACCAGGCCGATTACCGCACGCTGGCGTCGAATGGGCTGCACGAATTCTGTGATGACATCCAGGCGCGGCTGGCCGATCTCAACGCGGTCATCGGGCAGACCTATTTCCGCGCGGCCCATCCGCAAAAAATGACTCAGTCCCTCTTCAGCCTGACCTGATTCCATGACCGCATCACTCAGCTTTTCCCGCCTTGGAGACAAGCAGAACTCGCCGCAGTTCGAAGACTACCTCGGCCAGTTGCTGGAAGAGCGCGACCGCATCGGGCTGACCGACTGCATTCGCCAGATCGACGCGCTGATGATCACCGTCGAGCCCGCGCATTCGCTCGCCTATGTCGCCGAGCTGTGCGTGATGACGCCTTATCACTACCTCGTCACGCTCGAATCCGAGACGCATTTCACCCACATCCTGCGCATTGACATGAGCGCGCCCGACATCCTGGTGCGCGAGGTCAAGGATCCCAACGTGCGCGGCATCTTCAGGAGCCTCAACGAGGTTTACCCCATCGGCGCGGTCAAGCCCAACTCGCGCTACATGGGCGAGGTGCTGCGCGTGACCGATGCCCACGCGGTGGTCGATATGCAGAAGGCGCGCGACATCCGTTTCTTCAACCAGGAGCAGATTCGCAAACTGGAACTGCCGGGCAACATGGCCGTGGTCAAACCCAGCCCCTACACCCACAACATCGTCGCCTACTGGGAACGTCCCGAGTCCGACATCCGTGTCTATGCCCTCGGCTGGAGCAGCATCCGCGACGACATGCAGGCCGCCTATGAAGGCGCCAAGGCCACGCAGAAAAAGCTCGGCATCGACGAACTGCTGCTGCCCATCGACCATCTGGCCACCCGCATCTACAGTCAGAACCGCGAGGCCGCGATCCTCGAGTACCTGACGTTGTCGAGCTACTACTACTGGGGTTCCTACGACATCGCCGACCAGAACTCATCCACCAACGTCACCAAGAGCATGCATTACGCTAACGAGCTCGAATCCCCGGCCAAGGTGTTCACCGCCGCCAACCACCCGTATTTCATGAACCACCTGCTCACCGAATCGCCGACCGAAGCCTTCGTGCGCAATTTCGGTCCCAGGCTGCACCACATCGCCGTCGCGGTGAAGGACGGCGAAACGGCCGAACTCGCCAACATCGACTACGTCGTCGCCTCGCTGCGCGACTGCGGGCAGAAATTCCTGCTCGACGTCATCGGCTCGAAAGAAGCGGGCTTGAAACAGATTTTCTCCAGCGCCTCGGAGTATTCCTCGCTCATCATCGAATACGTCCAGCGCTTCGGCGATTTCCAGGGGTTCTTCACCAAAGACAACGTCGCCGAACTCACCCACGCCGCCGGTGTGGAGGAAAGCCTGCGGGCCTTGCAGAAGGAAGCGCAGATGTAAGGCTTGAGAACGTCGAGTTCAGGAGTCTGAAATCGCCCCTGAGCGGTCATGGCTTGTACTTCCTACGTCCGCACAGAGAAAGCGGTCATCCACTGCGTGGCCCTTAGGTGGAACCTTTAGGCATACCGCCAATCATGGGCCAAGCGAAGTGCCTACGCTGAGATCCCGTTGGCAGGAGCCATCGAGACGGCTCTCAGACCTGTGCGCTCACCCGACGCAAGTGCAGGCTTGCGTCGGGTGAGCGCCATCCGCGAACAGCGGCTCTGGGCCGCTCTCAGACTGAAGCATTCCCAGGACGCGGACGTTCACCACAGGGACCATCACAGGGGACTTACCATGGTTTGCAGAGGGCAGGTCAAGCATGACTAGTCCGCTTGATCTGCCCTTCCGCTTTTCTGTTAGCGGTGCAGTGTGAAGGGACGCGCTGATAAAGCTGTATGGCCGCCATTGCGAGCGAAGCACGGCAATCCAGTGCGTCGCCATGCGCCGCGTAATGACGAATTAAGCAACCTCATTTGCTCAGCATGCCTTCCCGTTCGACAAAGGCGATGATGTCTGCCAGGCCTTGCCCGGTCTTGAGGTTGGTGAAGACAAACGGCCGCTCGCCGCGCATCTTCTTGGCGTCGCGGGCCATCACCTCCAGCGAGGCGCCGACCATGGGTGCCAGGTCGATCTTGTTGATGACCAGCAGATCGGACTTGGTGATGCCGGGGCCACCCTTGCGCGGAATCTTCTCGCCGGCAGCCACATCGATGACGTAGATCGTCAGGTCGGACAGTTCGGGGCTGAAGGTGGCGGCCAGGTTGTCGCCGCCGCTTTCGACGAAGATCACGTCGAGGCCGGGGAAACGTTTGTTGAGCCGGTCCACCGCTTCCAGGTTGATGCTGGCGTCCTCGCGGATGGCGGTGTGCGGGCAGCCGCCGGTCTCCACCCCGATGATGCGCTCGGGGGCAAGCGCCTCGTTGTGCACCAGAAACTGCGCGTCCTCTTCCGTGTAGATGTCGTTGGTGACGACGGCAATGTTGTAGCGGTCGCGCAGCGCCTTGCACAGGGCCAGGGTCAGCGCGGTCTTGCCGGACCCGACGGGGCCGCCGATGCCGACGCGCAGGGGTTGAGAGCGGTGGGTCATGATCTGAACAGTCTCGTGTATTGGGTTTCGTGACAGCTGCAGGCAATGGCGAAGGCCGGCAGGTAATTGCAGGTGGTTTCAATGTCGGCCACGGCGGCGGCATCCGCCAGCGCCGGAATGAGTTGGCCCAGGGCCATCAGCATGCGCTGGCCGGCGGTTTGTCCGAGCGGAATGGCCTTCACCGCGGCCATCACCTGGTTCTCCGCCCAGGCCCAGAGATAGCCGGCGACGGCATCCTGGACGGGAATGCCCCAGGCTGACGCCGCGCAACTCCAGGCCAGCGGAAAGCTCGGCTGGCTGAATGCTGCAAGCCGCGTGGCCGGGAACTCCTCCAGATCGGTCAGCAAGCGGGTCAGGGAATGCCCCATTTGCAGGGTCTCGGCGCGCAGTTCGGCGCTCTCCCGGCTGGCGACGAATTCGTCATCCAGTTGCGCGAGCCGTGCCGTGTCGTCCTGCGCCCAGGCGGCCAGCATGTGCGCCAGGTACACCGCCTCGAAGCGCGCAATGCCGAATGCCAGGCAGTCTTCGATCCAGGCCAGCGCCGTGGCTTCGTTCTTCACTGCGGCAGTTTCCACCACCCATTCCAGCCCCTGGGAATAGGAGTAGGCGCCGACCGGCAGGGTCGGGCTGGTCAGGTGCAGCAGCCGGATCAGGGCGGGGTTCATCGACCGCCGCGCAACAGCATGTCGTGGATGCGCGGGCCGCGCCCTTCGCCGTCGGCGCTGTGGCCGTGGGGATGGGCATGGCCGCCGTGGCCGCCATAGGCGCCGCTCTCGGGATCGAAGGGCGCCTCGCTTTCGACGACGTCCAGTCCCAGCCCGCGCACCATCTCGCCCAGCACATGGTCGCGTCCAAAGCGCACCAGCCCCGGCTTCAGTTCCACCGCCACGTGCCGGTTGCCCAGGTGGTAGGCGGCACGGGCCAGCAGGAGGGCGTCGCCGCTGCGCACCTCCATCACCGCCTCGGGCGCGGCCACCACCTCGACGACGCGGCCGTCGTTGGCGAGCAGGCGCTCGCCGGCACGCAGCACGGTGCCGCGTTCCAGGAACAGGCCGGCCTCTTCGCCGCTCGCGAGTTGGGTGCGCAGCCGGCTCTTGCAGCGCAGTTCGAAGGGGAGCACCAGGCGCTCGGTTGCCGGCGCATCTGCGGGTGCACGGTGTTCGATAACGATCATGGCTAGAAAAGGAAGTAACGTTGCGCCATCGGCAGCACGGCGGCCGGCTCGCACACCAACAGCTCGCCGTCGGCGCGCACGGCATAGGTTTCGGGATCCACGTCGATGACCGGCGTGGCGCTGTTGTGCAGCATGTCCCGCTTGCTCAGCTTGCGCGTGTTCTTCACCGCCATCAGGGGCTTGGCAAGGTTCAGCGCGGCCACTTCGGGGTTCTCCAGCGCCGCCTGCGAGACGAAGGTGACGGCCGTCTTCAGCGCGCCGGCGAAACTGCCGAACATCGGCCGGTAGTGCACCGGCTGCGGCGTCGGGATGGAGGCATTGGGGTCGCCCATGGCCGCTGCAGCGATCATGCCGCCCTTGACGATCAGGCTGGGCTTCACGCCAAAGAAGGCGGGCTTCCACAGCACCAGGTCGGCCAGCTTGCCGGCCTCGATCGATCCCACCACATGACCGATGCCGTGGGTGATGGCCGGGTTGATGGTGTATTTGGCGATGTAGCGCTTGACCCGGAAGTTGTCGTTGCGCGCGCTGTCTTCCTTCAGGCTGCCGCGCTGCAGCTTCATCTTGTGCGCCGCCTGCCAGGTGCGAATGATCACCTCGCCCACCCGCCCCATGGCCTGCGAATCCGACGACATCATGGAAAAGGCGCCCAGGTCGTGCAGGATGTCCTCTGCCGCGATGGTCTCGCGACGGATGCGGCTCTCGGCGAAGGCGATGTCCTCGGCAATCGACGCATCGAGATGGTGGCAGACCATCAGCATGTCCAGATGCTCGTCGATGGTGTTCACCGTGTAGGGCATGGTCGGGTTGGTGGAGCTCGGCAGCACGTTGGGCATGCTCGCCGCCTTGATGATGTCCGGCGCATGACCACCGCCCGCGCCTTCGGTGTGGAAGGTGTGGATGGCGCGGCCCTTGAAGGCGTCCAGGGTGGTCTCGACAAAGCCCGACTCGTTCAGGGTGTCGGTGTGGATGGCGACCTGCACGTCCATTTCGTCGGCCACCGTCAGGCAGGTGTCGATCGCCGCCGGGGTGGAGCCCCAGTCCTCGTGCAGCTTCAGGCCCATGGCCCCGGCGCGCACCTGCTCGCGCAACGGCTCCGGCTGGCTGACGTTGCCCTTGCCGAGAAAGCCCAGGTTCATCGGAAAAGCATCCGCCGCTTGCAGCATGCGGTGGATGTGCCACGGCCCCGGCGTGCAGGTGGTGGCAAAGGTGCCCGTGGCCGGACCGGTGCCGCCGCCCAGCATGGTGGTGATGCCGGACATCTGCGCCTCTTCAATCTGCTGCGGACAGATGAAATGGATGTGGCTGTCGATGCCGCCGGCGGTGACGATCATGCCTTCGCCCGCGATGATCTCGGTGCCTGCGCCGATGGCGATGGTGACGCCCGGCTGCACGTCCGGGTTGCCGGCTTTGCCGATGGCCTGGATGTAGCCGTTTTTCAGGCCGATGTCCGCCTTGATGATGCCGGCAACGGCATCGACGATCAGCGCGTTGGTGATCACCGTGTCGGCCACCTCGGCGGACACGCGCTGGCTCTGACCCATGCCGTCGCGGATCACCTTGCCGCCGCCGAACTTCACTTCCTCGCCATAGCGCGTGGCGTCCTGCTCCACCTCGATCCACAACTCGGTGTCGGCCAGACGAACCCGGTCGCCGACGGTGGGGCCGAACATCTCGGCGTAGGCCTGACGGCCGATGCGAACAGCCATGACGATCTCCTCTCGGCCCGGTTAGCGGCGCGTGTCCACTGCGCGGGCCGCAGCGCGGCGACGGTAGAACCGTGCCCCGGCGGCGCCGATCACCACGGCAATGAGCGCCATGGCCAGATGATCCGGCTCACTCAAAAGATGCGCGATGGCGCGCAGGAGGCCGCCATGATGCTCGCCGGGATGCGCCAGCGCCAGGGGGGAAAACAGCAGCAGAAACAGTGCGATAGATGTGCGTTTCATGTCGATCTTTCCAGTCGTTAAAGGGAACCCATGATCCGGCCCTGAAAGCCGTAAACTTTGCGCTCGCCGGCGTAGGCCACCAGTTGCACCGTGCGGGTCTGGCCCGGCTCGAAGCGCACCGCCGTGCCGGCGGCAATGTCCAGGCGCATGCCGCGCGTCGGTTCGCGGTCGAAGGCCAGCGCGGTGTTGGTCTCGTAAAAGTGATAGTGGGAGCCGACCTGGACCGGCCGGTCGCCGGTGTTGGCCACCACCAGCGTAAGCGTGGGGCGATCGCTGTTGAGTTCGATCTCGCCGGGTTCGATCTGCATTTCGCCTGGGATCATGGTGCGCCTCCTAGATGATTGGATGATGCACGGTCACCAGCTTGGTGCCGTCGGGGAAGGTGGCCTCCACCTGGATTTCCGGGATCATTTCCGGCACGCCTTCCATGACCTCGTCGCGCTTCAGCAGCGTGGTGCCGTAGCTCATCAGTTCGGCCACAGTCCGGCCGTCGCGGGCGCCTTCCAGAATGCCGGCGGTGATGAAGGCCATAGACTCGGGATAGTTGAGCTTGAGGCCGCGCGCCTTGCGGCGCTCCGCCAGCAGGGCGGCGGTGAAAATGAGCAGCTTGTCTTTTTCGCGCGGGGTCAGTTCCATGCCTATTCTTTCAAGTGTTCCAGATGCGAGGCACCTGGGCCTCGCGTCCGATCAGCGCCGGGCGCAGCGTTTGCCACAAGGCAACAAACCACTGGCGCGCCGCCTCCGATGAATGACCCAGATAACGGGCCACCAGTATTTCCGGCAAGGCCGTGATGCCATGCCGGGCACCGGCCTCACGTACGGGGAGGTCCCGACACGCCGCTAGCAGCCCCGGCCCGATGCGGGACGCCACGGCGAGAAACGTCCCGCTGACGCTGAAACCGGCCAGCCCAGCGGAGGCGTTCAACAACCCGGAACCGCCCTCCAGCAGCCCCCGTTCCAGCCACACGGGCCGCCCGGCCCGTCGGATCCGGGTATCAAGACGCAGGGCGCCGTTGGCGAAACCCTCCCCCGAGGCCCGGCGCCCCAGACACAGCACCTCCATGCCGATGAAACGGGCATCGTCGGCCAGATCGATGCTGCTGCGCATCGCCGCACGCGCCGCGTCGAACACGATGGTTTCCTGTGGCAGCCATTCCAGCACGCCCTGCGCTTCCACCGTGAATCCCAGGCGCTGGCTGGCCCAGGCACCGGCGCTGCGATACCACTTGCCGGCCCCCGGCGTGGTCAGCAGCGCATGGGCGCCCGGCCCCACCGTCACGTCGATTTCCAGTTCGTCGCCACCGACGATGCCGGAAGGCGGATGCAGGACGATGGCATGGCAGACCGCCTCGCCTTCGGGGTAAAGCGCCTTCTGGATGCGCAGCGGTCCCACGTGCTCGCGACGGGCGAGGAGGGTGGCCGCCTCGCGGCGCTGGAAGCCCAGGGCAAGGTGCGCGTGCCAGGTGGAGGAGAGGGGGGCGGCGAGATCCATCGCCCCATCATACCGAGAGCAATTCCCGCACTCCATCCTTGTCCATGTCGGCCCCGGCGCCACGCTTGATGAATTCGCCGCGCTCCATCAGCAGGTACTGATCGGCGAGCGAGCGGGCAAAATCGTAGTACTGCTCGACCAGCAGGATGGCCATGCTGCCTTCCTCGGCGAGGATGCGGATGGCGCGTTCGATGTCCTTGATGATGGACGGCTGGATGCCTTCCGTGGGCTCGTCGAGGATGAGAAGTTTCGGACCGAAGGCGAGCGCACGGCCGATGGCAAGCTGTTGCTGCTGGCCACCGGACAGGTCGCCACCGCGCCGTTTCAGCATCGCTTTCAGCACCGGGAACATCTCGTAGATGCGTTCCGGAATGGGCGTGCCGCCGGGCTTCGTGGCCAGCCCCATGCGCAGGTTTTCTTCCACGGTCAGGCGCGGAAATATCTCCCGGCCCTGCGGCACGTAGCCGATGCCGGCCTTCACGCGGGCATGCGAGGCCGCCGTGGTGATGTTCTTGCCATCGAAGCGCATCGTGCCGGTCTTCGCCGGCACCAGACCCATCAGGCATTTCAGCAGCGTGGTCTTGCCGACGCCGTTGCGGCCAAGCAGACAGGTGACCTGGCCGGTGGGCGCCGTGAAAGAGAGGTCGCGCAGGATGTGGCTGCCGCCGTAATACTGGTTGAGGTTTTCGACGGTCAGCATCGGAGTCTATCTCTCTAGGAAAAAAGCCATGCGGCGTGGCAATACGGGATGCAGCGCAAGGCGCGGCGAGGAGACAGTGGTCATTCCACGGCGACGAGCCGTAACGCGGCGATGCGCCCTTATTGCCTCGCCCCTTCGGGTTATAGCCAGGGACAGCGCCTGCGGCGTTACGCCGCTTGCGAATGGAATGACCATTCGCCGCGCGACGCGCCTTGCATTCATCTGTTCCTGGCTGTAACGCATGGCATTTTTCCTGGAGAGATAGACTCTTAGCGCCCCAGATACACTTCAATGACACGCGGATCGGCCTGCACCGTCGCCAGGTTGCCCTCCGCCAGTACCGAGCCTTCGTGCAGCACGGTCACCTTGCCGCCCAGCTGCTCGATGAAGGCCATGTCGTGTTCCACCACCACCAGGCTGTGCTTGCCGGCCAGCGACTTGAACAGCTCGCCGGTGCGCTCGGTCTCGTCGTCGGTCATGCCGGCCACCGGTTCGTCGAGCAGGAGCAGCTGCGGTTCCTGCATCAGCAGCATGCCGATTTCCAGCCACTGCTTTTGCCCGTGCGACAGCAGTCCGGCCTGGCGGTCGGCTTCCTGGTCGAGGCGGATCTGCTTCAGGGTATCGGTGATCCGGTCGCGTCCTTCCTGCGACAGCCAGGCGAACAGACTGGTCCAGGCGCGCTTGTCGGTCTTCATCGCCAGTTCCAGGTTTTCGAACACCGTATGGTTCTCGAAGATGGTCGGTTTCTGGAACTTGCGGCCGATGCCGGCGTGGGCGATTTGCGGTTCGGTCATGCGGGTCAGGTCCAGCGTCTGGCCGAAAAAGCAGGTCCCGGCATCGGGCCGGGTCTTGCCCGTGATGACGTCCATCATCGTGGTCTTGCCGGCGCCGTTGGGGCCGATGATGCAGCGCAATTCCCCGGCGTCGATGGTCAGGTTGAGATTGTTCAGCGCCTTGAAGCCGTCAAAGCTGACCGAGATCGCCTCCAGGTAGAGGATGACCTTGTGGGAAAGGTCGACGCCGGGCTGGAGGATATGCCCCACTACCTGCGTGCCATCTTCCCCGCCCCGGTTTTCGGTTTCGTTGTCGATCAACTTCGTGCTCATGCCGCGACCCGTGCCCTGATTCGTTTCCACAAGCCCACCACGCCCTCGGGCAGCCACAGCGTCACCCCGACGAACAGCGCGCCCAGGAAGAACAGCCAGTATTCCGGGAAGGCGACGGTGAAGTAGCTCTTGAAGGCGTTGACCAGGCCCGCGCCGATGACCGGGCCGATCAGGGTGCCGCGTCCGCCCACCGCCACCCAGATGGCGATTTCGATGGAATTGGCCGGCGACATTTCCCCCGGGTTGATGATGCCGACCTGCGGCACGTAGAGGGCGCCGGCGATGCCGCACAGCATCGCGGACACGGTCCAGATGAACAGCTTGTAGTGCAGCGGGTTGTAGCCGATGAACATGACGCGCGATTCGGCATCGCGGATCGCTGTCAGCACGCGGCCAAATTTCGACGCGGCCAGATAGCGCCCGACGAACAGGGTCAGCATCAGCACCAGGGCGGACAGCGCGAACAGCGTCGCCCGCATTTCCGGCGAGGTGATGTCGTGACCCAGGATGCGCTTGAAATCGGTGAAGCCGTTGTTGCCGCCGAAGCCGGTTTCGTTGCGGAAGAAAAGCAGCATCGCGGCGAAGGTGAGCGCCTGGGTGATGATGGAGAAGTACACGCCCTTGATGCGCGAGCGGAAGGCGAAATAACCGAAGACATACGCCACCAGGGCAGGCACGGCCACCACCAGGAACAAGGCCCAGAGGAAGGAATCGGAACCGGCCCAGTACCAGGGCAGTTCCTTCCAGTCGAGGAACACCATGAAGTCCGGCAGATGGGAATGGTAGGAGCCGTCGGTGCCGATTTCGCGCATCAGATACATGCCGAAGGCGTAGCCGCCCAGCGCGAAGAACACGCCGTGCCCCAGCGAGAGGATGCCGGCATAGCCCCAGACCAGATCCATCGCCACGGCGACGATGGCGTAGCACATGATCTTGCCGCCGAGGGTGATGGCATAGTTGGACACATGGAAGGGGCTGTTCTCGGGCACGAACAGATGCAGCGCCGGCATCAGCACCATTGTGATGAGGGCGAAGATGCCCATGGCGATCCAGCCCGAACGGGGCATGGCGGCGAGGAAGCGGAGCGTGAACGGGGTGCGCATATCAGTTGTCCACGAACCGGCCCTTGAGGGCGAACAAGCCCTGCGGCCGTTTCTGGATGAAGACGATGACGATGACCAGCACCACGATCTTGGCGATCACCGCGCCGGACCAGCCTTCCAGGAACTTGGTTACCACGCCCAGGCCGAGCGCTGCCCACACCGCGCCGGCCAGCTGGCCGACGCCGCCCAGCACCACCACCAGGAAGGAATCGACGATATAGCCCTGCCCCATGTCCGGACCGACGTTGGCGATCTGCGACAGCGCCACGCCGCCCAGACCCGCGATGCCGGCGCCCAGACCGAATGCCAGGGTGTCCACCCGCGCCGTGGGCACGCCGACGCAGCCCGCCATCGGCCGGTTCTGCGTCACGGCGCGCACGAACAGGCCCAGCCGGGTCTTCTGCATCAGCACCCACATCAGGGTCAGCACGAACAGGGTGAAGCCGATGATGACGATGCGGTTCAATGGCAGCACCAGTCCGGCCATGATCTCGACGCCGCCCGACATCCAGGTCGGGTTGGCGACTTCCACGTTCTGCGCGCCGAACAGCATGCGTGCCGCCTGGATCAGGATCAGACTCAGGCCCCAGGTGGCGAGCAGGGTTTCCAGCGGCCGGCCATAGAGGCGGCGGATCACCGTGCGCTCCAGCAGCATGCCCACCAGCGCGGCGGCCAGGAAGGCGACCGGAATGGCCGCCAGCAAATACCAGTCAACGTATTCCGGCAGATACGCGCGAAACAGCGTCTGCATGAAATACGTGGCGTAGGCGCCGACCATCAGCAGTTCGCCGTGCGCCATGTTGATGACGCCCATCACGCCGTAAGTGATGGCCAGGCCCAGCGCGGCCAGCAGCAGGATGCTGCCGAGCGACAGGCCGCTGAAGACCTGGCCCAGGATTTCGCCGAAGGCCAGGCGCGCTTCGATGGCCTCGACGGCCTGCGCGGCCGCCTTGCGCACTGCCGCATCCGGCTCGTTGGCGGTTTCCACCAGCGGTAACAGCAGGCCACGGGTCGCCGGGCTGGCGCTTTCTGCCAGTGATTTCACCGCCGCCAGACGTGCGGCGGCATCGGGATTCGCCAGGTTGGCCTGGGCGTGTGCCTGCTTCAGCAAAGCCAGGATTTCCGCATCGGTTTCCTTTGCGAGCGCACCGGCCAGGATGGGCGCCATCTCGATGCCGGCATTGCTCTGCAGTTCCGTTACCGCTGCCAGGCGCACGGCGCGGTCCGGGTCGTACAGCTTCAGCGCGGCCAGTGCATTGGAGAGTACGGAACGCACCCGGTTGTTGACGGTGATGGACTCGTAGGTCTCGGGCACCGGCTGGATGGCCGCGCCGCTGGCGGCATCCACGGCCTGCTCGCCCTCGAAGCGGAATACGGTTTCACCCGCCAGCAGCAGTTCGTCATCGGACATCGCCTTGAGCACTTTGGCGGCGTCCGGACTGGCGCTGACGCCGAGTTGCTGGATGGCGGCGATCTTGGCGTCGGAATCCTCCGCCGCCAGTTGCTTTACGAGCGCAGGATCAAGCGCGGCCAGCGCGTTCAGACTCGGCAACGCGCTGAGCAGCAGGATAAGGAAGATGCGTTTCATGATGTGCGTTTCCGTCATTCCCGCGAAGGCGGCGGCGCGGCGGTTTGCCACCCAGCCACGTGCGCGGGAATGACGCCCTCCTGAAGGAGAGCGCCAAAGCCTGGTTTACTTGCTGTCCGGCACGTCCTTCTTCTTGTCGTTGCCGGGGATGTACGGGCTCCACGGCTGGGCGCGAACCGGGCCCTTGGTCTTCCACACCACGTTGAACTGGCCGTCAGCCTTCACTTCGCCGATGAACACCGGCTTGTGCAGGTGATGGTTTTTTTCGTCCATCTTGACGACGAAGCCATCCGGCGCCTTGAAGGTTTGTCCGCCCATCGCGGCGATGACCTTGTCGACATCGGTGGACTTGGCTTTTTCGACGGCCTGCTTCCACATGTGGATGCCGATGTAGGTCGCCTCCATCGGGTCGTTGGTCACCACCGAATCGGCATTGGGCAGCTTCTGCTTCTTGGCCCAGTCGCGGTACATCTTGATGAACTTGGTGTTCTCCGGATTCTTGATCGACTCGAAGTAGTTCCAGGCCGCCAGGTGGCCCACCAGCGGCTTGGTGTCGACGCCGCGCAGTTCCTCCTCGCCCACCGAGAACGCCACCACCGGCACGTCGGTCGCCTTCAGGCCGGCGTTGCCGAGTTCCTTGTAGAAGGGCACGTTGGAGTCGCCGTTGATGGTCGATACCACCGCGGTCTTCTTGCCCTCGCCGGCGAACTTCTTGATCTTGGCGATGATGGTCTGGTAGTCGCTATGGCCGAACGGGGTGTACTCCTCCATGATGTCGGCCTCGGCAACCCCCTTGGATTTCAGGAAGGCACGCAGGATCTTGTTGGTGGTGCGCGGATACACGTAGTCGGTGCCCAGCAGCACCCAGCGCTTGGCAGAGCCGCCGTCCTTGCTCATCAGGTATTCCACCGCCGGGATGGCCTGCTGGTTCGGCGCCGCGCCGGTGTAGAACACGTTCTTCTCCAGCTCCTCGCCTTCGTACTGCACCGGGTAGAACAGCAGGCCGTTCAGTTCCTTGAACACCGGCAGCACCGACTTGCGCGACACCGAGGTCCAGCAGCCGAACACCACGTCGACCTTGTCCTTCGACAGCAACTGGCGCGACTTCTCGGCGAACAACGGCCAGTTGGAGGCGGGATCGACCACCACCGGCTCGAGCTTCTTGCCCATGACGCCGCCGGCCTTGTTGATTTCGTCGATCGTCATCAGCGCGGTTTCCTTCAGCGCCGTTTCGGAAATGGCCATGGTGCCGGACAGAGAATGCAGGATGCCGACCTTGATGGTGTCGGCGGCCAGAGCCGAGACGCTGGCCAGGCCCGACAAGGTCATCAGGCTCGAGAGCACGGTCATTTTCAGAAAATTGCGACGAGTTTGCATGGTGAACTCCTGTTGGAAATAAAGGGAAACGAGTCAATGCGAGGCGCGCGGCACCGGCTGCGCGCCTGCCGGTCAATCAGAACTGGAACTGCATTGCGACGGTGAATGCATCCACGTCGCTTGCGCCGGTCACGTCCGTATTCGAGTAAACCCCGCTGACCTGAGCGTTGTAGCCGTCGATGATGTAATTGACGCCCACGTCATACTTTTTGGTGTCGATGTCGGTGTCGGGGCTGAACTTCTGGTAGCGGACAAAGGGCTGCAACTGTCCCCAGCCCACCTTCTGGTCGAAGATGTAACCCACCCCGGCCGAATACGCCGTGCCCTGTTCGCTGAGGAAGACGTCGCTGGTGTCGTAGTCATACGCTGCCGCCTCGATCGACAGTGCGCCCGGCCCCACGCCTTTCTTTTCCAGCAGGAAATCCACGCTGTAGGACGCGTAGTCGCCCGTCGCGATGGTCGAGAAAGCCCCGTTCTTCTGGGACCGGCCGGCGATGCCGATGGCCAGGATGTCTTTGCCGCCCAGGTAGTTACCCGTGCCGTAGTAGCCCGGTTCCGCGTCCCAGAAATCAAACTGAAGCCGGCCGGCGTACATCAGGCCGTCCGAACCGGTGCGGGTGCCGACCGTGACCGGAGCGATCTGGAACGCGGTCGCGCCCTCGAACGCGCCGAAAGCATAGGCGAGCTTGCCGTCCATCAAGCTGCCCACCACCGCCACACCGTCGTCACGCCCGATGTAGCCGCCGTTGTAGCCGTAGCGCGAAGCGATGCCCGACCAGTAGCCGCCGCCCAGCGAGTAATACGGGCCGGCCATGTTGGCGCGGTCGCTGGGAGAGAGGAAACGTCCGGCCCAGATGGTCAAGCCGGGCGTGATGGCGATCTGGACGTTGGCGTCGATGGCCTGGAACCCCTGGCCGGCAATATCCTTTTCCGTGTTGAGCATGCCCTTGATGTACTTGTTCAACGAGCCCGACAAATAGATGCGGGCGCTGTCCAGGCTGAAGTCCTGCGAGCGCGACGTGCCGCTGGGAGCCGCATCTTCGACACTACTGAAGCTGCCGCGCATCCCGAGGCCGATGCTGACCGACTTGTCCTCGCCGAATGTGATCGTGCCGCCGGCATGGGCGTGCATTGCCGGCAGCATCAGCGCTGCGGCAACAGCCGTCACCAGCTGCTTTCTCTTGATTTCAAATGTCATTTCCCATCCCCTTTGATTAAATAATCGTCACCCAACCGAAGCGGCCGATTGCACGCCGGCCGCTCGATCGCCTTAAGGAAGTCCTGAACAAGTCCACGTTCGTCATTCCGGCGCACGCCGGAATCCAGTTATCAAGCATCTGGACCCCGGCTTTCGCCGGGGTGACGACTTGTTCAGGGCTTCCTTAAGGCTTGGAACACGGGCTCAGGTTAGCGAGCAGCTTAGGGGGATGAAATAAGTCATCTGACGTACACCGACCCAGTGACCGATGGCCCGGGCAGGTGCTACCTTTTGCCGCGTTGAATGACACACGCGGAAGCGTCCGGGACGGGTGATGATCGATTTTGCTCAAACAAAAACGCATTGCAGCGGCGGCATCCTGCTGCTGCTTGCAGTGCTGCTCAGCGGCTGCGGCGAGATTGCCTACAAGCGCGGCGCCAGTTCGAGCGATCTGGAAGCGGCAAAAAAATCCTGCCGCGAAAAAGGGCCGGATCCGGCAGCGGTCGAGAAATGCATGGCCGATCGCGGGTGGGTCGTTCAAAACCTGAGCAGGATGGAACCCCTGGATGCAGACCCCGTCGTGGAAGCGTCAGTCATCCCCAGCGACCGCAGAATCGAAAACGCAGCCAGCGCCACGCCCGGCGCCACCCAAACCGCGACAGCCGTGAAAAGAACGCCCGAGATGACGGACACCTTCAAGGTAAGCTCATGGTGGAAAACCGGCAGCGGCGCTGCCAGCCTGAAAGCCGACACGGATGCATGCGTGGAGAAACTGGGTGAAGTACACCGGCCAGACAGCCAGACCCAATCGGCCACCCGAGGCCTGCTGCTGTGCATGAAGGACAAGGGGTGGAGCGGGTTGCGGGCGAAATAGAATTCGCGCAATTGTGAAATACAGGCTTGCCTGACAAACAGGGGAAGTTGGTCCTCGCTCCGTCCGACAGAAATCGGGCCATGAACAGACGGTCAGGCCAATCACTGCGGCCGTCAGGTCATCGGCCGAAGCGGTCTTACGCCCAGCAAGGCAAGTGTGTCCGTTCACTGCTCTTGAGCGGTCGGCTACCAGTCAGTCACGCCGAATGTCTGCTTCCAAGTACGTAGAACGCATACTCCCGACCCTTATGTGACATTCAGGGCCACAAATAGCGGACCCCAGACATTGAAACATGACACTAATCGAGCCTCAATTTTTGCGAGGCTCATTATTTAGAAGCTAGGGCACCATTGACGCACCGCTCGGCAAAAATACTGGCTAACTTGGCCTGATCTAGTTTGGCCAGTTCGGTAAAGTCAGATGCCCCCGCCATAAATTCAAGCAAACGCTCTTTGGGGGTGTCGCGATAGCTTTTGAAGAAAAAGTCGTACAACTCTAACGGAGTATTTGCTTTGGTCGTGCGCTGCCCAACCTCTCCAAAGAATGTATCTGGATGCCTGCGCCACGCTGCCATCTCCAAATCGGAAAGTGGCCACGTACAGATGATTCCTTTGCCATTGTCTAGCGTGAGGCCACAGAAGGCTTTCTTCTCCGCCTCCATCACTGTCGCGGTTGTCAGTTTTCCCGGGCGCTCATTACCGCCTTCGTCCGGTACTAGGTAATACTGCCCAATCAGCAACCGAGGCAAGCCTTCATTAAACGCAAACTCAGGAATCTCGCCATCGAAAGTAATAGGGATTTCGCTATGATCTTTAATCGACTGTATGAGCTCATGCATCTCTATATAGCGCTCTCTGGCCTCAATTGCCGCTCGTAGGCTTGGTGCCGGCACGCCTGCTTTAAAGTCGGGAATCTGAAAGCCATCGATATCAAAACCAGTGCGAAAAGATGTTGTATCCAGGTGATGTTGCCATGGTGTATTGGTAACAATCAGATAAGCCGAAGGCAATGGCTGTCCATTGATTAGCTTGCCTTCGAAAGCGCGCAGCTTTCGAATAGCCGAATTCATATTGGCTGGGCCACCAGCCTCACTGCCGTCGTCTGGGACGTTGATATCAATGAACACAATTCGCGGATGAGCCGCGTGTTTGGCTAGAGCGCTGATGAGAAGGTGTCCCATGCGGAGCTTGGCGCCAGCACGATGTTTTGCCTCTACAGAAAATTGCCGACCGGTTCTGGTGAAAGTGGCAGTAAATTCACAGTGTGAGGTTGTGCGATCGTCCTCATCCTCGAATTCAATTTCGAACCCAGCTCTTATGAGCATCGCGGCAACAAATATTTCATACCGCGCGCCTTCAAAGTTGTCGTAATTACGTAAACGGGCGACCAGCTTCTTTTGTAGCTCTGCATTGTGATCTAGGGCGTACAGATCATAAGCAAGACGCATGTACGCGGCCACAGCACCGGTCATAGGAGCGCTTGATACTTTCCCTGGCTCAGTAATATATGTTTTCTGGTGGGCGCAAACCTTCTGATACCAATTCAAAATTGGATGCCGTTCGTCAGCAGGCTTGGCGAGTTCGGCTTTGCCCCAATTGGGATCTAGCACCATCTTGATGTAGTCGCCGAGAAAGTCGGGGAAAGTTTTCCAGCCCTTGGAGTGCAGCAAGCGGTTTTTTACGGCAACAAGGCGATGGCCACTACTTGTTTCAGCCGAGATGATGGGTTTGCCTAGGCCTTGCTGGCGTTGTCTTTGCACCAAGATAGCTTCAGAACGCTTGTGCATTGGGGCTATTGAGGCCTGCAGTTGCTCCTGATATGTAACCGAGCCGTGGCAGAGCTTGTACTTCTTTCCGCTATCACACGGACATTTTTCATTTCGGCCGATTTTTGCCATGTTGCGAATGGTGACAGAATTGAGTGCTTATCAAAACTACCGATACAACCAATGGTCACGGTGTCCTTCCGACCGCTAAGGTGCCGCGAGCCGACACACTTGCCTTGCTGGGCGTAAGACCGCTTTGGCCGACGACCTGCCTGTCATGGCTGGGGAGTCGACCGTCGCGTCCTCGGCCAAAGCAGTCATTATCATCTTCAGCAAAACAGTCGCTTCTGAATGTAAGATCCTCGACTACGTGTTCGTAGTAAGTATTTTTCCCAGTTTGGGGGTATCTTAGATCAAACTGAGTCTATCTATCATTTATTACTTAAAGAGCTTGCAGAGGAAAAAGATGAAGCTTAACCAATTCATTAATTGGCTTTTTAAGAGTTGGGGAAAGCTCTCTGATGATAGAGGAAGTTCTCCTTTCACCGATCTATCACCCGTTGATGACGCAGATGAGGAAGGAAATTATACAAAAGCGCTCACTTTTGCATTTGAAAAACCCAGGATCAAAAACATTGCACTTACAGGGCCATATGGGTCCGGAAAAAGCAGCATCATTCAAACCTTTGAAAAAAACAACAAAAACTACAAATTCTTAAATATCTCGTTGGCATCTTTCAAAGAAGAAGAAAATGTTCCTGTAAATACAGTATTAATTGAAAGAAGTATCCTTCAACAGATGCTATATGGCGCAGACGCTAATACATTGCCATATTCCCGCTTCAAGCGAATTACAACTCCTTCACAGCCATTGCTCAAATCCCTGCTTTTAGTGCTATGGGCTGTAGCTGCATTTTTTCTATATCGCTATCGAAATGAGATTTTGCCTCTTGAATCTTATTCTTTAATTCCGCTTGTTGATTTTGTAATTTCCATCCCGGTAGTCATTATTTCTGATATTTACAAAGCCTCTTTTGGTATTTCATTCAAGAAGGTTTCTCTGATGAACGCGGAAATTGAGGCAGATGAACCTTCTGAAAACTCAATCTTGAATCGTCATCTTGATGAAATCATCTACTTCTTTCAGGTGACCAAATACGACGTGGTTGTCCTAGAAGATCTTGATAGATTCAATGAGCCAGAGATATTTGTAAAACTTAGGGAGATTAACAAACTCATAAACGATAACAATCTCAACAAGACCAGTCGTCCAATAAAGTTTCTATACGCGCTTAAGGATGACATGTTTGTTCACAAAAATCGTGCAAAGTTCTTTGATTTCATTATTCCAGTGGTACCGATTATTAATCGTACGAATTCGCTGGATAAGATGCAGAAGCGTTTAAAGGAACTTGATTTTGAAAAATCAGTAAACCCTCAGTTTCTACGAGAGGTCTCATTTTACATTGACGATTTACGGCTTATTCACAATATCTTCAACGAGTTCGTAATCTATTACGAACACCTCAAAAGCAAGAGTCTAGATGTTACTAAGCTTCTTGCGATGATGATTTACAAAAATGTGTATCCGAATGATTTCGAGAATCTCCCTTATAAAAAAGGCGCTCTCTTTAGAATTTGCGACACAAGATCGGATCTCAGACAGCAATCAATAGACCACTTAAAAGAACAAGTGGACAAGCTTAGATCGCAAATTAAATTGGCGGACACTGAAAACTTAGGGAGTGTCCATGAACTGATAAGTGCATATATCGGCCATATTGCTATTACTACAGCTTCCAACAATTCATTATTCGGCATCGTATCCGGTGGCACCCAATTTGGGTTCTCACAAATTAAAACGATCGAGCAATTAGAACCAATTATTTCTGAAAAAAACATACAGTTAATCATTCATAACCAATACAACAACCGTTACCTTTTTCCAACAGGTAAGTCATTTTCAGAAATTGAAGAAGAAATTAATCCGAATGCGACATTCTTGAGCAGGGTAGAAAACATCAAGAACAAATCAATACAGAAGAAAAACGAGTTACAGAAAGAAATTCTGCGACTTGAAAAAGAGATCGCTGAAGTTCCGCATAAACGTTTTTTCGAAATCTTACAAAGCAGTGGGATTAAACTCGAAAAGTTAATTGAAGATTGCAACATCACAGACAGCGAACTGCTCACTTATCTGGTCAGAGAGGGGTATCTTGATGACAACTACTATCTTTATATCTCAACTTTCCATGAAGGTCGTTTAACCAAAATCGATCAAGATTTCATTCTCACTATCCGTAATTTCAAACCGGCCAATCCAAATCAAAAGATAGATAATCCAAAAGAAATTTGTGCAAACATTCGCGAGGAAGATTTTGAACGTGAATATGTGTTAAATGCCACGCTTATAGACTATCTACTTGAAAATGAAGCGACAAACGAAAAACGCATCAAGTCGGCGATGCGCTACATATCTAAAAACTTCAACCAGTCAGACGGATTTTTCACGACTTATTTTTATACTGGAAAATATCTTGATAGGTTAATCCGCTCCTTGAGTCTGGAGTGGCCTGACTATGCGGGAACATCAGCATGGTTCCCGGAGAAAGGGACAGAGCATTTATCCTATATTTTTAGATTTGTTGAGGCTGAATATGTAAGCGAAAAAATGAACAAAGCAAAGGTGCTCACAAAGTACCTCTCTGAATATGGGGCTCTTGTTCTCGCGTCTGACCTCCAGTTGCCTGACAACTACGATTTTCTTAAGAAACTACATGTGCGCTTCGACGATTTGCCTTCGTTAGAAGCAAATGACGCATTGATTAATTTTTCCTGCGAAGAATCCCTTTATGCAATTAACTCTCAGAATGTGAATTTTATTCTCGCGAGATTTGCCGATGCACGAAGTGCCGTTACCTTGAAACCTGAAAAGGCAAATTACACATCGATATTGGCTGCGGGCACCAAAACTCTGAAAGATTATGTTGAACAGAATTTACCGGACTACATTGAAAAAGTTGTCCTTGCCCTTCCCGATAATTCGGATGAGAGTGAAGAGGCCATTTTGGCAATCATTAATCATGAATCGATTGATGACGACCTAAAGAAAAAGATTATTTCAAAGCAGAACTACGTATTTGAGACATTTGAAAGGATTCCCCAAAGTCTCTGGTCACACTTGTTACTAGAAGAAAAGATTGCCATCTCCTGGCAAAATATTTCAAAGTATTTTAGTCATGAAGATAGTGACAAGGCTGTTTTGACCAACCTATTTGGGCGACAGAATATTGTCTCCTCCCTTTCAAGCCGTATGATTTCGAAGTCGGATATTGGCGAAGAAAGTAGTCAATCATTGTCCAGTTTCATTCTGAAAAACAACGAAATAAACGACTCTGACTACAGCAAACTTATAAAATGCCTTCCTTATCAATACATTGAGTTCCCGACGGGTATTTCAAATGAAAAGATTGAAATTCTTGCGAACGAAGGAAAAGTAATACTCACTGAAAAGACCTTTGTTTTTGCTGCTAATGCTAATGACAACCAACTTACCGCGATATTAATCAGTAAAAATATCGATGCGTTTATGCAAGCAAAAGAGAAATATCTAATTAGTGATGACGTCCGTGAATTGCTTCTTGCTAGTGAAATAAGCCAAAAAAACAAAATCACTGTAAGCCTTGATGTCACGCCATCAGGTGCAGCAAAAAGCAAACAACTATCTCGCCTAATCGCAGGGTTGCTTGTATCTGATGAAGCAGATTGCTCAGAGTTTGACGACACTGTTTTATCATCAGCAATAGTCAATGCACGTACATCTGCGGATTCAATTCGACTTCTTATGAAGTGCCTTTCGACTTGGGATGAGAATAAGGCTATGGCGGTTCTTGCTGATTTACCGGAGCCATTTAGCGAAATATCGGTTTATGGGAAACGCCCAAGACTTGACAATAATGAGATGAATCTCTCATTTGCCAGACTTTTAGAAACAAAAGGTTTCATCTCTTCGGTAAAAGTAGAGGACGACTTGATAAAAATTAATACATTTAAATCAAGTGATCATTCCGACTGAATAATTAAATGAGTCAGGAACCAATTATTGGGGGAAGTCTTTGGTTAAAGGGGCCTGGGTCGGATCTCCTCAACGGCTGCTTAGGCCGAACAAGAGACGGTCGCCCGTCTAAGTCAGAACTTGTGCTGTTGGCCGATTGCACGCATCCACGATGCCCTCCTGTGGGCCGCACGCATTGAATAAATCCAACCTCCGATTATGCTGATTCAAGAGGTAGTTAAGCGGTGATTGAATGTGGGTAGTGGGTGCTGGCACGCAGCGTGAACTAGTCTGAGGTCAAATTTATGTCAAACATGATTCTGCTCGGTACGCGCAAGGGTACCGTCATTTTTGATCGTTCGAATTCCACCTGGACACCTCGGCCCATCGAGCATGCGGGTATACCCGTGTGCTACGCGGCGCGCGACCCGCGTAACGGGTCCTTGTGGGCTTCCCTTGATCACGGCCACTGGGGGCCCAAGTTGTCACGTTCACGCGACGGCGGCACGACATGGGAGGACGTGTTGTCCTTGAAATATCCAGAGGACGCGCGCTACATCGTTAAATACCTGCCTACGCCAGATTTCGACCCGGAGGCTCCTGTGGGACAGCCCGAGTACAAGGACGCGACCGTTTTCAAGATCTGGAATCTGGCGTTCGGCACTGCCGGGCAACCCGGCAGGCTGTATGCCGGCACGATCCCCGGCGGCTTGTTCGTCAGCGATGATGGCGGAGACAACTGGGCGCTCAACCGACCCCTTTGGAACCATGAAAGCCGGGGCGGCGATCTGTTCGCCGGCGAGGCGACAAGCGAGAACCAGTGGGGGGGTACGCCGGCCAGCATTGACTACGGCGTGTTCGAGCCTGGCATTCATTCAATCGTCGTTGACCCGCGCGATCCACTGCATATGCACATCGCGGTGTCCTCCGCAGGCGTGCTGGAGACCACCGATGGAGGACTATCCTGGACGGGACGCAATCGCGGCATGTTGAACGATTACATGCCGAATCCGGAAGCGGAGTGGGGGCACGATCCACATTTCGTGACCGGATGTCCGGGGCAGCCGGAGCATCTCTGGCAGCAGAATCACTGCGGTGTGTTTTATAGCAGTGACGGCGCGCTGAAATGGAACAAAGTCAGCATGCCCGATGCCGGCGTGCATTTTGGCTTCCCCATCGCTGTCGACGCACATGACGGGCGCACCGCGTGGGTCGTTCCCGCGCGCGCGGACATGGAGCGCATGGCCATCGGCGGCGGCTTGTTCGTCGCACGGACCACGGACGGCGGGCAATCGTGGCAATCCTTCCGCAACGGCCTGCCGCAGGAAAACGCCTATGACATCGTGCTGAGGCATGGTCTCGACGTATCCGGCGATAGCCTGTGTTTCGGCAGCACGACCGGCAACGTCTACCTTTCGGAAGACCGCGGCGAAACCTGGCGATGCCTGGGCCAAAACTTCCCGCCGGTATATTCGGTTCGATTCGGCTGAGCAACATGCCTACGGTGGAAATGACCCCGCATCTGTACCGCTTTTTTCCGGCGCTCGAGAACCGCACGATACGGGTGCCGGCAGGCTCGGTAGCAGAAGTCCTGCGCGCGGTTGACGAGCTGGCCCCAGGATTCTCCGATTACGTGCTCGACGAACATGGAGCACTACGCCGACACGTCAATATCAGCCTCAACGACACCAATGTGATCGATCGAAAAAACCTCTCTGATCATGTGCCTGAGGATGCGACCCTCTACATATTCCAGGCGCTGAGTGGGGGGTAGGGTCTTGGGGCAGCCAATTCCCCAGCCCTGAGCGAAACCTCGCTCAGGGCTTTTTCGCTCATGCCTGCGCAGGCATCTGCAGGCGCCGCATCGCCAGCGCCGCTGCGGCCGTCCGGGTTTCCACGCCCAGCTTCTCGAACAAATTGTCCATGTGCTTGTTGATCGTGCGGTGGCTGATGCCCAGGATGTCGCCGATATCGCGGTTGGTCTTGCCGTGGATCACCCAGTACAGCACCTCGGCTTCGCGCAGGGTGAGCCTGAACGAATCCACCAGGACTTTCGTGATGGCGACGTCGCTTTCCTCGTGCAGGACCAGCAGGCACTCCCCTTCATCGGTGCGGCCATGCAGGGCGCAGACCATCCGGCCTTCGTCTCCCCCGATTTCCAGGGGTGCGGGGGGTTGGGGTTTGGTGAGCGCGGCTTGCAGCCATGCGTGTATGGGCGCGACCAGCCGGTGTTCATCCTCGCCGCCATATTTCTGCAGCAGGGTTCGCGCCAGCGGGGTTTGCCACAGCAGCGCGCCATCGGTGGGCCGCACCGATACGCAGGCCTGGCCGTATGCGTCCAGCACGCTGCGCGCCTGTTGCGTCTGGCGGGCGCTCTGCACGTGGGCCGCAATGCGCGCCAGCACTTCGGAGGGGCGAATGGGCTTGGTGACGTAGTCGGAACTGCCTGCGGCAAACGCCGCCACCACGTGCTCGGCGTCGGTCAGCCCGGTCATGAAGATGATCGGAATCGGCTCGGTGACCGGGTCGGCCTTCAGGTGGCGAGCCACCTCGAAGCCGTCCATGCCAGGCATGACGGCGTCGAGCAGGATGACGTCGGGCAGGCTCTGGCGCGCGCGCTGCAGGGCGCTTTCGCCGTTGGTGGCGACCAGCACCGCATAGCCGGCCTCGTCCAGCGCGTCGTAGAGCAGGGACAGGTTCTCGGGCACATCGTCCACGATCAGGACGACGTCCTCGTTCATTCGGTCAATGGCCGGCATCGGTGCTCTTTCGCAGGATTTCCTTCATCGCCTCGAACTGGAATCGCCGGGCCAGCACCCGCATCACCTGGACGAACTCGGCATGAACCGGGGCCAGTTGCTCGATCTCGTCGAGCTTTTTCAGGATGCCGCGCATGTAGCCCAGGTCGATCATCTCCCGCAGGCCGCTCACCTGCTCCGGGCCGGGCGGCACGATGGGCTGGGTGGGAAGGCCGGGCGGCGGGGCGGCCTGGCGCGGGATGTCCGCCCGGATCCATTCCAGGTTGAGGCGCTTGCCGAGCCAGTCCAGCAGCTCGTCGACGCGGAACGGCTTGGTGATGAAGTCCTCGCCGGCGATGCCCGCGTCGTTCTCCGCGCCCTTCTCGAAGGCGTTGGCCGAAATGATGGCGATCTCGGCGTCCGTCATCCCGCCCGTGCGGAGTCGGCGCAAGGTCTCCCAGCCGTCCATGCCGGGCATGGCCAGGTCCATGAAAATCACGTGGGGCGAAAATCCGGGAATGGCCGCCAGGCATTGCTGCCCGGAGGACACCTGGGCCACCTCGAACCCCAGGGGCGTCAGGATATTGATCAGCAGCTCCCGATCCACGGCTTCGTTGTCCACCACCAGAATGCGGCGGCGCACGCCGACGTAGCCGATGCGCTGCGCCAGGGGTTGCTCCTTCACGAGCTGTTCCGCATGCAGTCGTGGCAGGAAGAGCCGGACATCGAACCGGCTCCCCTCCCCCGGCCTGCCCGCCACGCTCAACTCGCCCCCCATCAGGTCGGTCAGCATCCGGGCAATCGTCAGCCCCAGGCCGGTGCCGCCCGTTGCGCCGACGTGGGCCGCGCTGCCGCGGGAAAAGGGCTCGAAGATGTTGCCGACTTCTTCCGGGGTGATTCCCGGCCCGGTGTCCTCGATGGAGAAAAAAGCCATTTCGCGCTGATGGCGCAGGTGCAGCGTCACACGGCCGCTGACGGTGAACTTGACGG
>DATMWS010000247.1:0-14809 GCA_035562135.1 Thiobacillus sp. | reverse complement strand
GCTCACCCCGCACCCCGGCGAAGCCGCGCGCCTGCTCGGCATGAGCGCGGCGGATATACAGGCGAACCGCATCGGGGCCGCGCGCAATCTGAGCATGAACTATCGTGCAGGGATCGCGCTCAAGGGGGCCGGCACCGTGATCGCCCACCCCGACGGCCGCTACGCCATCAACACCAGCGGCGGCCCCTGGCTCGCCCAGGCCGGTTCTGGCGACCGCCTCACCGGCATGCTGGCCGCGCTGCTGGGCCAGGGGATGGCAGCGGGCGATGCGCTGGAAGCCGCGGTCTGGCTGCATGGCAACGCCACCTTAGAATGCTAGCCGTCTCGTTGCCGGGCCGGCGCCCTCAAGAGACGGATGGCCGCCAGGGCAAAACCTGCCCCCTGTTGCAGGTTGATTAAACGTAAGGTCATCAACACCCGGGGCTGGCATGCGTGCCAATGCTGTTTGGCCGGCCCCTTTCACCGTGCGCAGGCCCGTTTTTCGCCGCCAGCGCGGGTTGATTAAAGTGCGCCAGTCCAATACCGATAACAAAGCCACACCCCCGTATCCCAAACATGGCTAACTAGCTGAAAAGATGATGCAGCGCACGCAATACCTTGGGATGGGTGTCCGGATCGGGATTGGCTTTATCGTCGTGCTCGCCCTGATGGTCGCGCTCAGTGCGATCGGCTTGCGCTATGTGGCCGAAGCCAACCAGCGCCTGAAGGACATCGCCCAGATCAACAACGTCAAGACCGAACTTGCCACGGAGATGCACAGCGCGCTGCGCGAGCGCGCGCTCTCCATGCACGCCCTGCCCATTCTCGCCGACCCGTTCGACAAGGATGGCGAGATTCAGCGCTTCAATTCCCAAGGCACCCTTTATATCCAGGCGCGGGATCGCCTCGAGCACATGCCGCTCAGCCCGGAAGAAAGCCAGATCCTGGCCCGCATTCGCAAACTGACCGTCGAGGCCAACCCCAAGGTGCAGGCCGTGGTGGAAATGTCCACCTTCATCGACGACCAGGCGGCAATCTTCGACCAGATACGCAGCGTGGCCATGCCCAGACAGCGCGCCATCGCCGATCAGGTCAGTGCCTTGCTTGACCTGCAGCGCCAGCAGACAGCCACTGCGGTGCGCAATGCCGAAACCTCGTATGCCCGCGTGCGCAACCTGATGCTGGGGCTGGGCACGGCAGCGCTGCTGATGGGGATGACGATTGCCGGGTTTGTCAGCCGGCGGGTGACACGCCAGGCCAGGCAACTCGCTTCCCAGGCGATGTATGACCCGCTGACCGGCTTGGCCAACCGCTCCCTGTTGCATGACCGGCTCGAGCACGAGATCGAACTGTCCAGGCGCGCTCAAACGTCGTTTGGGGTGGCCCTGATGGACCTGGACCAGTTCAAGGAAGTCAACGACACCCTTGGCCACAACGTGGGCGACGAACTGCTGCGGGAAGTCGGGCGCCGCTTGAAGGAAGCGGTACGCGCCGAAGACACCGTGGCGCGGCTGGGCGGCGACGAGTATGTGGTGCTGATCCATGGCCTGGATCCAGAAGGCGTCCCGGCGATCGCTAACAAACTGCTCGCCACCCTGGACAAGCCCTTTCACTGGCAAAACCAGAGCATCGACATCGGCGCGAGCCTGGGCGTATCGCTGTACCCCTCCCAGTGCAGCGATGCCAGCGGGCTGATTCGTTGCGCCGACATCGCGATGTATGTTGCGAAACGCGCAGGCAAGGGCTATGCACTGTTTGCACCCGATCAGGAGCGCACCAGCCGCAGCGATCTCTCGCTCAAGAGCGAGTTGCGCGAGGCCATCCATTCGGATCAGTTGAGCCTGTACTACCAGCCGCAAATCGACCATCGCAGCCAGCGCGTGGTGGGCCTCGAGGCACTGGTGCGCTGGAACCATCCGCAGCGCGGCTTCCTCGTGCCGGACAAATTCATCCCCCTGGCGGAAGATGCGGGCCTGATCGGCCCCCTCACCCACTGGGTGCTGAAGACTGCGCTGACCCAGCTGGTGGCGCTGCATCGGCAGGGTTACGATCTGACCATGGCAGTCAACCTCTCCGCGCGCAACCTGCACGACATGGAACTGCCCGCCAGCCTTCTCGCCCTGCTTGCCGAGAGTGGCGTGGCCCCGGAAAACCTCATCCTCGAAATTACCGAGAGCGCGGTCATGGCCAACCCCAGCGATGGCCTGACCATCCTCACCGAACTCGACCGCATGGGTGTGACGCTCGCCATCGATGACTTCGGCACCGGATATTCATCGCTCGCCTATCTAAAGCGCCTCCCGGTAGACGAACTGAAAATCGACAAATCCTTTGTGATGGATATGGAAGAGAACGAAAACGACGCCGTGATCGTGCGTTCCACCATCGACCTCGCGCACAACCTGGGACTCAAGGTCACCGCCGAAGGGGTGGAAACCCAGGGCGCCTGGAACACGCTCGGCATACTCGGCTGCGATTGCTCACAGGGTTACTTCATGGGCAGACCGATGCCGGTGGAAAAGCTGGAGGCATGGCTGCGGGAGTCGGCGTGGTCCAGGCTTGCGACGGGCGCACTTTACGCGCTTTGAGTGCGCGTTGAAAAAACGCAAGGTTCGAAATTCATCCCCCTTCACACAAGATTCAGCACAAGCTTTCTGCACATAAAACCCTGCCGATGGCGCACATCCCGTTTGGTAGGCCTGCGTTGCACAGCCCTGCCGAACAGGCGGGATTCAGCAAATGTGATCCTTCAAGTACGCAGCGAAGTCTTCGCTGACCTCGCTGTGCTTGAGTGCGTATTCGACGGTGGCCTGCAGATAACCCAGCTTGCTGCCGCAATCGTAGCGAATGCCGTCGAAGGTGTAGGCCAGCACCTGCTGTTCCTTGAGCAGGGCCGCGATGGCGTCGGTGAGCTGCAGTTCGCCGCCGGCACCGGGTTTAAGGTGCTGAATGTGGTGAAAGATGCGCGGGGTGAGGATGTAGCGACCGACCACGCCCAGGGTGGACGGCGCGTCTTCGGGTTTGGGTTTCTCGACGATGGCGTTCACCCGCGAAACGCGCTCGGCCATCGGGGTGGCGTCGACGATGCCGTAGGACGCGGTTTCCTCGGGCGCGACCTGCTGCACGCCGAGCACCGAGCACTGATAATAATTGTACTGCTCGACCATCTGCCTCATCACCGCCGGACTGCCGTCGATCAGGTCGTCGGCGAGGATGACGGCAAAGGGTTCGTTACCGACCACCGGCTGCGCGCATAGCACGGCATGGCCGAGTCCGAGCGCCTCGGCCTGGCGGATGTAGATGAAGTTGACGCCGGCCGGCCGGATTGACTGCACCAGTTCCAGATCGCGATTCTTGCCGCGCGCAGCCAGTTCGGTTTCCAGTTCGTAGGCCTTGTCGAAGTGGTCTTCGACGGTGCGTTTGGTGCGGCTGCTGATGAAGATCATGTCGGTGATGCCGGCTTCCATGGCCTCTTCAACCGCGTACTGGATCAGCGGCTTGTCGACGATGGGCAGCATTTCCTTGGGGCTGGCCTTGGTGGCGGGCAGAAAACGGGTGCCCAGGCCGGCGACTGGAAATACGGCTTTTTTGACTTTTTGCATGTCTCTTCCCTGAAAGTCCTTTGGTTCAGAAATCCAATGTGTGCTGCACGGTATTGTTATTCGGTGTCAGCAAGGCCAGCAGTCCGGCCTCGTCAAGGATGGTGACGCCGAGTTCCTGCGCCCTCGCCAGCTTGCTGCCGGCTTCCTCCCCGGCCACCACGTAGTCGGTTTTCTTCGACACCGATCCTGCCACCTTGCCGCCCGCGGCCTCGATCTTTTCCTTCGCGACCTCGCGCGGCAGTGTCGGCAGCGTGCCGGTCAGCACCAGCGTCTTGCCCGCAAGGATACCCGCCGATTGTTGCATGCCTGCGGATTCCGGCCAGTGCACGCCGCCCGCACGTAGTTTGTTGACCACTTCCAGGTTATGCGATTCGGCGAAAAACTGGATGATGGACTGCGCCACGATCGGTCCAACATCGCGCACCGCCAGCAGCTCGGCTTCGGTCGCCTCGATCAGCCTGTCCAGCGAGCCGAAATGCTTCGCCAGATCCTTGGCGGTGGTCTCACCGACATTCCGAATGCCCAGCGCGAAGATGAAGCGCGCCAGCGTGGTGGCCTTGCTGGTCTCGATGGCCGTGAGCAGATTGGCCGCCGATTTTTCGGCCATGCGTTCCAGCCCGGCGAGTGCCTCCAGGCTCAGACCGTACACATCGGCCGGCGTGCGCACCAGGCCGCGATCGACTAACTGATCGACCAGCTTGTCGCCCAGCCCCTCGATGTCCATCGCGCGGCGGCCGGCAAAATGCAGCAAGGCCTGCTTGCGCTGCGCCGGGCAAACCAGGCCGCCGGTGCAGCGCGCCGCCGCTTCGCCTTCCAGCCGCACCACGTGCGAGCCGCACTCGGGACAGACGGGATAGCGCTGCAGGATGTTGAACCGCGGGGGTTCGGGGTCGGGGCGCCTGTCGAGCACCGCAGCGACCACTTCGGGGATCACGTCGCCGGCGCGCCGCACGATCACAGTGTCGCCGACGCGCACGTCCTTGCGGTCGATCTCGTCCTGGTTGTGCAGGGTGGCATTGGTCACCGTGACGCCGCCGACGAACACCGGCGCCAGGCGCGCCACCGGCGTCAGCGCACCGGTGCGGCCGACCTGCACCTCGATGCCGAGCACCGTGGTGAGTTGCTCCTGCGCAGGGAATTTGTGCGCCACCGCCCAGCGCGGCTCGCGCGTGACGAAGCCGAGTTCGCGCTGCAGGTCGACGCGGTTGACCTTGTACACCACGCCGTCGATGTCGAACGGCAATTGATCGCGGCGCGCGGCGATGTCGTCGTGAAAGGCGATCAGCGCCGCTGCGCCCAGCCCGGTGATGCGCTCGCCACACACTGGCACGCCGAGCGCGGCCAGCGCATCGAGTGTGGCGCTGTGAGTGGCAGGGGCGTTGTTCCAGTCCTGCACCTCGCCGAGGCCATAGGCAAAGAACGACAGCGGGCGCTGCGCGGCGATCGCCGGATCGAGCTGGCGAATGCTGCCGGCCGCGCCGTTGCGCGGGTTGACCAGGGTGGGTTTGCCAGCCTCGCGCTGGCGCTCGTTGTAGCGCTCGAAATGGTCACGCCGCATAAACACCTCGCCGCGCACTTCAAGCACGATGGGGGGCAATTCGGTACTCAGGCGCAACGGAATGGCCTTCACGGTGCGGATATTCTGGGTGACATCCTCGCCGGTTTCGCCGTCGCCGCGGGTGGCAGCCTGCACCAGCACGCCGTGTTCGTAGCGCAGGTTGATCGCGAGGCCGTCGAACTTCAGCTCGGCAGCGTACTCGACCGGCGGGTCGGTTTCATCCCGTCCCAGCTCCTTGCGCACCCTTGCATCGAAAGCCTGCGCGCCGCTGGCCTCGGTGTCGGTCTCGGTGCGGATCGACAGCATCGGCACCGCATGGCGCACCGGCGCAAAGCCATCGAGCGGCTTGCCGCCGACACGCTGGGTGGGGGAATCGGGGGTAACGAGTTCGGGATGTTCGGCTTCGAGCGCCTGCAGTTCGCGGAACAGCCGGTCGTATTCCGCATCGGGAATCGCCGGCGCGTCGAGAACGTAGTAGGCGTAGTTGTGACGTTCGATTTCCCGGCGCAGCGCGGTGACGCGCGCCAAGTCAACAGGCATTGGGGCCCCTCTAGAAATCGTAGCGAGCGGGCGTCAGCCGGGTGCGCCCGGAGCACAGGAACCGGAATGTACTTGAAAGTACATGAGGATTCCGAGCACTGGACGCGCCCGGATCACGCACGCGCAGTAGATTTATAGAGGTGCCCATCAGGAGAACAGACGCAGCGCCCGCCTTGAACCGGATGGCACGCCGCGCGCTTCCATGCGTTCGTAGATTTTCATCAGCTGGGTGCGGATTTTTTCGATGCCGGTATCGGTCAGCGGACGCAGGTTGTCGTCCACCAGAATGCCGCCGACCTCGTTGGCGAGCTTGCGGCCGAAAGCCACCATGCCGTCGAACACCTTGAGGCCATCCGGCACGCGCGGCACGTCGAACTGCAGGGTGACGCCCTGCGAGGTTTGCCCCTCAATCACCGTGGCGCTGAACGGCTCGGCATCATGGTTGCACAGGGCATAGAGCGGCTCGCCGCGGCTGTCGAGCAGCTGGAACGCGCCATCCACGCCCAGCACCATGCCGCTGCTTTCCGCCTCGTGCACGATGCGCGTCAAGTTCACCGCGCCTTCGCCGCGTGCCACCACGTTGAGGCCGATCAGGACGTCGACGTCGACACAGAAGCGATCGATCGCCTGCGCGCGTTCGATCGCTTCCGCCACATCGCCACAGGCGATACGCAGATTGTGCGTCTGCGCTGTGCTTTGCAGCAGGGCGCACAGGGCCGAGAGCTGATCTTCCTGCACCGCGCCGTTGCGGTCGGCCAGCTGCATGGTGACCACCACCTGCTGATAATGCACCTCGCGCCAGGGTTGGATTTCTTCCCATTCCGCTGCGCCGACCGGCAGCCCCATCCAGCGCACCGCTTTGCCCAGCGCGCGCGCATGATTGAAGGCATCGGCAAACACATTCGCCAGCACGCCATCGCTGCCGATGCGGATGCGGTATTCGATCAGTTCGTCGTAGGGCGCCGGAGGTGCCGCCACCGGCGTACCGGCACGTGGCTGAGTGGGCGCTGGCGGGGCGGGGATGGATGGTGCTGCGCGCTGGTCAGCCGCTGTGTCTTCAAGCGGTGCGAGCGGCGCATCCGCTGGCGAAAGCCCGGTATCGCTCTGCAAATTGGGCTCGTGGGCTTTGGCAACGTCGTTCAATCCGCTGGCGCCGAAGACGGATTCCCGCAGCGCGGGTTCGACCCGGTTGGGCCGCGTTTCGCGCGGCACCGCCCCCGGCTGCATCAGCGCATCGCCCACCGGTGCCTGAAAAGCCGCGTCGGCCTGTTTCCGGAAGCGGCGCTCCTGGATCCAGTTGAACAGCAGCACCGCAGCCACAATGGCCACACCAATCACCAACAAGCCGATTTGCAAGTCACTCATTTACTTTTCCCGACTGAACGGAGTGGGCAGACACCACGCGGACAAACCATTCGTCCGGTGCAATCATGCCCAGTTCATTGCGCGCACGCTCTTCGATGGCGTCGCGTCCCTGCTTGAGGTCGCCGAGCTCAGCCTGTAGGCCGGCATTGCGGGTTTGCAGACGCAGATTCAACGCCTGCTGAGTGTCGATTTTGTGCGCACGCTCACGCACTTTCAGCCAGCCGCCCTCACCCAGCCACAGCGGATATTGCAGCAGCACGATCACAGCAGCCAGTATCCAGGTCAGTCCCTGGCTGCGTATGCGCGCGATCCATTCAGCCGCGCTGGCGGAAAGCATCGCGTCCGGGGTAGCTCGCCGTGTCGCCGAGCTCTTCCTCGATGCGCAGCAGCTGGTTATATTTGGCCATGCGGTCGGAACGCGACAGCGAGCCGGTCTTGATCTGGCGCGCGTTGGTGGCGACCGCCAGGTCGGCAATCGTGGTGTCCTCGGTCTCGCCCGAACGGTGCGAAATCACCGAGGTGTAGCCGGCCTGCTTGGCCATCTCGATGGCCTGGAAGGTTTCCGACAGCGTGCCGATCTGGTTGACCTTGATCAGGATCGAGTTGGCGATGCCCTTTTCGATGCCTTCCTTGAGTATCTTGGTGTTGGTGACGAAGAGGTCGTCGCCCACCAGCTGCACGCGCTTGCCGAGCTTGTCGGTCAGGATTTTCCAGCCGTCCCAGTCGCCTTCGGCCATGCCATCTTCGATGCTGATGATGGGGTAGTTGTCGCACCAGGCCGCCAGGTAATCGGTGAACTCGGCAGCGCTCAGCTTCAGCCCTTCGGATTCGAGTTGGTAGAGGCCGTCCTTGTAGAACTCGGAGCTGGCGCAATCGACGCCGATAGCGACGTCGATGCCGGGCTGCAGGCCGGCTTTTTCGATTGCCTGCACGATCAGCTTCAGCGCAGCCTCGTGCGACTCCAGGTTGGGTGCAAAGCCGCCCTCGTCGCCGACGGTCGTCGCCATGCCCGCGTCATCCAGCAGCTTTTTCAGCGCGTGGAAGACTTCGGCGCCGTAGCGCAGCGCTTCGCGGAAGCTCGGCGCGCCGACCGGAATGATCATGAATTCCTGCATGTCGATGTTGTTGTTGGCGTGCGCGCCGCCGTTGATGATGTTCATCATCGGCACCGGCAAGGCCATCGGCGCAGCGCCACCCAGATAGCGATACAGCGGCAGCCCGGCCTGTTCGGCGGCGGCACGCGCGCACGCCATCGACACCGCCAGCAGCGCATTGGCACCAAGGCGCGACTTGTTCTCGGTGCCGTCGAGCTCGATCATGGTCTGGTCGATGAAGGCCTGGTCTTCGACATCCAGGCCGATGATCGCTTCGCAGATTTCGGTGTTGATATGTTCGACGGCTTTCAGCACGCCCTTGCCGAGGTAGCGCGACTTGTCGCCGTCGCGCAGCTCGATCGCCTCACGGCTGCCGGTGGACGCGCCCGAGGGCACGGCGGCGCGACCCAGCACGCCGGATTCCAGCAGCACGTCGGCTTCAACAGTGGGATTGCCGCGGGAATCGAGAATTTCCCGGGCGATGACATCAATAATGGCGCTCAATTTCTTTCCTTAATTTCCTGTTTCTGTCCACGAAGGACGCGAAGGAACGCGAAGCTTTTCTTCGTGCCCTTCGCGTCCTTCGCGGATCAGGTTTTCATCAATTTATGTTCAATAAACCCGCGCTGCTTCACCAGCGCGTCGATTTCCTTCAGCGTTTCCAGCAGTTCCTTCATCATGTCAAGCGGCCACGCGTTGGGGCCGTCGGACAGCGCGCATGCCGGATCCGGATGGGTCTCCGCGAACACCCCCGCCACCCCGGCAGCGACTGCCGCGCGCGCCAGCACCGGCACGAATTCGCGCTGGCCGCCGCTGGTCGTGCCCTGCCCGCCCGGCTGCTGAACCGAATGGGTGGCGTCGAATACAACCGGGCACTGCGTGGCGCGCATGATCGCCAGGCCGCGCATGTCGGACACCAGCGTGTTGTAGCCGAAAGAGACACCGCGCTCGCACACCATGATCTGGTCGTTGCCGACCTCGCGTGCCTTGTCGACCACGTTCTGCATGTCCCACGGCGCCAGGAACTGGCCCTTCTTGATGTTGACCGGCCGTCCGGCACGCGCAACGTTCTGGATGAAGTTGGTCTGGCGGCAGAGGAAGGCCGGGGTCTGCAGCACGTCGACCACGGAAGCCACTTCGGCGAGCGGCGTGTCTTCGTGCACGTCGGTCAGCACCGGCACGCCGATCTGCTTCTTGACCTCAGACAGGATGCGCAGGCCCTCCTCGATCCCCGGCCCGCGGAAGGACTGGGTCGACGAGCGGTTGGCCTTGTCGAACGAAGATTTGTAGATGAACGGGATATTCAGCGACGCGCACATTTCCTTCAGCGCGCCGGCGGTGTCCATCGCCAGCTGCTCGGATTCGATCACGCAGGGACCGGCAATCAGGAACAGCGGATGCTCGATCCCGGCTTCAAAATGGCAGAGTTTCATGCGGGCTCCTGTTGCTGATGCGCCCGCGCGGCCTTCACGAACGCAATGAAGAGCGGATGGCCATTGCGCGGATTGCTGGTGAATTCGGGGTGAAACTGGCAGCCGATGAACCAGGGATGAACCGAGGTCGGCAGCTCGACGATTTCGCACAGGTCGGTGCCCGGCGCGCGCCCGGCAACGACCAGACCCTTCGTTTCGAGCTCGGTCAGCAGCGTGTTGTTGACTTCATAGCGGTGACGGTGACGTTCGACAATGCTGGCCGCGCCATACACTTCACGTGCCAGCGTGCCGTCCTTCAGTTCGCAGGGCTGGCCGCCGAGGCGCATAGTGCCGCCCAGGTCGGACTGTTCGCTACGCTTCTCGACCTGGCCGCCCCGGTCCAGCCATTCGGTGATGAGGCCGATCACCGGATGCGCGGTCGCCGGCTCGAACTCGGTCGAATGGGCGTCCGCCATGCCGGCGACGTTGCGCGCGTATTCGACCACGGCGAGCTGCATGCCGAGGCAGATGCCCAGATACGGCACCTTGTTTTCACGCGCATAACGGATGGCGGCAATCTTGCCTTCGACCCCGCGCTTGCCGAAGCCGCCGGGCACCAGGATCGCGTCCATGCCCTTGAGGCAGTCGACGCCGGACTTCTCGATCTGCTCGGAATCGATGTAATGGATCTTCACCCGGCTCTTGGTGTGCATGCCGGCGTGGATCATCGATTCGGACAGCGACTTGTAGGACTCGGTGAGGTCGACATACTTGCCGACGAAGGCGATGTTGACGGTGTGCTGCGGGTGCTCCAGCGCGTGGACCAGGTTCTTCCACACGCTCAGATCGGCGGCGCGCGCCAGGATGTTGAGCTTGTGGCAGACGATCTCGTCGAGCATCTGGTCGTGCAGCATCGCCGGGATCTTGTAGATCGAATCGGCATCCAGCATCTGGATCACCGCTTCCGGGCGCACATTGGTGAACAGCGCGATCTTGCGCCGCTCGTCCAGCGGAATCTCGCGGTCGGCGCGGCACAGCAGGATGTCTGGCTGGATGCCGATTTCGCGCAGTTCCTTCACCGAATGCTGGGTCGGCTTGGTTTTCAGTTCGCCGGCGGTCGCGATGTAGGGCAGCAGTGTCAGGTGGATGAAGCAGGTGTTTTCGGGGCCGTCCTCGAAACCCATCTGGCGGATCGCCTCGAGAAACGGCAGCGACTCGATGTCGCCCACGGTGCCGCCGATCTCGACCAGCGCCACGTCAGCGCCTTCTGCACCCGCGCGGATGGAGTGCTTGATTTCGTCGGTGATGTGCGGGATCACCTGCACCGTGCCGCCGAGGTAATCGCCGCGCCGTTCCTTGTCGATCACCGACTTGTAGATCTGGCCGGTGGTGAAGTTGTTGCGCCGGCTCATGCGCGCGCTGGAAAAGCGCTCGTAATGACCAAGGTCGAGGTCGGTCTCCGCGCCGTCGTCGGTGACGAACACCTCGCCGTGCTGAAACGGACTCATGGTGCCGGGGTCGACGTTGATGTACGGATCGAGCTTTAGGAGGGTGACACGGATGCCGCGCGATTCAAGCAGCGCAGCGAGCGAAGCGGAGGCGATCCCTTTCCCGAGGGAAGAAACCACTCCGCCGGTGACAAACACATACTTCGTCATTTTATGAGCGGGGGCGGGTGATGGCGGATTCTACTCCATCCCACCCGGCTGCTCAAATGCGTTACCGGCTTTACTTACGGCCGCCCCATCAAGGCCGGGTCTGATCGATCATGATTTTCACACCGGTCGCCCCCACCTTCACAGCGGCGACGGTGCCCTCCAAATCACCCGGCTGGGCCATCGGGTTGCCGGATTTGGACACGCGGGCCACCAGCATCACCTGCTTGTGCTGCGAGAGGGCGTTGCCAGGGTTCATCGCCGTGCTGTCGTCCAGCTCGAATTCCAGCGGTAGCTGGCTGGCGCTCGCACGGATCGCTGCCACCGGCGGACCGCCCTGGCCCGTGCGCGCAAACAGGAAAAGCACGTCCGTAGCAACGAGCCTGGATTTGAGCGCCGGGGCGATGTCGATGCGGCCCTTGATGGCGGCGCCCGGGGCAACCGACGCCGTCTTGGCGTCGGCAGGCGGCGGACTGGCCGGAATGCCGTCAGTCATGCCGGTTTGGGCCAGACGTTCGGCTTCTTGCTGCGCAGCCAGGATGTCCTGGGCATAGGGCGCTTCCGGCGGCAGCAACTGATGCAAGCGCTTGAAATACGAACTCGCTTCAGCAAAGTTCTGATTCTGATAGGCATGGACGCCGGCCAGCTCCAGACCCTTCATGTCTGCGGGATCGATCTCCAGCGCCTTCCGGACCCACTCCATGGGCCTGCCCGTCAGCACCCGGTTGTTGGTGATGGCCAGGGCCTCGGCGTAGCCGGACAGCACCGAGGCATCCTGCGGCAACAGTCTGGTCGCCTTTTCATAGGCCTGCAGGGCTTCGGGCCAGCGCTCGATCGCCGCGTTGGTCTTGGCCAGCATCGCCCACGCTTCGCCGTCATCGGGATTGGCCTGGGTCTTTTCTTCGACTTTCTGGATCAGCTTCGTGAAATCATGCTGGCCCGGGGCAGCGGCCATGGCGGACTGGGCCGGACCGGATTGCGCATCCGCGATGGCAATCAGGGACGTGGGATTGCCCAGCCAGAAATAGAGGCCGAAAGCGGCGACGGGCAGAACGGCGCCGAGGGCGTAACCCAGCTTTCGACCGCTGACACGGCTGGGTTCGGGGGTCTCGTCCAGGGTCAGGGCATCGTCCGCCAGACGGGCTTCCAGTTCCAGCTTGGAGGTCTGGAACTGCGCTTCCGAGATCATGCCGTTGCTGCGGTCGGCCTCGATTTCCTTCATCTGGTCACGGTAAACGGCAATGTTGACGTCGCGTCGCGCGGCCTTGCCCGCTGCGGTCCGCGCGCGCAGCAGCGTGGGCAGCACGAAGGCCAGGGCAAGGGCGATGCAGACGACGGCGGCAATCCAAAACAGGGAGACGGTCCAGAACGGGTTCATTTTTCTTCCAAAAGTTGAGCGGCGGCGGCGCGCCTTTTTTCGTCCACCGGGGCGGCTGGCACGACGCGGCGACGCCGCAGCGTCATGACCCACGCACCGCCGCCGATGCCCAGGAACAGCACCGGGCCGAGCCAGAGCAGCCAGGTCTCCGGCTTGAACGGCGGACGGTACAGCACGAAGTCGCCGTAGCGTTCGGTGAGATAGGCGATCACCTGCTTGTCGTCCTTGCCGGCCTTCATCTGCGCGCGGATCTCGCGCCGCAGGTCTTCCGCCAGTTCGGCGTGCGAACCGGCCAGCGATTCGTTCTGGCACACCAGGCAGCGCAGGTCTTCCGCCAGCTTGACCATGCGCTGTTCGATCACCGGATCGTCGGCGTTGGGCAGCGCCTGTTTCGGCGCCGCTTCATTGGCCAGTGCCGGCAGGGAAAACGCCAGCAACATGGCCAGCAGGATGGACTTGATGCGACCCAGTTTCATGCGCCCAGCTCCTTGAGTTTCGGCTCGAACTTGTCCTTCCACACCTCAGGGCTGATCGGGCCGATGTGCTTCAGCCGCACGATGCCCGTCTGGTCGATGAGGTAGGTCTCGGGGGTGCCGGTGACGCCGTAAGCGATGCCGACGCGGCCGTCGAGATCCTCCGGCACGGCCACATAGGGGCTGCCGGCACGTGCGAGCAGTGCTTCCGCCTCGCGCGCCTTGTCCTTCCAGTTGAGACCGACGATGGGGATACGGCCGCCCTCGGCGATCTGCATCAGGACCGGATGTTCCTGGCGGCACGATACGCACCAGGGCGCCCAGACGTTGAGCATCCAGACCCGGCCCTTCATGTCGGCCGGGCTGAAGGAAGCGTTGGCGTCACCCACCAGCGGCAGCGTGAAGGCCGGCGCAGTGCGGCCGATAAACGGCGACGGCACTTCGCGCGGGTTGAGGAACAGGCCCCTGGCGAAGAAACCGACGAGGACGACGAAGAGGACAAGCGGCAGCCAGCGTTTCATGAGTCAGGCCCCCTGCGCCGCGATGTTCTTTGGCACTTCGCTGCGCCGGAGCGCGATGCGGTAGCGCTTGTCCGACGCCGCCATGAAGCCCCCCGCCACCATGAACAGGGCGCCGAACCAGAGCCAGTTGATGAACGGCTTGTGGAACAGGCGCACGGTCCAGGCGCCCTGGTCATCGAGCTGTTCGCCCATGGCGACGTAGATGTCGCGGAAGATGTTCGGATGCACCGAGGCCTCGGTCATCGCCATCGCGGAAGCGTTGTAGACGCGCTTCTCCGGATGCAGCGTGGCCACCGGCTTGCCATCCTTGCTGACTTCCAGCGTGCCGCGGGCGGCACGGTAGTTGGGGCCGTCGTGCTCGGTGGTGCCGCGGAAGGTGAAGGTGTAGCCGGCGAGTTCGGCGTAGCTGTTCACCTCCATGCGCACGTCGCGCTCGGTCGAGTAGTTGGCGACCACGGCGATGCCGGCGATGCCGACCGCCATGCCGAAGTGCGCCAGCAGCATGCCCCAGAAGCCGCGCGGCAGCGCCGCCAGTTTCTGCGGCAGCCTGCCCTGGCTGTACTTGAGGCGGTCAAGCAAGGCCGCCAGCACCGCCAGCGCAATCCAGGCCGCGAGGAAGAAGCCAAGCGCCGCCCAGGGTTTGAAGCCGTCCAGCGTCAGCGGCAACAGCAGGCCGGTAGCGAGCGCCACGCCGAGCGCCCACTTCATGCGGGTGACCATGTCCGGCAGGCTGGCTTCCTTCCAGCGTGCGAGCGGGCCGATGCCCATGAGGAACAGCGCCGGCGCCATCAGCGGCACGAACACCGCGTTGAAGTAGGGTGGGCCGACCGAGATCTTGCCCAGCCCCATGGCGTCGATGAACAGCGGATACAGGGTACCGAGCAGCACCGCTCCCAGCGCGGCGATCAGGATCACGTTGTTGGCTAGCAAGAGCGACTCGCGCGAGAACCAGGTGAAGCCGCTGCCGGTGATCATCTTCGGCGCGCGCCAGGCGTACAGCGCGAGCGAGCCGCCGATCACCACGGCGAGGAAGCCGAGAATGAAGGCGCCGCGCGCGGGGTCGGTGGCGAAGGCGTGCACCGAGGACAGCACGCCGGAGCGAACTAGGAAGGTGCCGAGCAGCGACAGCGAGAAGACGATCAGCGCCAGCAGCACGGTCCAGGCCTTGAAGGCGCCGCGCTGCTTTCCGGCAAGATGGACGTCGCCTGGGCGCGCTGGTCGCGGCCGTGGAC
>DATMWS010000246.1:0-36115 GCA_035562135.1 Thiobacillus sp. | reverse complement strand
GCCGCTGCGCCAGGTGATGCGCGGCCAGCGCTGGATGCGCCGCTTCGACTTCGACCCCGAGGCCGTGGTGCGCCTGTGCTGGCGCGGCGTGCGCCCGATCAATCTGCCCGCGCCGGTGAAATACCTGCGCGCCGACGAAGGGGGCGTTTCCCACTTCAACTACCTGCGCGACAACACCCTGCTCACCTGGATGCACCTCCGGCTGATGCTGGGTTTCCTGCTGCGCTTGCCGCTTCTGCTGCTGCGGCGCCTGAACACTCACCGGTCACACACCCCATGAAAAACACCCCCGATTCGCCCGCGCAAGCGGTGCATGCCCCGCATCCGCCCCTCACCGGCTACTACGCCAGCGAACAGGAGCGGCGCGGTTATGTCGGCAAGCTGTTCGACAGCACCGCTTCCGACTACGACCGCATCGACCGCCTGCTCGCGCTCGGCAGCGGCCCCTGGTACCGCAACCAGGCACTGCAGCGGGCCGGGCTGAAACCCGGCATGCGCATCGTCGACATCGGCGTCGGCACTGGTCTGGTCGCGCGCGAAGCCGTCAAACTGGTGGGCGATCCCGCCCTGGTGGTGGGCGTCGATCCCAGCGCCGGCATGATGGCCTGTGCTGACCTGCCAGGGGTCCAGCTCATCGAAGGACGGGCGGAAGCGATCCCCTTCCCCGATGCCAGCTTCGACTTCCTCAGCATGGGCTACGCGCTGCGCCACATCGGCGACCTGTCGGCCGCCTTCAGCGAATTCCATCGCGTCCTCAAGCCCGGCGGCCGCTTGTGCCTGCTCGAAATCACCAAACCCGAACGCGCCTGGAGCCAGGCACTGCTCAAGGTGTATATGCGCGGCGTGGTGCCGGTGCTGGCCCGCCTGATCGGCAGCAGCGCCGAGTCGGCCAAACTGTGGCGCTACTACTGGGACACCATTGAGGCCTGCGTGCCGCCGAGCGGCGTGATCGATACGCTGGAGAAGGCTGGTTTTTCAGGGGTGCACCGGCATATTGAAACGCGGGCGCTGTCGATTCTGGCCGAGTATCAGGCAGTCAAGCCAGGCTGAGTCGCACGCCGCCGTCTGCGAGCGAGACAAGTTTCGCGGCGGTGTGGGACAACGACAAAAACGCCGCTTACGACCGGCCATGAAAACAGGAAAGAAGAATGGGGTAGTATCAAGCCGCACCTAAACTATTCGGTCGGTGCCCCTAGCAATTTAATGCTCTCACAGGAGAATCCGCATGCCTCTGATTAACTTGGTCATCGTCCTGATCGTGGTTGGCGTGCTGCTATGGCTCGTCAATACCTACATCCCCATGGATCGAAAGATCAAAAACATCCTGAATATCGTCGTCGTCATTGTTGTCGTGATATGGCTACTGCAGGTTTTCGGCGTGTTGGGCTCGATGGACAGCATACGTATCGGCCGCTGACGTATCTCAAAGGTGGTCACCGTCGCAATCAGCCGTACGTGTGATGACCTACCGCGCTCCAACCAGAACTAAAGGGGCAGATCAGCTTCGCATTGTTGTTTTTATTGCGAAGCTAACCCCTTTAGTTGTTTGATTCTTACGTCTTGCCCTTTATCGTAGCGAACTGCTACTTAGCGTGCGGGAGTGATCACCTCAATTATGGTGTCGGCTTCTTTCTTAAGCTTTGGTCGAGTTATATCGGCATCACCTGGCTTTAGGCACATGAATTGAAGTTCTGCTTCTGGCACCACAAACGGCGCCACCGGACGGCTCTCCATCTTGACCGCTTGGAATACCTTGTTCTGACGGATGCAGTATTCGTTCGCCTCTTTGAATGCTTCAGCTTTTAGTGCGCCCAATGATTTAACCGCAGGATGCGCACTACGAGAGATACATGAATGTATCCATCCCAATTGAAACAATATCAGGGTGGCTTGCGCATCCGACCAACAAAAATGCGGACGTTACATATGCTGCGGATTTCTACTTCATCTTCCCTTCCCCCTTGTTTGTTATGTTGTTTGACGGGAATCTCCCCCTGACGTGTCCTACGGTCAATCTCTAATACTGGGCAGCACGGGCCTGCATGTGCAATCAAACGGGCCTCAGATTGATTCTGCCATGATGTAGTTAACTAAATAGTCAGCACTACCGGGTGCATACGCTCAGGCTCAAACGTGGCTCGCATGCAGACGCAAGCCCAGCGCGCGAGTGACTTTCAGAATCGTTGCAAAGCTCGGGTTGCCTTCCCCGGACAAAGCTTTGTATAGGCTTTCGCGCCCGAGTCCCGTGTCCTTCGCCAACTGACTCATGCCGCGCGCCCGCGCGATATCGCCAAGCACCTTGGCAATAAAAGCCGCATCGTCTCTGGCTTCTTCAATGGCGGCTTCAAGGTACGCCGCCATGTCTTCCTCGTTTTTGAGGTGTTCGACCACATCCCACTTGCGCAGTGTGACTTTTCCCATGCTTCAATCCTCCAGTTCGTGCGCCAGCTTGAGCGCAGCTTTAATGTCTTTCTGCTGGGTGGACTTGTCGCCGCCCGCCAGAAGAATCACCAGTTCAAGACCGCGCTGCGTGAAATAAATCCGATAGCCAGAGCCGCAGTGAATCCGCATCTCGGAAACGCCTTCGCCCACAGGCTTCACATCACCAAAGTTGCCACTCTCGGCGCGGCGGATGCGCACTTCAATGCGGGCTTTGTCCGCCCGGTTTTTCAAGCCATCAAACCATCGATCAAAAATGCTTGTGGTAACAATGGTTTTCATGGCCTGATTGTATCCTGCTTTATACAGACGTCAATGCATGGGCAAAACTGATCGCCTGATCAGTGCCGCCCCGCCACCGCCACCCCCATCTTCGGCAACCACCGCCGCAACCCCGGCGTCGTAATCACCGTGCTGAAAATCGCCATCAGCACCAGCATGGTGAACACTTGCTGCGAGATCACGCCAAGATCAAAACCAACGTTGATGACGATGAGTTCCATCAGGGCGCGGGTGTTCATCATGATGCCGATCACCTTGCCCTCGTGGTGCGACATCCCGGCCCAGCGCGCGGCGACGTAGCTGGCGCCGAATTTACCCAGGGTGGCCAAGGCGATCAGCAGCAGACACCAGCCCCAGGCGGCGGCGGAATCGAGGCCGCCGACGTTGGTGCGCAGCCCCGTGTAGGTGAAGAAGATGGGCAGGAAGAAGACCATGACGAAGTGGCCGATGCGTTCCTTCCAGGCCTCGATGAGTTCATGCTCGTCGTGCAGGATCACGCCCATCATGAAGCCGCCGAAGATGGCGAAGATGCCGAGCTGGTAGGTGGTCATCGCCGAGATGAAGATGGCGGCGAGCAGGATGCCGAGCAGGTTGTGGGTGAGCTTGCCGCGGCCGGCCTTTTCGCCCACCGGTACTGGCTTGGCCTGGCTGGCACGGATCACGCGCTTCATCAGTGGCCGCACGACGAACCACCAGGTGACGAAGAACACCCCGACCAGCGCCACCTTGAGGGCGAAGGCGGCGGCGCTGAATTCGGCCAGGGCGAGCGCGGTGATGAGCGCGAGCAGCAGCCAGCCGATGACGTCGTTGATGGCGGCGGCGCTGATGGCGATGACGCCGATCGGCAGGCGGGTGATCTTGAACTCCATCATGATGCGGCCGAGGATGGGCAAGGCTGTGATGGAGAAGGCGGTGGCGATGAACAGCGCCGAGGCGAGCGGGTCGACGCCGGGCGACAGCAGCGGCGCGCTGAACCAGCCGAAGCCGAAGCCGAGCGCGAAGGGCGCGACCATGCTGGCGCTGGCGATGAGGGTGACGGCGCGGCGGTTGTTGCGCTCGGTCAGATGGGTGAAGTCGAATTCCAGGCCGATCTGGAACATCAGCAGCACCAGGCCGATCTGCGACAGCATCTGCATCGGCGCCGCCGGGGTCGAGTGAAATACATACTGGAACAGGTCGGGGGCAAGCAGGCCGAACAGCGACGGACCGAGCAGGATGCCGACGATGATCTCGCCCACCGCGGGCGACTGGCCGATGCGCTGCGCCAGTTCACCGCCGATGCGGGCGGCCAGGACGATCACCATCAGCTGCAACAGGGTGAAGAACAGCAGGGCCTCGGTCTGGTGGACCGCGAGGGCGTGCGTGGGCGGGATCAAATCATGCCGCCGTTCACCGAAATGATCTGGCCGCTGATGTAGCTGGCCTGCTCCGAGGCGAGAAAGCCGACCAGGTCCGCCACCTCTTGCGGGCGGCCGGCGCGCTTCATCGGCACCATGCCGGCGATGGCCTTGGCGTCGAACACGCCGTCGATCATCTCGGTCTGGATGATGCCCGGCGCCACGGCGTTGACCGTCACCCCGCGGCTGGCGAGTTCCAGCGACAGCGACTTGGTCGCGGCGTGCAGCGCCCCCTTGGCGGCGGCGTAGTTGACCTGGCCGCGGTTGCCGGTGAGGCCGGCGATGGAGGTGATGTTGACGATGCGGCCCCAGCGGCTGCGCAGCATCGGCATCGTCAGCGGCTGGGTGACGTTGAAGAAGCCGGTGAGCGACACATCCAGCACGCTGTGCCACTGCGCCGCGCTCATGCCGGGGAAGACGGCATCGTCGTGGATGCCGGCGTTGTTCACCAGCACCTGGATCGGGGTGTCGGCAATGAGTGCTTCGAGTGTGGCGCGGCTGGCCTCGGCGTCGGTGACGTCGAAGGCGATGGCTTCGGCCTGGCCGCCGCCCGTTTTGATTTCATCGGCCAGCGCCTGCGCACGGGCCAGGTTGCGATTGGCGTGGATGTAAACGTAGCAGCCGTCGGCGGCGAGGCGGCGGCAGATCGCCGAGCCGATGCCGCCGCTGCCGCCGGTGACGAGCGCGCGTTTCATGTCAGATTTCCCAGTTTGTCGGCGTCCAGCACCACCGCCGCCCGGCCGCTGAGCAATTCGCGTCCGGCGGCGCTGACGCGGAAGCCGTAAAGAATGGTGTTGTCGTCGCCGGACAGACGCTCCGCCTCGACCTCGAGGTCGGCGGCGATGTCATCCAGCCGCGCGACATGCAGCTCGACGCTGCGCACGCTCGCCAGATAGCCGGTGCGCGGTGCGCTGTCGGCAGCCGCCAGCAGCGCGCCGTGGGCGGCCATGGCCTGTGCCGCGTACTCGATGCCGCAAGCCGCGCCCAGGCGGTCGTGGGCGCGCAGCGGGTTGTCCGGGGCGCGGTGGCTGCTCGCGGTACAGCGGATGCGCTGGGCATCCCACTCGGTGACAGCATCGAGCAGACACATGCTGCCCTGGTGCGGCAGGTGGGCGAGCAGCCAGGCGTGGTCTAGCGGCATGGGCAAGGGCAAATCCCCCCTAGCCCCCCTTTTTCAAAGGGGGGAAGCACGGCACACCGCATCGGCCTCCCCCTTTGAAAAAGGGGGATTGAGGGGGATTTGCCTTTGACTTTGCTCACATCCGCCCCTTCACTGTTTCATCTATCACTGCCAGCACCGCATCCATTTCCAGCATCACCTGCCGGTTGTCAAACCGCAACGCCTGCAAGCCCAAGCCTGCCAACGCTGCATCACGAGCCTGATCTTCGGCCTGATGCACTGTTTCAAGATGCTGACTGCCATCAAGCTCGACAACCAGCTTCGCTGCCGGGCAGTAAAAATCCACGATGAACGAGCGCAATGGCTTTTGCCGATAGAACTGCACATTCTGTATTTGTTTGCGTCGCATGTGATGCCACAGCACTTGTTCGGCATCAGTCATGTTGGTTCTGAGCGAACGCGCCGGTTCTTTCAATGTTTTGCGGTAGGGCTCCATCAGCCGCGATGCTCGGGTTCGATCGTTATCGCCAGACTGAGCGGCGCCAGGTAGTCCAGCACGACCCGCGTTTCCGTTCCGCGCGCCAGGGCCTGCAGCAACGGCAGCCCCCGCGCACAAGGAATGGCGCGGCGCAGCGCTTCAAGTTCGGGCTCGGCCAGCGCATCGGGTTCGGCATCGGCGAGGCTGAGCTCGATCCGCGCCAGCGATTGCGCGCTGCGTTCGGGCATCAGCGCCAGCGCGATGCCGAAGGCGGCGGGAAGCGGGCGCTTGGCGTGCAGCGGTTCGGGATAGGGCATGTCGTAGGTGACCAGCAGCGTGCCCCAGCCCTCGACCGCGACCTGGGCCAGCGCTTCCAGCAGGCCGGCGCCGAAGCTGCCGTCATGGGCGCACAGCACCGTGGCCGGGGTCATGGCGCCGGAGGCGATGCCCCAGTAACCCGCCGGCGCGTTGTGCACCGAGTTGTGGAAGCGGGTCGGCGAGATGCTCCGATCCTCGGAGGCCAGCGCCTTGCAGATGGCATCGCAGTTGTCGTTGTCGGCGCCGGACGAGGAAAACACCGCGGCCAGTTGCCGGGCATCGAGTTGCCCGGCCGCGCAGGCCTCCTGCCCCACGGCCAGCGCGACCTTGATCGCGAGGCCGGTGCGCCGGCGTTCGGCAGGTGGCAGCGACTGCGGCGCGGCCACCGTGAGGGGGCGCGCTTCATAAGGCGCGGCGCCCGCCAGGATGGGCCGCGCCGCGAGCCAGCTGTCGAGTCCCGGACCGATCAGGCCGATGCCGTCGAGGTAAGCGGTGAGCTTCATTGCGCGCGACCCAATATCAGGCTGCAGTTGGTGCCGCCAAAACCGAAGGAGTTGCTCAGCACCCGGCGTGGCGCACTCGCCCGGTTCGCGGTCAGGTACTGGACGGGAATATCCGGGTCGACGCGACGGGTGTTGACCCCGCCCGGCAGGAAGCCCTGCTGCAGCGCCAGCGCGCTGATGATCGCCTCCAGGCCGCCGGCTGCGCCCAGGGTGTGGCCGGTGGCGCCCTTGGTCGAACTGCATGGCACCTGGTTGCCGAACAGCGTTGCCACCGCGTGGCCCTCGGCGGCATCGTTGCTCGGTGTCGCGGTGCCGTGCAGGTTGATGAAGTCGATGTCGGCAGGCTGCAGGCCCGCCGCCTTCAGCGCGGCTTCCATCGCCATGCGCGCGCCCAGGCCTTCGGGGTGCGGCGACGACATGTGGTGGGCATCGCTCGATTCGCCTGCGCCCAAGAGCAGCACGGCATCGGCATCGAGGTGGTCGGCCGGGCGCTGCAGCAGGATGAAGGCGGCGGCCTCGCCGATGGAGAGGCCGTTGCGATCCGCGTCGTAGGGCCGGCAGGGTTCGGGCGAAAGCAGCTCCAACGAGTTGAAGCCGTACAGGGTGGTCAGGCACAAGGAGTCGACGCCGCCGACGATGGCGGCGTCGATGAGGCCGGCCGCGATCATCCGCGCCGCCGCGGCGAACACCTTGGCGCTCGACGAGCAGGCGGTGGAGACCACCACGGCCGGGCCTTCCAAGTTGAAGGCGCTGCGCACGAAGTCGGCCACCGAATAGGTGTTGTGGGTGGTGCGATAGTTGAAGTCGTCCGGCAACGCGCCGCTCACCGGGTCGCGGCGGCGATAGGCCTGCTCGGTCTGCAGGATGCCGGAGGTGCTGGTGCCGAGCAGCACGCCGACCCGCCGGCGGCCGTAGCGGGCGGCGGCGGCGCCGACGGCGGCACTGAAGCCATCCTGGCGCAGGCCCAGCAGGGCGAGGCGGTTGTTGCGGCACTCGTACTCGGCCAGGCTGGCCGGCAACGGCGACTCGTCGATGTCGGCCACTTCACCGACATACGTTGTCAGGTCGGTCACCGTCTCGAAGGCGCAGGGCACCAGCCCGCTCTTTTGCGCACGCAAGGCAGTCAGCGTCGCTTCCAGGCCGTGACCAAGGCAGCTTGCAGCGGTGAAATGGGAAAGCCAGAGCGAATTCAACAGGTAAACCCATCCAAATGTAGTGCGTTTTTAATCAATGCCACCGCCGGTTTCCTTCAAATCCGGCCGGGTGCTGGTGCTGCGTATGCCCGCAATGACAGCCAGGCCGCCACCCCCCCAAGCATGAGGCCGCCCCACACATCGACCGCCACATGCTGGCGGGTGGCGAGGGTGGAATAAATGATGCCGATGCACCACATCCAGCTGAATAGCCGACTCCACCGCGGCGCGCCGAATCGGCGCAGCAGGTGATCCAGCCAGGCACCCGAAAACAGGGCCGTGGCGACATGCAGCGAAGGGAAGGCATTGCCTGCGGCATCGACGTTTTTAAGGAAATCCACGCCAGGATACCGGGCCCAGTCGATATCGGCAGCGGGGACCGCGGTGGGCCAGAAGTAGAAAACAATCAGCCCCGCCAGGCAGGTCCCGGCCATCGCCATGCCATAACGATAGAGTTCGCGTCGCGTTGCGAGCAATGCCGGGGGTAGGGAAACATACACCCACAAGGAGACATACAGCGGCATCGCTTGCGGCTGAAAACTGATCATCTGATCCAGCCAGGTCAAGGGCATCTCCGTGGTCGGGTAGGCCGGGGTTTTGAGCACGTAGAAATACGCACCGAAAAACAGGCCGATAAAGAGCGGCGTTCCTATCCCCTTCAGAGGCCCATGCTGGGTGAGGGCCGCTGCAATCTGTCGGTACCAGGGCGTTTGCTGAGTGTTTTTCAAGGCCTGTTCTCCGGGCTGCGGTAGTGCCGACCCATGCGTCGTGTGTCGGTCATGAAAGGGCGTCTCGCAATCTGACAAAACGCAGTCCGGCGGCCGCCGCCGACTCCAGCACCGCTGGCAGCACCTCGAGAATAACCGGAATACCCCGGGGCGACCGTGCAGCATTGCCATCGTGCAACAGCAAAATAGCGCCCGCCCGCAGCCCACGCAATAGGGCATTCCTGACACGCCCGGCGTCAGCGATCCGGGTGTCGAAACCCCGCGCCGACCAGCTGGCGAGTGTCAAGCCGAGCCGCGCCAGCACGGGGCCGAGAAAAGGATTGCGCAGGCCGGCCGGGGCCCGAAAAAACACCGGGCGCTGACCGGTAATCTGGCCGAGGGTGCTTTGTGCGGCCTGCAATTCGCGCAGGAAACCCCGCGGGCCCAGCAGGGCAAAAGAGTGGCGGTGGTGCTGGCTGTGGTTTTCCACGGCATGGCCACGGCGGACGATTTCCCGGCATACATCCGGATAGCGTGCCGCCTTTTCGCCGACACAGAAAAAGGTGGCGTGTGCGGCATAGCGATCCAGAATATCCAGCACCTGCGGGGTGATGAGGGGGTCGGGGCCGTCGTCGATGGTCAGGGCGATTTCATGTCTGGCTGTGGCGGCGGCGGGCAGCCGCGTCCAGTTCGGTCCCAGCCAGTTGCTGCGCGGCCACAGGCCGACGGCGGTCAGCAACAGGTGGTTGATGACCACGGCGCCCAGCGCCCAACGCCATTGCGCGGGTTCGACGATCACGGCCGCCAACGCCAGCCCATGCAGCGTGACGGATGCGCGGATCAACAGGGTGGGTTGCCAGGCTGGGTCACGCACGGCTGGATCCCGCATCGGATTGCCGGGCAAAAATCGCCGAATAAATCAACGCCAGAATGACGCCCGGTGCGACGGTCACGCCCATCGCCTGCAGGAGGGATACGTTGGAAAACGCAAGCAGGCCAAAACCGGCGACGGTGGTGAGGCTGGCAAACAGCATCGAGGCCAGCGTGCGCGGCAGGATGGGCGTGTGCGGATCCGGCCGATCAAAAAACAGGGCGTAATTGGAGCCCACTGCGACCACCAGCAACAAACCCACCAAATGCAGAATGATCATTTGCTGGCCCAATACGCTCAATCCCGCCGTGACGGTCATGACCGCAGCGGCCAGCGGCGCGATGATGCGCAGCACGCGCAGGGGCGAGCGAAAAACGATGAGCAACAACACGATAATGGCAACCAGCCCGCCGAGTGACAGCACAATGGCTTCATGCAGGTAGCCGGAATACAGGCGATCCGACTCGGCCTTCATGTCCACAAACAGCACACCGGGGATTGCGCTCAAGGCAGCGCGAACAGGCCCCGCGTCGATGCTGCCCCCCTCGGGCGCGGTCAGCGGCAACAAGGCACGCCATTGCCCCCGTTGCTGGATGAGCAAGGCATCGACCGCCATCGCCATCGAGGTTTGCTGCAGGTCGCTTGCCTGCAGCAAAGGTTGGCTGCGCGCGGTGGCGGTGTCGTCCAGAAACGGCGTAAACAGGGGCGCGCGCACCGGCAGGCCCTGGATGGCTTGCGCAAGGCGTGTTTCCAGCAGCGGGCGAGGGGGCAGGCTGGCCTGGCGTGCACGTTGCGTTGCCTGGCTGGGAAGATAACGGCTGGGGCTTTCGAAGCCGGCGAGCCGGCCTTGCTCGACGTGTGTTTGCAGCAGCGTGGACACGCGCTCGGCGGCGCGCAATACGGATTCCTGGTTCGCGCCGGAGACGACGACCAGGTAGCGCACATCCGGCGCGCCCATGTCGGCGCGCAAACGGGTATCGAGTTCCACATCGGCTTGCGACACCGGACTGAGTGACGCGATTGTGTCGTTCCACAAACTGGCGCGGTTAGCGACCACGATGGCGCAGGCCGCCAGCAACACGATCGCTGCAGGCCAGCGCAGGACTACAGCGCGTTGGACGACACGAGACAGGGTGAGACCGACAGCCGACAGATCATGAATATGGAAGTTGGCGGGCAACAGCGAAGGCAGAACGAAGCGCGTCACCGCTGCGGCCGTGATCAGCCCGGCAATGGCATACAAGCCGAGTTGCGCCAAACCGGGGAAGCCGGACAGCAGCAGCGAAGCAAAGCCGGCTATCGACGTCAGCACACCGAGGCGAATGGTGGGCCAGAAGCGCTTGATCCAGTTTTGATGATCCGTGCTGTTCTGTTCCGATTGCACGAACAGGTAGATCGAATAATCCACTGCTTCGCCGATCAGGGCGGTGCCAAATCCCAGGGTGATGCCGTGCACCGCGCCAAAGCCCAGGCTGACCGCCGCAATGCCCGCCAGCACGCCGCTGATCACGGGCAACAAGCCCAATGCCAGTGCGCTGAAGGAACGATAAACGAGTAATAGCAGGGTGGCGATGAGTACAAGGCTGATGATGGAGAGGCGGGAGACCTGCGTCTTGATGGTGTCGCGCGACGTCACCGAAAACACGCCGGGACCGGTCATCACCAGCTGGGCGGAAGGGGTCGCGCTGGGTGCCTGGTCGAACGCCTGCCGAATGGCGGCCATGGCGTGTTGCTGGGCATCGGTGTCGCTTCCCGCGGCACGCGTTTGCATCAGCATCAGGGCGCGCGTGCCATCGCGTGATGCCCATGCGCCCTCCACCAGCTTCGGCTGGGTGCCGCTGTCGAGCTGCTCGAGCAATTGCACCATTTCCCCGGTCGGGTCGCGCGGCAGGATGGATTTGACCAGCAATCCGGCAGGCGAGGCCAGCAGATCGATACTGTCGCTCAAGGCGGCATGCAGACCGTCCGCGCTAAATCGTTCAGGCGTCACGGCCGGGCTCAACAGGTAACGATTGTCGAACAGGAAAGCCCGGTCGCGCTCGGTGTTGACGGGCTCGCCATTATTGACGCTGACAAACGTACGGTCGGCGCGCAGACGCTGGGCGATTTGCCGGGAAAGCTTGGCGCGGGTGGGTGCATCGGCACCTTCTATGCCAACCAGAATCAGGCGCGAAGCGAGGCCGTCGCTGAGTTGATCCATGAGCAACTGCTGTTCGGGCGTGGGCGCACGCGGCAAAAATGCCGACAGGTCGGTGGTGAAGTGGGTGCGGCTGATGATGCCGGCACAGGCCAGCAAAAAAACCAGCCACAGCACGATGGCGATGATGCCGCGGCGACGAGTGTGGCTCATTGCGGCGGCGCCCGCTTTTCGATGGCCATCAACGAACTGTCGCCATCCGCCTGGAGAATCTCGACGCTGCGCACCACGTCCTTTGCCCCCTCCATCCGGATGCGCGCGATGACGGCGCCGACCTTGGGGTCGAGCGGAGTCAGCACCAGGGTCCAGCGTTCAGCGCTGCCGTCCAGGGCCAGGTGGTAAGCCCGCTCCAGGGCCTGGCGGTCCCCGGCCAGGGTGGCGCGGATGCTCTCGATCATGGCGGCGACTTCCGGGTAGTCCCTGAGCTGCAGCACGTGCTTGCGGCGGCCGCGTTCCAGGCTGAGGGTGTCGCCGTCGAGCACCATGGTCTCGGGCTTCGGTTTCAGGGTGCGCTTTTCCAGGCGGGCCGGCGCGATGAACAGCAGTTCGCCGGAAGACTCGACCGGCTGGTCGAGAATGGAAATGAATTTTTTCTCGGTGAAGGTGGCCGCGCCTTGCGGGTGCTTCGCCAGGCTGGCCATGAGCTGGGCGATACTCAGCGGTGCGGCCTGAACGATGGGGCTGACCAGCAGCGCCAGCCAGACCAGGGCGCACAGTCGAAAGTGGGGTCGCGTGAGTCGGGGCATGTTTTAGCCGGCATCCTTTGGGCGCCAGAAATCGAAGAAGTTGAACCAGTTGTAGGGCGCGGCGCGGCAATGGCGCTCCAGGCAAGCAGCGTAGGCCGCCACCGCGGACTGGATGGCGGCATCCCGCCCCGGGCGCTCGACGTCGCTGAAATCGGCCAGCCGCTCGAAGTGGATGGCGTAGCGATTGCCGCCCAGGTAGAGGCCGCTCATGAACAACACCGGACGCCTAAGCATGGCAGCCAGTCGCATGGGCCCCACCGGAAACTCGGCGTCCGCCCCCAGAAAGGGGACGCGCAAGGTCGGGGCGCCGCCGAGGGTACGGTCGCCCAGCACGCCGAGCACCATGCCCTCGTCGAGGCAGGCCTGCACCCGCAGCATCGAATCGAGCTGCCCCAAGGGGATGATGTCCTGCACCGCCGCCGGGTTGATGGCGGCCAGTGCGGCATTGAGCTTGCGGGCGTTTTCCTCGTACATGACCATGGCCACCCTGAGGCCGGGCTGGCGGCGGCCGATGGCGCGCACCGCCTCGAAGCTGCCCATGTGCGCGCCCATCAGGATGGCGCCGCGCCCGGCGGCCAGCACTTCCTGGATCACGTCCTCGCCCTGCACCTCCACCCGAAACAGGTCGAAGCGCGCGTTGAGCAGGAATATCCGGTCGTGGATGGTGGAGCCAAAGCTGTGGAAGTGCCGGAACAGGTCGGCGAATTTGGGTTCACGCCCCAGCGCCCGGCGCAGATAGGCGCGCGAGGCGGCCTTGGCGGCGGGTGCGAAAAGCAGAAAGTAGAGGCTGATGCCGGCCAGGACGAAACGGGCGGGGGCACGACCCAGACGCAAAGAGATCCAGGTCATCAGGCGCAGCATGGACCGATTGCTGCGCTCCGGGCGCCGGACCCACTCTGCTTGTGGCGAGGTCGGGTGTGCAGTCTCCGGTATGGTCATGCCGGGGTCACTTGCGAAAACACTACGCTGCCGCTCGCCACGTCACGCTCGCCGCCACGGCTATCCCTACAGCGGATATCGAAGCGGAAGCCGCCCGCCGGCGACTCGGTGGTGTGCAGGGTCAGGGCCTCGCCGGGCTGGACCGGGCTATGGAACTTCGCCGACTTGAGTTGCCAGGTCCTGTCCTGGATGTCCTGCTGTGCCGCCAGGACATGCAGCGCCGCGTCGAGCAGCACGACGCCGGGAAGGATCGGCTGGCCCGGGAAGTGGCCGGCATAGGCCGGGTGGTCGGCGGCGATGGGCAGGGGCAGGGTGTGTTCGCTCATGCCGGCTCCCTGGTCGCGGACTGGGACAGGGTGGCCAGCAGGTCCTGGGTGATCTGGCCCGGGAGCTTGCCGGTGGCGTTGCGCGGCAGGGCCTCGACGAACAGCAGGGGACGCGGCAGAAAGACGGGGTCGATGCGCTTGCGCAGGGCCTGGGTCAGGGCAGCCGGGGTGAGCCCGGGGGCGACCACCAGGGCGGAGAGGCGGCCGATGCCATCCGGGCCGTCTTCCCGGGGCAGCAGGAAGACGCCATCCGCAACGCCGGGGATCGCGTTCAACTGATGGTTGAGGTAAGCCAGCGAGGTGCGCTTGCCGGCGATGTTGACCAGGTCGGCGTGGCGGCCATGCAGCAGGAAAGTGGTCGACACCGGACCGTCGCCGGTGAGTTCGATGACATCGCTGAGGCCGGTCGGGCTGTCGATGTGTCCGCCCTCGGCCCACAGCGTCTGCCCCTCACGACGCAAATGAACAGCCGGCAGGGTTTGCCATTCGGCACCCGTGGTGGTGCGACGGGTGGCGAGCTGTCCGGTCTCGGTGCAGCCGTAGATCTCGTGGAGCGGCGCGCCGAAACGGGATTCGGCCTCATTGGCCAGGTCCTGCGACAACGGGGCGGTGGCCGAAAGCAGCTGGTCGACCGCTGGCAACGTGGCCGGATCCGTGAGCAGGGCGCGCAGGTGAAAGGGGGTGGTGACCAGCATGCGCGGGCGCGGCAGGTTTGCCAGTGCAGCGCAGATGTCAGCTGGGTAGAAGGGGCGGCCGGCATGCAGCGCGGCGCCGCATTGCAGCGGCATCAGGACGGTCGATTCAAGGCCGTACATGTGCTGGGGCGGGACGGTGCCGAGGATGGCATGGGCGCCACCGATGCCCAGGCGTTCCGCCTCCGCCCGCACGCTGCGCACCAAGCTGCCCCAGCGCTTGACGTGGGGCACCGGCAAGCCGGTGGAGCCGGAGGTGAAAACCTGGGCAATGACCTGCGCGCAATCGATCTCGGGGCAATTGATATTGGAAACAGCCGCCGGATCGGCCGCAGGCAGCGTCATCGATTCGGGGTAGCGGAAGATGGGCAGGTCAACGCCAAAACCAACACCCTGATCGACAATGCAGAAGACATCCGGGGCAATCTGCTGCATTTGCCGGACCGTCTCCGGGGTATGGGTGGAGGGCAGCAGGCTGATCCGGCCGCTGACGATGCAGGCCGCCAGGGCGACCGTGAAACGATAGCGGTCGCCGCACAGGTTGAGCACATGCCGTCCCGGCGGCAGCTGGCCGGCGACGTGCTCGACCTCGCCCAGAAACTGGCTGACGCTGACCGGCGTGCCGCCGCGCCAGGCCACGACGGCGTCGCGGCGGCGATGGGCGATGAGCGGCAGGGTCGACATGGACGGCAAGCAGGCGGCCTAGCGGGGATCGGAGGAAGCACCCGGGCGCACAGCCGGTGTCTTCCAGTAGGCCATCACGCCGTCCATGATGCTGTGTTTTTTCTGGTGCGGCAGCTTGTGCAGGCGAACCCCGTATTCCACGACAAACATCAGCAGGATCAGCGGGAAGGAGAGGAAATTGGCGAAAACAGACCAGACCTCGATGCCGGCAAAAAAGAACAGGGCGCTGGAAATCAGGCTGATCGCCAGAAGAAACAGCGTCCATGCCAGCGTGACCTGGCGCGAATAACGGATCTCGTCTGCCGCCAGACTGCCGTGGACCATTTCGGCAAACCGGGTGCACAAGGCTTGCCGTCCGCGTGCCAGGGTGACGCCGAACACGGCGGCCAGCATGGCATAGGTGCCCGCGTGCTGAAGGAAATAGACCCAGCTGAAATTGCGTTCCAGCGTGCCCCAGAACCCCCACAACAGCGCGCCCACACCAGCGCACAGCAGCAGCATGGCCCACCGCATGGGCGAACGCCAGGTCAGCCACAACAGGATGACCAGGGAAGGCGCCAGGGAGACGGCCACCCCCAGGGATGGGAATGTAATGGCCGCCGAGGTGGCTGCGCTGTAATGCGCCAGCACGGGATAAGCGATGGCCCCGACGGCGATGACGATCCAGCGGATCGCGCGTATCAGGGACGACGTCATTTTGTCCTGTTTGCCGCGATATGCCGGGTCAGGCTGGCGAGGGAACTGAAGATGCTGATGTTGTCCGCGTTATCGGCGCGCAATTGGAAACCGAAACGCTTGGAAACAACCAGGGCCACTTCCAGAATGTCGATGGAGTCGAGCCCGAGCCCCTCGCCGTAAAGGGAGGCGTCGGGCTGAATCTCTTCCGGGCTGATGTCGAGGTTTAGGGTGGAGACGATGAGCACGGCGACATCGTTTTGCAATTCCTGGCTGGCTTCAGACATGGTGACTTCACATCAATAACGGGTGGGGCGACCCGAAGGAATCGGGCCGGTGGCCATTATATTCGGTAAGCAGCCTATTGATGTCGGGGGTTATTCCGGCTTGCCGTACACCATGCACGCATCCTCGATGCAGGCGCCTTGCCCCTTACCTCCTCCGGGACGAAACTGGAGGCTTGGCAGGCTGTCGGATTGGTAGGGAATCGGCTGCAAATCCGCCTGGCCGGTCCCTATTTAAACGTTTTACAGGTCAACAGTCGTTCTATTGACCTGTAAAACCGTCAAAATCTGCCCTCGCCCAGCCAACAATCGCTTCGATTCTTCAAATCCGACAGGCTGCTGGAGTCGTCAAGCAAGTATGGGCTCGCGAATTCCACTTTGGTACTGCCCCCACATTTTTAGATACAAAGACTCAAGGTCATGGGTGAATTGAACGGTATCGAACAAAGGTGACGAAAGTCGGCTACGTGCCAGTTTTTCGCGTACGGCTTTCAACTTTTCCGGCTGGGTTGCCAGAATGTATGCAAGATTGAAATACTCCTCCCAGGTCACCGTGACCAATTCTGGCAGACCAACCGTGTGTAACAAGCTGGCGGCAATTCGGCTGGGGAACGTGTCGCCGATTTTTGTTATGAGCGGTACACCGGCCCAGAGTGCGTCACACCCCGTGGAGTGGGAGGTGTACGGGAAGCTATCCAGAGCCAAATCAGCTAGGCTCAGGCGACCGAGATGGTCAGCGATGTCCCGTTTTTTTTGCGCGAAAATGATTCGATCTGGATCAACACCGCGTACATCAGCTTCCTTTCTCAAGTTGTCGATGGCCGGAGCCGGGAGAGCCGCCATCCAGAGGATGCTTCCCGGGATGTCGCGCAGCAAACGGCACCAAACATCGAAGGTTTCTGGGATGAGTTTAAAGCTCTGATTGAAACTTGAGAAAACCAATGCATCTGTAGGCAGGCCTTCCTCATCGCGTGCGGGTACATGGCCAATAGGGCGCTTGCTATCATTGGGTAGACAGCAATTGGGCATCTGAGCCAATGTTTCGCTGAAGAATTCAGCCTGATTGGCTGGAGTCGCAACGGGGTCGCCTATGATGTAGTCAGCGAGTCTTGCATGGCCTAGCGTGCCGGGATAGCCCAGCCAGTTGACAATGATGGGCGTGGGACGAGAAGCGGTGATCCCTATACGGGAATCTTTCGTGTTTCCCGTTAGATCGACCAAAATGTCAATGCCGTCCCCCGCAATGAGACTCGCGGCATCTCTGTCGGACATCATTCGAACATTGCGAAAGACCTCAACACCGTTCTCGACTCTTTCGCGATAGCGGTCCTTAGTATTGGGGCCCATGGAGTAGGCATGAATTTTAAATCGTGCGCGATCATGGGACTCAAAGACCCCAGCTAATAAATGCATCACGGCATGTTCACGAAAATCCGCTGAAAGGTAACCAATATGGATGCGTTGGCTAGGCTGGTGATTAGCCGGGCTGAACATGGGCGGTTTGTCGAGGAAGGGTCGCAGCTTGTCTCTGGATGCGAGTAGGGCGGCCTGCAATTGAAGTTGTGCGCTTGCGGAAGGCAAGGACATGATTATGCGGGAGGGGATGCCTGAAGTACCGTTTTTAATGCTGGAAAGAATACTCGACTCGTCCGATGCGGCATGTGACCAGGATAGTAGTTGGCGGGCGCAACTTGCAGCCTGTCCAAGGGCATACCCGTAAGTTGGCTCGAGGACGACGGCTTGACGGAATTCGGCTTCCGCCTCCGGGAGGTGGTTGGACTCCATCAGCAGGTTGCCAAGATTGCTATGGATGCTGGCGGAGTCAGGCCGGATTTTCAGGGCGTGCCGATACGCTTTTTCGGCTTCGTCCAGCCTCCCTGATTGATTCAGCAGATTGCCCATCGCATTGAACGCATTTGCATGATCCGGCTGGAGATGCAGGCAGCGTTGTAAAGAAGTCCAGGCCTCCTCCATTCGCCGGTATTCCATGAGCAGGATTGCCAGGTTGAAATGGGCATCGACATAATCCGGCGAGAGCGCGATGGCCTTGCGGTAAGCCACTTCGGCCTCATCGAAGCGCAGCCCGTCCATGAGTGCGTTGCCCAGATCGTTGTATACATCCGCCTGATCCGGGCGAATTTTTAGGGCCATGCGGAAGGCGGTCGCGGCTTCGTCGGGGCGATCCAGCTCCGCCAGCAACAGGCCCAGGTTGTAGAGTGCGTTGACATCTTCCGGCGCCATTCGCAAAGCGTTCTTGTAGGCGGCCTCCGCTTGCTCGGGCCGCTGCGTGGCCCGGTATAGATTGCCCAGGTTGGTCATGGCATCCAGGTTGTTCGGATCCAGTTCCAGTGCCTTGCGAAACGCGGCCTCGGCCGCATCGTGCTGGCCGCTGTCCCGCAACGCCAGGCCGAGATTGCCGTGGGCGGTGGCATATTCCGGCGCGATCTCGATGGCTGATCGCCAATAGGCCTCGGCCTTGTCCGGCAAGCCCAGCTGGCGGGCGCAGACCGCCGCCAGATTCAACAGGCCAGGCTGTCGCGGCGACTGATCGATGAGCGTTTCGGTCAGTTCAAGGGCTTGCTGAAATCGGCCCTGCTGGAACAGGCTGGAAGCCTGCTGCGCGGTGGCGATAAATTCAGGGGAGTGCTGCATGGGCAATGCAATTGGGTTGCAGAAAAGGCACGATTCTATACGCAGCCCTACTCTTGCCCAAAACGGAAGGGGGTGCCGAAGCAAGGGGTTGTCGAACTGGAGCCGGTTTGTCGAGAGGCTGTTCCGCCAGTTGGGCCGGGCCCACTCCCTGGGGGAGATCGAAGACGGGCTGAAGGGCTGCGAAGGCTAGGCCCTTCGCCCCCTGGGTGAAGCAGTTTTTTACGCAGAGTGTTTGGGTTCGCGCGGTCAGCGCAAGCAGAAAAGGCCGGCCCTTGAGGCAAAATAGGCGGGCTTTGACTTCGAACTGCGACGACCTCAACTGATTCCACGCCATGACCCCTCACCACGCCGCCCCCGCCCCGGGCCTGATTTTCGATACCCACCTGGAACACTTCGAGCGCGACGTCATCGAGGCCTCGCACACCTTGCCCATCCTGGTCGATTTCTGGGCCGACTGGTGCCCGCCCTGCCGTGCGCTGACGCCGGTGCTGGAGCGCGTCATCGCGCATCACGCCGGCAAGCTTCACATGGCCAAGGTCGAGGTCGACGAGGGCGCCAACATGAAGCTCGCCGGGCGCTATGGCCTGCGCGGCTTTCCCACCGTGCTGCTGTTCGTCAAGGGCGAAATCGTCGGGCGCTTTTCCAGCGCCAGGCCGGAGCACTGGGTGCGCGAGTTCATCGCCGAGCACACCGATATTGAATAAGCCCTTGTTGGTGATCGACACCAACGTGGTGCTCGACCTGCTGCATTTCGACGATGCGATTGCCCGCCCCTTGCGGCTCGCGCTGGAAGCCGGGCGCGTGCGCTGCGTGGTGACGGACGCCACGCTGGAGGAATGGCGGCGTGTACTGGCGTATCCGGAATTTGGTTTGGATGCGGCGCGCCAGGCGGCGCTGGTCACGCGCTATCAGGCGCTGGCGGAAACGGCCAGGACGGCTGAAGTGGACGCCGGCCTGCCCCACAAGGGGACTCCGATCCACTACGGGCTGAAGCCCGTGTGGAGTCGTATGCCACGGTGCAGCGATCCCGATGACCAGAAATTCATCGAGCTGGCCGCCGCCGTCCGCGCGCAGGGGCTGGTCAGCAAGGACCGCGCGGTACTCAAGCTGCGTCGCCGCTGCTCGCCGACTTTTCGGGTGATGACGCCGGCCGAGGCGGTGCGCTGGCTGGACGAGATGCCCGCCTGAATAGACGTACTGGAATCAGGTCGCGTCCTGCGGCTGAAACCTGAGCCGCGCCGCCTCGCTCACCGCCACCACCGCCGGGTGACTCAATCGCCGCTCCACCGAAATGGCGAAAAAGCGTTCGCGTATCTCCAGAGTCTGCCCCAGCTCCACCACCGCGTATTGCCGCATCACCTCCTGCGCTGTGGTCAGCGGCACCGGGAATACCCCCGCGCCGGCCTGGCCAAAGGCACTCATCAGCGCGCTGTCGTCGAATTCGCCGACGATGGTGGGCTGGATGCCGCGGCGTTCGAGCCAGCGCAGCAGGGGCACGCGCAGCGCACTGTCCTCGCCCGGGATCAGCAGCGGCGCCCCATGCAGATTGGCGGGAAAGTCCGGGCCCAGCGTCCCGGCGATCGCGCGCGCGGCCAGAAAGGCAATGCCGCATTCGCCCAGGGGGTGGCTGTATCCCTTGATGTCCATGTTGGACGGCAGGGGGCGGTCGGCCAGCACCATGTCGAGCCGGTGGATGGAAAGTTCGGCAGCCAGCTGCTCCAGTCGGTCTTCCTTGCAGATCAGTTTGACCGGCTCGGCCAGCGTGAGCGCCGGGGCCAGCAGCTGATAGGCGATCGCCTTCGGCACGACGTCGGCGATGCCAACGCGGAATGGATGAACGCGTGCTGTAGCGCGGTTTTGCAGGGCTTCCTCGAGTTCGGCGCCGACGTCGAAAATTTCGTCGGCGTAGGTGAGCGCGGTGCGTCCGGCATCGGTCAGTTCGAGCCGGCGTCCGGTGCGCCGGAACAGCGCTACCCCCAGGCGTTCTTCCAGTATGCTGATCTGGCCGGACAGCGTCTGCGGCGTCAGGTGCAGTTTCTCGGCCGCCCGGTTGATGGCGCCAGTTTTGGCGACGGTGCGGAAGTAATGTAGGTGCCTGTAATTCAGCATGGCGTGCTAACAGTTCGATAAAATCGAACAATAGCAGTATAAAAATCGAATTTTATTGTTTGTTTCGCATCTATATTCTGATGTGTGTCTATGAAAGGTCGTTTGCCTGCAACACGACCCGGGCTTTAACAGGAGAACACCATGAAGCGCATTGTTTTATTCCTCGCCACCAACCTGGCGATCGTGCTGGTGCTGTCGCTCACCATGCGCATCCTGGGCGTCGAGCCCTACCTCACGGCGCAAGGGCTGAATCTTACCTCGCTGCTGATTTTTGCTGCGGTGATGGGTTTCGGCGGCTCGTTCATCTCGCTGGCGATATCCAAATGGATGGCGAAAAAATCGATGGGCGTGCGGGTGATCGAGACGCCGTCGAATTCGACCGAATTCTGGCTGGTCGACACCGTTCGCAAATACGCGGCGGATGCGGGCGTCAAAATGCCGGAAGTCGGCATTTTCGATTCGCCCGAGGTGAACGCCTTTGCCACCGGGATGACCAAGAACAGCTCGCTGGTCGCCGTGTCCAGCGGCCTGCTGCAACAGATGACGCGCCCGGAAGCCGAAGCGGTGGTGGGGCACGAAATCGCCCACGTCGCCAACGGCGACATGGTGACGCTGGCGCTGATCCAGGGCGTGGTGAACACCTTTGTGATGTTCCTGTCGCGCGTTATCGGCCATACCGTCGACCGCGTCGTGTTCAAGAACGAACGGGGTCACGGCCCGGCATTTTTTGTCACCATGATCGTGGCCGAATTGGTGCTGGGCGTCCTGGCGTCGATCATCGTCATGTGGTTCTCGCGCAAGCGAGAATTCCGCGCCGACCGCGGCGGTGCCAGCCTGGCCGGCAGGCAAAACATGATCGCCGCGCTGGAGCGCCTCAACAGCCTGCATCCGCATCCGCTGCCCGACAAGATGGCGGCGTTCGGCATCGCCGGTGGCGGCGCGAGTGGGATCAAGCGCCTGTTCATGACGCACCCGCCGCTGGAAGAGCGGATCGCGGCGCTGCGCGCGGTGCAGTAATTTAATCCTCGCCGCTGAGGAACATGGACGCAGCCCTGCATATCGGCGAACCCTGGATGTGGGCGGCGTTCGCCGGCTTCGTGCTGGTGATGCTGGCCGTCGACCTGTTTCTGGTCGGCGGCAACAAGGCGCACAAGGTCAGCTTCAAGGAGGCGGCGGCCTGGTCGTTCGTGTGGTTTTCGCTCGCGATGCTGTTCAGCCTCGGGCTGTGGTGGTATCTCAGGGGCGCGTACGGCGGCGCGGTGGCCGACGTGAAGGCGATGGAGTTCCTGACCGGCTACCTGATCGAGAAATCGCTCGCGGTCGACAACATCTTCGTCTTCCTGATGATCTTCACCTTCTTCGCCGTGCCGGCGGAGTTTCAGCGGCGCGTGCTGATTTACGGCGTGATCGGTGCGATCGTGTTGCGCGCTATCATGATCCTGGCGGGCGCCTGGCTGGTGCAGGAGTTTCACTGGATCCTGTATCTGTTCGGCGCTTTCCTCGTCGTCACCGGCATCAAGATGCTGATATTTGCCGAAGCCGAGCCGGATCTGAACAGGAACCCGCTGCTCGGCTGGATCAAGCGCCACCTGCGGCTGACGCCGGATTATCGCGGCGAAAAATTCTGGGTGCGGGAAAACGGCGTGCGTGTGTTCACGCCGCTGTTTCTGGTGCTTGTCATGATCGAATTGTCCGACCTGATATTTGCGGTCGATTCGATTCCGGCGATCTTCGCCATCACCACCGACCCCTTCATCGTTTTCACCTCGAACATCTTTGCCATCCTCGGCCTGCGCGCGATGTATTTCATGCTGGCCGGCCTGGCCGACCGCTTCCACCTGCTGAAATACGGCCTGGCCATGGTGCTGGTGTTCGTGGGGGCCAAGATGCTGATGGTCGACTTCTACAAAATCCCGGTGGGGCTGTCGCTCGGCATCGTCGGCCTCATCATCGCCAGCTTCATGTGTGCCAGCCTGTGGGTGACGCGGAAACCCTCCGCGTCGGGCTGAACCATGCCGATCAAGATCGACTCTCCGCTCGCGCGCCGTGTGGTGGCGCTTGCGTTTCTGGTCTTCATTTTCGGGCTCACCTTCTGGGTGTTGTCGCCATTTCTCGCCTCGCTGGCGTGGGCGGGGATACTCGCCTACGTCACCTGGCCGTTGCATCAGTGGCTGTGTCGCCGCCTGCCCGGGCGCGACAAGCTCGTTGCGTTGCTGATGACACTGGGCGTGGCGGCAACCCTGTTGCTGCCGCTGGTGTGGGTGATGTTCACCATGGCAGGGGATGTGTCGGTAGCCTCGGCAACCGTCAAACAACTCACCACCCACGGACTGCCGACGCTGCCTCCCGACGTGCGCGCCTGGCCGGGCGGGGAGTGGATCGTTGCCCAGTATCAGCGTGTTCAGGCCGACCCCGCGTGGGTGCGCGCGCAGATCGACGCCTTGGGTTTCACCGACCTCCTCGGGCTGAAAGCCGTGGTTGGCGGCGTCGGGCGCAACGTGGCGAAATTCGGCCTCGCGGTGTTTGCGCTGTTCTTCCTGTATCGCCACGGCGACAGCGTGCTGGCCCAGTTTCGCGGGGTGGCCACGCGCTGGCTGGGCGAGGCGGCCCGCGGTTATATTCAGGCAGTCGGCGTGACGGTGCGCGCCGTGGTGTTCGGCATTGTGCTCACCGCGCTGGCGCAGGGTGTGCTCGCCGGGCTGGGCTACTGGGTGGCGGGACTTGAGGCGCCCGCACTGTGGGGCATGATTACCGCGCTGGTGTCGCTGATTCCCTTCGTCGGTCCGGTGGTGTGGATCGGGCTGTCGTTGAGCCTGCTGGCACACGGCGAAACCGGGGCCGCACTGGGCCTGTTTTTATGGGGCGCGCTGGTGGTGAGCTGGGTCGATAACCTGATTCGCCCGCTTGTCATCAGCGGGCCGACGCGGATTCCGTTCTTGCTGGTGTTTCTGGGCGTGCTCGGCGGCCTCAAGGCCTTCGGCCTGATCGGCCTGTTCCTGGGACCGGTGCTGCTCGCGGTGTCGGTGGCCATCTGGCGCGAATGGCTGGTGCACGCGCGTTCGCGCTGAGCTTGATGGTATCCTTGCGCCTCACTCGTTCGACGCCGCCATGAACCCCGCCAAAGACCGCAAACTCTCGCGTCTGGCACTCAATGTGCTGGGCGCATTCGAAGCCGTCGGCCTCGTTATTATCACGCTGGCCACCTTGGTGGCAGGCGCGTTCGAAGTGAAGGTCATGATCGGCGCCGGCATGGTGACGCTGGCCGATCTGCTGCTGCTGTTCCTGTACCTGGAAATCCTTGCCATGGTGGGCGTGTATTTCCGTTCCGGGCAGTTGCCGGTGCGCTTCCCCATCTACATCGCCATCGTGGCGCTGGCGCGTTATCTGGTGCTCGACATGAAAGGCCTCGACGTCTGGCGCATGCTGGGCGTGGCGGGTTCGATGCTGCTGCTGGCCTTCGCGGTGCTGGTGATCCGCTATGGCCATACCCGCTTTCCCTACGACGAAAATCCGCAAGACCGAGACTCGCAGCCATGAAAAAGACAATGACCTATCCCGGGTTTTATAACGACAAGCACGGCGTCACCATGCTGGCGCGCGTCGTGCTCGACGGCTGGCTGTTCGGTTTCATCCCGGAATCCGAGGATTGCGCCGGCTGGCAACTGGGGCAAATGCAGGCGCTGACGGAAAAGATCGAAGCCGAGTGGGACAAGTACGGCAACCTGCCGAGCCGCCTGCCGCCCGAACTGCGCGAGCGCCATGTGGCCCTGTACAAGATGGCGGTGGAACGTGCCCGCGAAAAAGGCTGGGACCCCGAGCTCGGCGAAGACGAATGACCTTTCCGGCAGGGTGATTCCTGCCGCCTGCCAACCTGCCGGCCCCCGCTGATGGAACTCACCCCGCCCCTCTTGCAACTTGCCACCCAGGCGCTCGATCGGGTGCTGGACTTCAAGCGTCCGGCCGACTCCGAGCTGTCGGCATTTTTTCGCGACCATAAAAAACTCGGCCCGCGCGAGCGCGCGTTCGTGGCGGAGGCCGTGTTCGGCGTGCTGCGCCGCTATCGTTATCTGTCGGTGGTGGTGCCGGCGGCCAATCCGCGCACGCTGATCATCGCCTGGCTGATCAAGTCGCGCGGGATGAGCGGCGCGACGCTGGAGCAATTCGCCAAGCCCGAACTCGTGCAGCACATCCGCAACGCCAAGACGGAAGACCTGCCGCTGGCCGTGGCGGCCGAGCTGCCCGAGTGGGTGATCGAAAAATTGCAGCCGGTGATGAGCGACGCCGACATCCTTGCGCTCGGGCGCGCCCTGCAGCAGCCTGCGCCGATGGACGTGCGGGTGAACGCGTACAAGGCGAACCGCGACACCGTGCTGGCGCAGTTGCGCGAGGAAGGATTGGCCGTCGAGCCCACGCCGTATTCGCCGTGGGGTATTCGCTTCAAGGATCATCCGGCGATCAATCGCCATCCGCTGTTTCTCGACGGCAGCCTGGAAGTGCAGGACGACGGCAGCCAGTTGCTGGCGTTGCTGCTGGGCGCGCGTCGCGGCGAGATGGTGTGCGACTTTTGCGCCGGCGCGGGCGGCAAGACGCTCGCCATCGGCGCAATGATGGCGTCGACCGGGCGCCTGTACGCATTCGACGTCGCGGAAAAGCGGCTCGCCAAACTGAAGCCGCGGCTGGCGCGCTCGGGTCTGTCCAATGTGATGCCGCAATTGATTGCTTCCGAGAACGACACCCGGGTGAAGCGGCTCGCCGGCAAGCTCGACCGCGTGCTGGTCGATGCGCCGTGTTCCGGCCTGGGCACCTTGCGCCGCAATCCCGACCTGAAATTCCGCCAGTCTCCCGAAAGCGTGGCGGAGCTGACGCAGAAACAGGCCGCCATCCTGCGTGCGGCCGCGAAACTGCTGAAACCCGGTGGCCGGCTGGTGTATGCCACCTGCAGCCTGTTGCCGGAAGAGAACGAGGCCATCGTCGAGGCGTTGTTGGCGGAAGGCGGCTTCACCCTGCTGCCGGTCAACGAATTGCTGGCGCAGAGCAAGATCGATCTCGATACCGGCACCATGCTCAAGCTGTCACCCGCCGTGCACGGAACGGATGGCTTTTTCGCCGCCGTCCTGGTTAAAACCGCCGGTTGACCCGCCATGGCTTTGCCGCTATCAATGCGACGTTCCCTTCCAAAGGCTTGATGCTCTGATATGACGGCTGCGCCGCTCCACCCCGATACACTCGGCACGCTGTGCGGCCTGTTCCGCGCGCGTGTCGCGGCGTCGCCGGATCAGGTCGCCTACCGCCAGTTCGACGAGGCGCGCGACACCTGGCTGCGTTTTACCTGGGCACAGGTGGCGGCAGAAGTGGCGCGCTGGCAGGCCGCGCTGGTCAAGGAGGACCTGGTTCCCGGCGACCGCGTGGCGGTGATGCTGAAGAACTGCGTCGAGTGGGTGATTTTTGATCAGGCCGCGCTGTCGCTGGGTTTGGTGACGGTGCCTTTGTATCTCGACGACCGCCCGGATAGCGTGACCTATATCCTCAATCATTCCGGCGCCAAGCTGTTGCTGGTCGAAGGCAAATTCCAGCACAAGAAACTGGCCGAAATTGCCGGGTCGGCCAACACGCTTCAACACATCGTCAGCCTGACCGCCCCGGACAACGGACTGGTGAACTGGAGCACGCGCTTTGCGGTGGCAGCCGACTGGTTGGCCGCCGCCGAAAGCACGACCATCCCCGAGCGCCATCTCACCGCCGATATGCTGGCCACTATCGTGTACACCTCGGGCACCACAGGCCGTCCCAAAGGGGTGATGCTTACCCACGAAAATATACTGTGGAATGCTTGGTACACCACTCAATGTGGGCCCTTTGACGATCAGGATGTTTTCCTCTCTTTTCTGCCCCTGTCCCACACTTTTGAACGCACCGAGGGTTATTACCTGCCCATGATGCTGGGTGCGGAAGTGGCCTATGCCCGCTCCATCGCCCTGTTGGCCCAGGATCTGCAGACCATTCGGCCTACCGTGCTGATCTCGGTGCCGCGCATTTACGAGCGAGTCTATGCCCGCATTCAGGAAGCCCTGAGAAAAAAAGGCAGGGTCGCCCAGACGTTGTTCAGTCAGTCGGTGGAAGTGGGTTGGCGGCGTTTTGAAGTGGAGCAGAAGCGGGCTTCCTGGCACCCCATGTTGCTGGTCTGGCCGCTCCTGGAAAAACGGGTCGCCCGACCTTTTGCAGAGAAGTTGGGGGGTCGAATCAAATTCGCCGTTTCTGGCGGGGCGCCCCTGAACCCCGAGATTGCCAAAGTTTTCATCGCGTTGGGCGTGCCGCTCTATCAGGGTTACGGCCTCACAGAGGCCGGCCCCACGGTCAGTGTCAACCGCCCCCATTCCAATATCCCGTCCAGCATCGGCCAGCCGCTGCCCGGCATCGAGGTAAGGATCGGCGACAACGACGAACTGCTCACGCGAAGCCGTTGCGTGATGCGCGGCTACTGGGAAAACGAGGAAGCCACCCGCGCCATGATCGACAGCGAGGGCTGGCTGCACAGCGGCGACAAGGCCCGCCGGGACGCAAACGGCCACTACGCAATCGTCGGGCGCATCAAGGACATCATCGTGCTGAACAACGGCGAGAAAGTGTCGCCCACCGACATGGAATCCGCGATCCTGCTCGACCCCTTGTTCGAGCAGGTGATGGTCGTCGGCGAAGGCAAACCCTATCTGGCCGCGCTGACCGTGTTGAACGAGGAACACTGGCAGGCCTTTGCCGCCGGTCTGGATGTCGACCCCGGGCATTCCGCGGCCTTGCGCGACCCCCGGGTGGTGAAGGCGCTGACCCGGCGCGTGGCCGATCATCTCAAGCATTTTCCGGGCTATGCCCAGATCCGGCGCCTGCATCCCGAACTCAAGCCGTGGACTCTGGACGACGGCCTGCTGACGCCCACGCTCAAGGTCAAGCGCAATCAGGTGCTCGATCGTTACCGCGCGGCGGTCGAGGCAATGTATGCGGATTTCGCGCGTTCATCATTCCAATCCACAAGGGAGTAGCTTTCATGTCGCATCGATTCAATCGCCTGGCCGCAACACTCGTCCTGGCAGGCAGCGCCAATCTCGCGCACGCCGCCGGATTCGCGCTGATCGAGCAGAACGCCAGCGGTCTGGGCAATGCCTATGCCGGCCAGGCGGCGGCGGCGACAGACGCCAGCACGATTTTCTTCAATCCGGCCGGGATGACCTACCTGCCCGACCGTCAGGTCGTGCTGGTGGGACACCTGATCAAGCCGCAAGCCGAATTCAGCGGAACAGTGACCCCGGCCATCGGGGGCGGAAATGGCGGCGATGCGGGTGGTCTCGCTCTGGTTCCGAATGCCTACTTTGCGTTTCGCCTGACGCCGGACGTTCATCTGGGCGTGGGTCTCAACGCGCCATTCGGCCTGAAAACCGAATACGACTCCTCCTGGAAAGGCCGTACCCAGGCGGTCAAATCCGAATTGAAGACGATCAACCTCAATCCCTCGATTGCCTGGAAGGCTGGTGAATCGCTCTCGCTCGGCGCGGGGGTGAGCATCCAGTATGCTGAGGCGACACTGACCAACTCGGCCGGCGGCGCTGGCCTGGCCACCGTCAAGGGTGACGATTACGGCTGGGGCTACAATCTCGGCGCATTGTGGCAGCTGAGCGAGGCCACCCGCATCGGCCTCGCCTACCGTTCCGAGGTCGAGCAGACGCTAGCCGGCGATGTCGGCTTCAGCACGGCCGTCACGCTCAACGGCCCGGTGAACGCCGCCGTCACCCTGCCGGATTCGGCTTCTCTAAGCCTGTTTCATAAATTGAATCCGAAATGGGATCTGCTGGCGGATGTCACCTGGACCGGCTGGAGCGATTTCAAGGAATTGCGCATCGTGCGAAACGGTGGCGTAGCGCTCGCGGTAACGCCGGAAAACTGGGACGACAGCTATCGCTATTCGCTGGGTGTCAACTATCGCCTCGCTGACAAGCTGACCCTGCGCGGCGGCGTGGCGTACGACCAAACGCCGGTGTCCGACGCCTTCCGCACCGCGCGCATCCCGGACGAGGATCGCACCTGGATCGCGTTCGGCGCGCAATATCGCCTGTCGCCGCGTAGCATGGTCGATGTCGGCTACGCGCATCTTTTCGTCAAGGATGCATCCATCAACAAGACCGAAAGCGGGGTAACGCTCACCGGCACCTATGATGCCTCGGTCGACATTCTTTCCGCGCAGTTCACGCACAGCTTCTGATCTTGGCCACGCCCATCCCCTTCGACAACCTGCTGACGCGTCTTATCGACAACAGTCGGGACGTCGTCCTGCTGTGGCAGCTAGGTGTGCTGGCGATTTGCGCGCTGGCGGCCTGGGGCGCGATGCGGCTGGCGAAGCCCCATCTCGGGAAGATGGACACCCTATGGCCGGCCGGGCGCGCGGGGGTGCGCCGGGTGGGCTTCCCGCTTTTCATGCTGCTGGCACTGCTGCTGGGGCGTGAAATTGCGGACATCTGGCTGACCAACACGCATCTGCTGAATCTGGCGGTACCGCTGCTGCTGGCGCTGGTGGGGGTGCGGCTGGTGATTTTTGCGTTGCGCTATGTGTTCGAGCCGCGCGAATCGCTCAAGTTGTGGGAGCGCACGGCCGCCTGGTTGATCTGGGGCGCGTTCGCACTGCACATCACCGGCCTGCTGCCGCGCATCCATGCGGCGATGGAAGCGCTGTCATTCCAGTCGGGCAGCCATCGCTTTTCGCTGTGGCTGTTGTTCCAGGCGGCGGCGGTCATTGTGGTGGCGGTGATCGGTGCGCTGACCCTGGCGCGCCTGGTTGAAAGCCGCCTGATGGGCGTCACGCAGATGAACCTGTCGCTGCGGATGGCCTTGTCGAAAGCCGCGCGCACGGTGTTTTTGATCCTGGCGGTGCTGGTAGCCTTGCCGACGGTGGGCATCGACCTCACCGTGCTGTCGGTGTTCGGCGGGGCGCTCGGTGTGGGCCTCGGCTTCGGCCTGCAAAAAGTCGCCAGCAACTACATTTCCGGTTTCATCATCCTGCTCGACCGCTCGGTGCGCATCGGCGACCTGATCACGGTCGACAACAAATACGGCGAAGTCAGCCAGATCAACACGCGCTACACGCTGCTGAAAGCGCTGGACGGCACCGAAAGCATTGTCCCCAATGAAATGCTGATCACGCAGACGGTGGTCAATCATTCGCTGTCCAGGCCCAACGTGCGGATTTCGCTGCCGCTGCAGGTGTCCTACGATACCGACCTGGAACAGGCGCAAGCGCTCATGCTGGAAGCAGCGCGCAGCCAGGACCGGGTGATCCTCGACGAACCGGACAACCTGCCCAGGGTGTTCCTGAAGGAATTTGCCGATAATGGCATTCTGCTGGAACTGGCCGTGTGGATACGAGATGCCAGCGAAGGGCAAAATAATCTGCGCTCCGATATCAACTGGGCAATCTGGCGGCGTTTCAAGGCTGCCGGAATCGAAATCCCCTTTCCGCAGCGCGTGGTGCATCTGGCCCCATCCGTAAAAGCAGATATACCTTGATTATTATGGGATTTATCCGTACATTACTTGATGTTATTGTCCTTTTTTAGGAAGCATGAACATGCAATTAGGCTTGTTGGATTTACCGTGGTGGGGTTATGTGCTGGCTGCGCTGGCACTCACCCACATCACCATCGCCGCCGTCACCATTTTTCTGCACCGTTCGCAGGCACACCGCGCCGTCGATCTGCACCCCATCGTCAGCCACTTTTTCCGTTTCTGGCTGTGGCTCACCTCCGGCATGGTCACCAAGGAATGGGTCGCCATCCACCGCAAGCATCACGCCAAATGCGAAACCGCCGAGGATCCGCACAGCCCGCAGGTCAAGGGCATCAAGAAAGTCTTCTGGGAAGGCTCCGAACTGTATCGCGCCGAGGCCAAGGTAACCGAGACGCTGGAAAAATACGGCCACGGCACGCCCGATGACTGGATGGAACGCAATGTCTACAGCCGCCACTCGGCCAAGGGCATTGTCCTGATGATGGCTATCGACCTCGCCCTGTTCGGCCCCATCGGCCTGACCATCTGGGCGGTGCAAATGGCGTGGATTCCGGTCACCGCCGCCGGCATCATCAACGGCATCGGTCACTACTGGGGCTACCGCAATTTCGCCAGCGAGGATGCCAGCACCAACATTTCCCCGTGGGGCATCCTGATCGGCGGCGAAGAACTGCACAACAACCACCACGCCTACGGCACCTCGGCGCGCCTGTCGAACAAGTGGTATGAGTTCGACATCGGCTGGCTCTACATCAAGCTGATGTCCTACGTTGGCCTGGCCACCGTCCGCAAGCTGGCGCCGACGGTGAAATGGCAGGCGGCCAAGCCGCTGTGCGATCTCGACACCCTGCAGGCCATCATCACCCATCGCTACGACGTGATGACGCGCTTCGTGAAGAGCGTGCGCGCGGACAGCATGGCCGAGATCGCCAAGCTGAAAGCCGGTGCGAACCTGCCGCAGAACTGGAACTTCAAAAGCTTCCGCCGCTGGCTGCACAAGGCGCCCGCCGAGCTTGCTGCGGCCGACAAGGCCGAACTCGACACCCTGCTCGGCAAGAGCGAACGCCTGCAAACCGTCTACCGGATGCGCCAGGAACTCGCTGCCATCTGGGGTCGTTCCACCGCCAGCCGCGAGCAGTTGCTGGAGCAGCTGCAAGCCTGGTGCAAGCGTGCCGAAGACAGCGGCATCCAGTCGCTGAAGGAATTCTCGGTGCGTCTGCGCAGCTACGCTTGAGACCTGGCGCAGTAATGCCTGACCGGTGATGGGCGGCCTGCGCGGGCCGTCCGGGGACGGGGAAGCCCGATCCGTTCCTGCCAGCACCCAACAAAAAACCCGCCGACCGGCGGGTTTTTTGTTGGGTGGAACCCGCTTATTTCAGCTTGGTTTCCTTGTACATCACATGCTTGCGTGCCTTGGGATCGAACTTGCTGATCTCCATTTTACCGGGCATGGTCTTTTTGTTCTTGGTGGTGGTGTAGAAGTGACCGGTGCCCGCAGTGGACTCCAGCTTGATCTTTTCGCGTCCGCCTTTAGCCATGAGGGTTCTCCTTAAACTGCAACGCCACGGGCGCGCAGGTCAACCAGAATGGCGTCAATGCCGTTCTTGTCGATGGTGCGCAGGGCGGCAGTGGATAAACGTAGACGAATCCAGCGGTTCTCGCTCTCGACCCAGAACCGGCGATATTGCAGGTTGGGCAGAAAACGACGCTTGGTTCTATTGTTGGCGTGGGAAACGTTGTTCCCGACCATGGGCTTCTTGCCCGTAACGACACATACGCGAGCCATGACGCTGCTCCAAAATTGAGGGTTATCCTTTGAGGTTAGCAATGAAGGCTAACCCGAGAACCGCGATTTATACCACAGCCTGCAAGCGCGAGGCAAGTTCGGCGAGCACTCAGAGTTGGCCGGATTCCATGAACGACAGTGAGGATGCGCCCGCCACGATGAAATGATCGAGCACGCGCACGTCCACCAGCGCCAGCGCATCCGCCAATCGACGGGTGAGGGAGCGGTCGGCCTGGCTGGGTTCGGCCACTCCGCTCGGGTGGTTGTGCGCCAGAATCAGCGCAGCGGCGTTGTGCGTCAACGCGCGCTTGATTTTCTCGACAGACAGATTTTGAGTGTCAATTGATGCGTTCACATCGTTGATGTTTCACGATCCGTGTATGACCTACTTCCGGCGCGCTTTCCGCCACTCTCACGGTGCCACCGGTTCGCCGGTGTCGCGCAGGTTGCTGACGTTTAACGAGTACGACGCCTGTATAGCCGCTTTCGTCAGCAGCGAAGGACGGCCCCGACCCTGAAGAGACGCTCAGAGGAGACGCTGCAACGACTGCTCCTCGGCCTGACTGGCCATTGGGCTTCTGAGTCACCAACGGCCGCAACGAGTCGGTCAACGGTCGTAGCCCTGAAATCCTGGTCGAGTGACCGCTTGTCACTTCAGGCTACAGCCGGATCCGACCCAATGCTGCCGGTCATCCCTTCATTGCTTCAATGGCAGCTTTCGGAGTACACGGGCCATCACCCAAATACAAAGCAGAAGTTAAAAACGGCGTGGAAGAATCCACGCCGTTTTTTTGTGTCGATGATTCAGATGGGAAGGGGTTTTTCTACAGCGTCAACACCTGGCCCAAGGGGTGAGGTTCGTTCTATGCTTTGTCTCACCCGCCACGCCTTGGCCAGGCGTCAGTTGCAGCTTACAACCTGCTGGATACGGTCGCGGGCGCCAGGTGCCACCGGGGAGTTGGTCGCCAAGTAGCTTTCCATTGCATCCACGTCTACTTCGCCACCCAACTGGTCGGTGCCCAACTTGAATACCGAGAAGTTATCGCCACCATCAGCCAAGAAGGAGTTCATCGTCACCCGGTAGCTGGCCGTCTTGTCGATGGGCTGGCCGTGGAGGATCACCGAGCCTTCACACACGTAGGTGCCGCCCAGCGGACTCGAATTCGGCACAAAGGTGTGCTGGTAGCCAAAGCCCTGCGACACCTGCAGGGTTCGGCCACCGTCAGCGAACTGGCCGATCGCCCACTGCTGGTTCAGCAGGTCGTAGAGCTGCTGGCCGGTCAGGGTCTTCACCACCAGGCTGTTGCCGAAGGGCTGCACGGTGAAAGCCTCGCCATAGGTGACGTTGCCGTCGCCTTCACCTGCCGTGCTGCCAGCGTAGGTGAAGTCGGCGCGGATGCCGCCTGTGTTCATGAAGGCGACGACCGCGCCGCCCTTGTCCGCGGCCTGGGTGGCCGCAAGCTGCGCGTCGGCGACGACGTCGCCCAGCGCCGATTCACCGGCCGGGGTGCGGGTGCGGGTGATGTCAGCGGTGATCGAGCCGATCACGCGGTTGGCGATGGGCTGCACCAGGGTGTTGTAGCCGGCGACGATGTTGCTGATCTCGGCAACGGGCACGATGGCGTCAGCCGCACCCAGGACGTTGTTGCGGTCGACCAGCTTGTTCTCCGCGTGCACCGCGATCACGTCGCCGGAGCGGGTGTCGAGGGTGAGGTCGATGCTGGTCATCACGCGGCTGAACGAGCCGGCACTGGTGACCGGAATGTCTCGGCCGGCGGCGTTCGGCAGCTTGCAGTTGTAGGCCTGATGGGTGTGGCCAGAGACGACCAGGTCGACGGCGTCGCCGAGGCGGCCGACGATGTCGACGATTGGGCCCGAGACGCCGCTGCAGCCGTTGATGCTGCCGGCGGCGAAGCCGCCCTCGTGAACCAGCACCACCACCGCCTCGACGCCCTGCTTGCGCAGTTCGCCCACCAGTCCGTTGACGGTTTCGGCCTCATCGCGGAACTCGAGCCCGGCGACGCCGGACGGGGTGACGATGCTGGGGGTGCCTTCCAGGGTCATGCCAATAAAGGCGATCCGCTTGCCCTTGAATTCCTTGATGCCGTAGGCGGGGAACAGGGTCTTGCCGCTGGCGGTGTCGACCACGTTGGCGGCGAGGAAGTCGAACCAGGCGCCCTCGAAGGGGAAGGGCGTGCCGACCTGGTTGCCCTGGCAGGAGTTGGCGTCGGTCGGATGGCAGCCGCCGAACTGCATCCGCAACAGCTCGTCCCTGCCTTCGTCGAACTCATGGTTGCCGACGGCGTTGAACTCGAGGCCGAGCCGGTTCATGGTCTCGATCGTTGGTTCGTCGTGGAACAGGGCGGAATTCAGCGGGCTGGCACCGATTAGGTCGCCTGCGGAGACGACCACGCTGTTGGACGCGCCGGCCCTGAGCTGCTTGACCAGCCCGGCCATGTAGTCGACGCCGCCGGCCGGGGTACGGGAGGGAATGCCGTCAACGGTACTGGTGAAGTTCAGGTTGGCTCCGTCGATGTTGCCGTGGAAATCGTTGAAGGCGATGACCCGCACCTGCAGGGTCCTGCCGACGCCGGAACGGGCGGCGGCGCTGATCAGCCGGGCGGCTTCCTGGCGGCTGATGATGCCCGCCTTGACCCAGTCCGAGGTCAGACGGGTAAGGGCCGAGACGAACTCGCCGTGATTGCCGTAGTTGGCGCCTTCGGCGGTGGTGTCGATGATGAGGTCGTTGAGGCAGCTGGCGCCGACGGCGCGGTTGCCGACCGCGGTCGTGACGATCGCCGAGCCTTCGCCGAGGGTGACGCTGCCGTCGCAGGCGGCATCGGACAGCGCCGGTCCGGCCAGTGTCAGACCGAGCATGAGGACGAGGGGTTTGAGCGGGGAATTCATGGTCTATCTCCTTCGATTGGGGCAGGGAATGCCTTCATGGGCATAGCGTGTTGCGGTTTGAGCAGATGAAACCGGGACGCGCGAAGACGGTGACGGTCTCGACGCTCCGGGCTGCGAGTGGCGTCTCATCGGTTCATGCCGTGCGGGACGCTGACCTCGATCGTCGACTGGCTGGCGTTGCCGGCGAAGTCGCGTGCCTCGTAGGTCAGTGTGTAGATCCGGCCGGCGCCCTTGCCTGCGCGCTCGGCGCGCAGGCGCAGCGTGAAGTCGTCGACGATCTCGATGTCGCCGGCGGTATCGCCGTCGCCGAGGCCGTTGTCAGCTTCGTTCGAGGTGACCGAAACCAGGCGGATCGCTGGAGCTGGGTCGAGGTTGTCACGGGCCGTTGCCATTATCTCGACGCTGACCAGCTTGTGGTTGGCGGGCCACAGCACCGATGGCGTGGCCGCCAGTGCCAGGGTGGGCGCCTGACCGTCGAGATCGAGCCCGACTACCACGGGGTCATGGTCGGACGAGCGGTAGGCGTCGGCGGCGTACAAGCCGGCGATCTGACCAGTGCTCTTGAAGTTGGTGTTGTAGTCGAGCACGCCTGGCTCGTCGGCGTTGATATGCCACTCGGCGACGCCGCTGACCTGCGCGGCGAGCGACGATGTCCCCAAGGCGTGGTCCAGATAGCCGCTCTGGCCGTCGAAGACGTAGCTGTAGGCACCGCTGCCCACCAGCGACTCAATGAGGTTGGTGTACCCGCGCTGCTTGAGGGCCGTAATAGGGTCCTCCATCGCATAGGCGTTGAGGTCGCCGATGAGCAGCACGTCGGGATCACCGGACCCCGTCGGGTCATTCGCCAGCCACTTGGCCAGTTCGGCAGCGGCGACGGAACGGGTCAGGTTACAGTTGCCCTGGCCGTCGCCGAGGTCCGAATCGCTCGCGACCGGGCTGATATTTCCCTCGCAGGACGAGCCCTTGGACTTGAGGTGGTTGACCACGACGGTGAACGTGCCGCCGTCGGGATGGTTGAAGGTCTGTGCCAGCGCAGGGCGGTTGCGGCCAATGACGCCCTCGCTGACGGTGGTGAACAGCCCGAACGCGCCGCTGTTGAGGACCGCAGTGCCGAGCGGCGCCACGCGGGCCGGCTTGAAGATCAGACCGACCTTGATGGCATCGTTGCCGAGCACGTTGGTCCGCCCGGTGGCCGCATCGGCGTTGACGTAGGCATAGGTGCCCGGCGCGGTGACGGCGTTGAGGCGCTCGACCAACTCGTGAA
>DATMWS010000245.1:0-3700 GCA_035562135.1 Thiobacillus sp. | reverse complement strand
GTGCCTGCGCCGAGGGAAACGGGGGGACGCGATCCTGCAGTTTGGCGAGTTCATCTGCGATATCGACCGGCACCAGATCGCGCCGGGTCGATAGCATTTGTCCGAATTTCACGAAAATCGGCCCCAGGGCCTCCAGCGCACGCCGCAGCCTGACCGCGCGGGGTTCGCTCAGCGGCCGCCAGAACAGCGTGATGCGAACCAGCCAGCGCAGCGGCCGGACCCGTTCGTGGCCGAGGAAAAACTCCTCCAGCCCGAAGCGCAGGCCGATGGTCAGGATGCGGGCGAGACGCAGCAGCTTCATGCGATGCGCGGAGGCGCGTCCTGTAAAAGTTGGCGCGCTTCCAGCAAGCGCAGGCGGGCATCCAGTCGTGCGGCGTCATCGGTCAGCATGTCGACAGCGTGGTTAAAGCGCGCGACATCGACGCCGCGCGCCATCAGTTCGGCTTCCTCAATCACGTATTCGCTGGCATTGCGGCCGAGCGCGGTGAACGTGTGGGCGATGCCGGCGAGGGTGTCGCGCCCGAGCGCATGCAGACGATGCGCGGCAATGTCGCCGACGACCGGCGCGAGGTCGGCCTCAACATCCCAGTTCAGCTGTTTGAACACGCGATCGAGCGTGGCGAGCAGCGCCGGGTCGCCGCTGTATTCGGCGAAACGCCACGCGTCCCGGCCGAAAAACGGCAGTCGGGCGACGAGCGCGGGCGTGGGGCGGATGACGGCGTCGGGGGTGTCGACCGCCGCCTCGGAAAAATAGCCGTCGTCGGCAATGCGGAAATCGAATTGGGTCAGCGTCAGATCGAAGCGCACGCTGAGCCCTGCGTGGCGCAACAAGGCATCGGTCGCGCCGGGCGACTGCTGCAGCAGGTGGTTGAGGCTGCGCTCGAAAAGGGCTGCAGCGATCAAACCTTGAAGCCCTTGTGCAGCGCCACCACGCCCGCCGTCAAATTATGATAGCTGACCTTGGCGAAGCCGGCGGCCTCCATCATGGCCTTCAGTTCTTCCTGGCCTGGGTGCATGCGGATCGACTCGGCCAGATACTGGTAGCTGGCGGCATCCTGGGCGACGAACTTGCCCATCAGCGGCAGCAGCTTGAAGGAATACAGGTCGTAGGCCGGTTCCAGCGGCTTCCACACCTTGGAAAACTCCAGCACCAGCAGGCGGCCGCCAGGCTTCAGCACGCGGTGCATCTCGGCCAGCGCCTGATCCTTGTGGGTCATGTTTCTGAGGCCGAACGCCACCGACACGCAATCGAAATGGTTCGAGGGGAACGGCAGCCGCTCGCCGTCGCACTGCACGGCGGGCGGCGTCTTGCCTTCGTTCAGCATGCGGTCGCGGCCTTCGCGCAGCATGGAGAAGTTGATGTCGGTGAGCAGCACCTGGCCGGTTTCACCGACTTCCTTCAAAAACAGCCGGGTCAGGTCGGCGGTGCCGCCGGCCACGTCGAGCACCTTCATGCCCGGCCGCAAGCCCGCCTGCGCCACCGCAAAGCGCTTCCACAACCGGTGCAGGCCGGCCGACATGAGGTCGTTCATGAGGTCGTACTGCGCGGCGACGGAATGGAAGACCTCGGCCACCTTGGCGGCTTTTTCGGATTCGGCGACCTGCTGGTAGCCGAAATGGGTGGTTTTATCCATGGCAGACGGGGTGAACGAATAAGCTCGGAATTCTACCAGTGCGCAGGCTGGCGCGGGATTGACGCGGGCGAGCCGGTGTCATAAATCAGTCATACTGCTGTCATAGTATGGCCACCATCGAAACAAGTCTGGAGTCACCATGGCTGCCAATATTTTGCTGGTCGAAGACGAACCCGGGATTCAGGAGCTATTGAAGTTCAACCTGACACAGGCGGGTCATCAGGTTACCGCCACCGGCGACGCCGAACATGCGCTGAAATTCCTCAAAAGCACGCTGCCCGACGTCATCCTGCTCGACTGGATGCTGCCCGGCATGTCGGGCATCGACCTGTGCAAGCGTCTGCGCAGCGACGAACGCTACCAGCCGATCCCCATCATCATGCTGACCGCGCGCGGCGAAGAGCGCGACAAGGTACTGGGGCTGGATAGCGGTGCCGACGACTACATCACCAAGCCGTTTTCACCGCGCGAGTTGGTGTCGCGCATCAAGGCCGTGCTGCGCCGCCGCGCACCGCAGATGACCGACGAGTTGGTGGAAATCAACGGCTTGCGGCTCGACCCCGCCAGCCATCGCGTGCAGGGCCGCGGCCAGGCACTGGAACTGGGGCCGACCGAATTCCGCCTGCTGCATTTCTTCATGACCCACCCCGAGCGTGTCTATTCCCGCACCCAGCTGCTCGATCAGGTGTGGGGCGACGATGTGTTCGTGGAAGAGCGCACGGTCGACGTCCATATCCGCCGCCTGCGCCTGGCGCTGGAGCCGTCCGCCCATGCCGAACTGATCCAGACCGTGCGCGGCTCGGGCTATCGCTTTTCGGCTGACGTGGGATAATCCGTCCACCTCGGTTTCATCGGGCAGGTAAATATGGGCTTCTGGTGGCGTCCGCTCAGTGTGTTGGCCAGCGCCATGCTGGTGGCGCTGATTTTGTGGGCAGGTTCCGGCTGGGTGGCCGCGCTGGGTTTTCTGGCGGGTATCCAGGCCCTCGTGATGCTGCGCCGTCTGTGGCAGGAATACCGCCTGTCGCGTTGGCTGGAAAATCCCGATGAAGTGGATCCGCCTGACGCCACCGGCACCTGGGGCGATATTTTCTATCGCCTGCAAAAACTCCAGCGACGCCAGAAGGCCAGCCGCGGCCAGCTCACCAACGCGCTGGAACAGTTCGAGCATGCCGCGATGGCGGTGCCCGACGGCATGGTCATCCTCAGCAGCAACGACCAGATCGACTGGTGCAATCCCGCCTCGCGCAAATACATGGGGCTGGACTGCGAGCGCGACCGCGGCCAGTTCGTGCGCTACCTGCTACGGCAGGCGCAATTTCTGGATTTTCTCGATGCCGCCGATTATTCGCGCCGCCTGGTGTGCAAATCGCCGGTCAACCGCGAGGTGACCCTGTCGCTGCAACTGGTGCCGTTCGGCGAAGGCAAGAAATTGCTGGTCGCCCGCGACATCACCGATCTCGAGCGCGTCGACGCGATGCGGCGCGACTTCATCGCCAACGTTTCGCATGAGCTGCGCACCCCACTGACCGTGGTCGGCGGCTTCGTCGAAACCCTGGCCGAAGCGCCCGACCTGCCGGCCGCCGAGAGCCGCCATTATTTCGACCTGATGCTGGACCACACCCGGCGCATGCAGCATTTGCTGGACGACCTGCTGACCCTGTCGCGTCTGGAAAGCGCCGACCACACGCTGAAAGACGAGCCCGTCAATATCGCCGAGCTGGCGCACGCGCTGAAGGCCGAAGCCGAGTCGCTGAGCCGCGGACGGCATCGGGTCAGCCTGCAACTCGACAGCGCCGCCTGGCTGAAAGGCAGCCTGCAGGAAATCCGCAGCGCGCTTGGCAATCTGGTGTCGAACGCTGTGCGCTATACTCCCGATGGCGGCGAAATCACCCTCGCCTGGCGCGAGCGCGGCGGTGAAGGCGTGTTTTCCGTGACCGACACCGGCGAAGGCATCGCCGCCGAACACATTCCCCGCCTGACCGAACGCTTCTATCGGGTGGACCGCAGCCGCTCGCGCGAGACCGGCGGCACCGGGCTCGGGCTCGCCATTGTCAAGCATGTCCTCA
>DATMWS010000244.1:0-17430 GCA_035562135.1 Thiobacillus sp. | reverse complement strand
GCGTAATGCCGCAGCAGGTCCTTCGCCAGCAGGATGCCGATGACGTCGTCGCGATCCTTGTCGATGACCGGAAAACGCGAGTGCGCGGTTTCGATGACGCGGGGAATGAAGACTTCGGGCGGGTCGTTGATGTCGATCACGTCCATCTGCGCGCGCGGGATCATGATCTCGCCGACACGCATTTCGGACACCTGCAGCACGCCCTCGATCATCGCCAGGGCATCGGCATCCATCAGACTGTTTTCGTAGGCGCCGTGCAGCAGCTCGATCAGCTGTTCACGGTCTTCGGGTTCGCGCATCAGCCAGTGGGAGATGCGCTCGAGCAAGCTCGGTTTATGACTACTGTCGGACTCCATGTTTGTCAGGAAGTATAAGGATTGGGGATATGAAACCGCTTCAGTATAGCGATTTCGCGTGATTCCATGATGTCGGCGTCCGCAGGGTCGACATGGTCGTAGCCCTGCAGATGCAGCACGCCGTGGATGGTCATGTGGGCGTAATGCTGCTGGAGCGGCTTGCCCTGTTCGCGGGCTTCCCGCTCGACCACCGGCGCGCAGACCACCACGTCGCCGCCGAGCACGCCGGGCCTGATTTCACCATATTCGAAGGTCAGCACGTTGGGGACATAGCCTTTCTGACGGTAGTCCTGGTTGAGCGCCTGCGCCTCCTCGGCATCGACGATGCGCACGGTGACCTCGGCGGGATGCTCCAGCGCGGCAGCCACCCAGCGGCGGACTTGCGCACGGCTCGGCAACTCATCCGCCGCGCTGGCGAACTGCACCGACAGGCTGAATTCAGGGTCCACGCTTTTCCGTTTCCGCGCGGCGCGCGGCATAGGCGTCGACGATGCGGCCGACCAGCGGGTGGCGCACCACGTCTTCGGACAGGAAGTGCGTGAACGCGATGCCGCGCACATCGCCCAGCACCTCGGTCGCATCCAGCAGGCCGGATTTCACATGCTTGGGCAGGTCGATCTGCGTCGGGTCACCGGTCACCACGGCGCGCGCGCCGAAACCGATGCGGGTGAGAAACATCTGCATCTGCTCGGGCGTGGTGTTCTGCGCCTCGTCGAGAATGATGAAGGAGTGATTGAGCGTGCGCCCGCGCATGAAGGCAAGCGGCGCCACCTCGATGGTGTGGCGCTCGATCAGCCGTGCCACCTTGTCGAAACCCATCAGGTCGTACAGCGCGTCATACAGCGGGCGCAGATAGGGATCGACTTTCTGCGTGAGATCACCGGGCAGGAAGCCGAGCCGCTCGCCGGCTTCCACCGCGGGACGCGTCAGCACCAATCGTTTGACCTGTTCGCGCTCCAGCGCATCGACTGCGCACGCCACCGCCAGATAGGTCTTGCCGGTGCCGGCGGGGCCGACGCCGAAGGTGATGTCGTGGCTGCGGATCTGCTCGATGTATTCGCCCTGGCGCGGGGTGCGTGCGCGCAGGTCAGCGCGGCGGGTGCGCAGCGCGGGGCCTTCCTCGTCGGCGCGGCCGCGCGTGAGCTCGACGAGTCCCAACTGGATGTCGTCGAGCGAGAGTTCATCGTGTGCACGGTTGTAGAAATGCTCGATCGCCTGCGCGCCCTTCTCCGCCTGCGCGGCGTCGCCGCTGAAACGGAAGCTGGAGCCACGGCGACCGATGGTGACGTCGAACGCCGCCTCGATCTGCCGCAGGTTCTCGTCCATCGGCCCGCACAGGTTGGCCAGGCGCCGGTTGTCTTCCGGGGCCAGCCGCAGTTCAACGATGTCGGTTTTCAAACGCTTTCGCTTTCGGTGAGGGCCACTTCGCCGCGCAAGCTGTGCGGCAGGGCCTGGGTGATGGTGACGTCGACGAACTGCCCGATCAGGCGCGGCTGCCCGGCGAAGTTGACGATGCGGTTGTTGTCGGTGCGGCCAGCGAGTTCTTCGGCATTCTTGCGGGCGTGGCCCTCGACCAGCACCCGTTGCCGGGTGCCGACCATGGCGCGGTTCACCACCTGCGCCTGCGCCTCGATCTGCGCCTGCAGCCGCATCAGCCGCTGCGTTTTCAGCTCGGCCGATACGTCGTCCGGGTAATCCGACGCCGGCGTGCCGGGGCGCTTGCTGTAGATGAAGGAGAAGCTGGCGTCGAAGTCGAGTTCGACGATGAGCTTCATGGTCGCCTCGAAATCGGCCTCGGTCTCGCCCGGGAAACCGACGATGAAGTCCGACGACAGGCACAGGTCGGGCCGCTGCTCGCGCAGCTTGCGCACGATCGATTTGAATTCGAGCACGGTGTGGCCGCGCTTCATCGCCGCCAGGATGCGGTCGGAGCCGGACTGCACCGGCAGGTGCAGGTGCGACACCAGTTTCGGCAGCCTGCCGTACGCCTCGATCAGCCGCTGCGTCATTTCGCGCGGATGGCTGGTGGTGTAGCGGATGCGCTCGATGCCGGGAATCTCGTGCACCATCTCCAGCAGGAACGCGAGATCTGCAGTGCCGCCTTCTTCCAGCGCGCCCTGGTAGGCGTTGACGTTCTGCCCCAGCAGCGTGACTTCCTTCACCCCGCGCCCGGCGAGGTCGGCCACTTCGGCGATGACGTCGTCGAACGGGCGCGAGACTTCCTCGCCGCGCGTGTAGGGCACCACGCAGAAGGTGCAGTATTTGGAGCAGCCTTCCATGATCGACACGAAGGCCGACGCGCCTTCCACGCGCGCGGGCGGCAGGTGGTCGAATTTCTCGATTTCGGGAAAGCTGATGTCGACCTGGGCGCGCCCGGTCTCGCGCTTTTTAGCGATCAGTTCCGGCAAGCGGTGCAGCGTCTGCGGGCCGAACACCACGTCGACGAAGGGCGCGCGCGCGACGATCGCGGCGCCTTCCTGCGATGCCACGCAGCCGCCGACGCCGATGATGAGATTGGGGTTGGCGGCTTTCAGGTGGCGCACGCGCCCGAGGTCGTGGAACACCTTTTCCTGCGCTTTTTCGCGCACCGAGCAGGTGTTGAACAGGATCACGTCGGCGTCGTCCGGCGTGTCGGTTTTCACCAGACCATCGGACGCATTGAGCACGTCGGCCATCTTGTCCGAGTCGTACTCGTTCATCTGACAGCCGAAGGTTTTGATGTAGATTTTTTTCATGATCCTAGCAACCGTAGTCGGACGCACCCGCTGGTGCGTTTGGGCGGGTGTCTGCCGCGAAGCAACGACGCAGCCTACCGCGGTAGGCAAGGAGGCGCGACAAAGGCAGGCGCGCGACCAGACGTGCCAGCGGGTGCGTAGCGTTGCCCGCTTTCAGCGGAATGTCCGGGCGACGGAAAGCCCCGCATTCGTGCGGGCTTGATCGGAGTGGAAAGCGGTCGACTGCGGTTGCTGGGATCATATGCCGGGACAGTGAATAGACTGGGGGCAGGGATTTCGCAGCCAAGTGCTGCGAAACAGGGATTTGGTGGTGATGAGTGGACTTGAACCACCGACCCCCGGATTATGAATCCGATGCTCTAACCGACTGAGCTACATCACCTTGGGGACTGCTTTTCCGGCAAAGGACCGCCGAAAAGCCGCGAATTTTAGCTGATCGGCACGCGCACTGTCAAAGCGCCCGGCCAAGGGGAAAAGCGGCGATGACCGGTTTGCGCAGGATTCACTGCGGCCGCAGCTTCGCCAGTTCGTCGAGCAGGCTGATTAGCAGTTCACGCCCCAGCGGCCCCATGCCGGCGACCAGCTGGTCAGTATCGCGCTCGCCGTTGACCAGCCGGCGCATGCGCCCGCCCAGCAAGGCCATGTCGCCGCCCGCCTTCATCATCTGCTCGGCCATGTTGGCTAGTACTAACATCGCCTGCGCATCCCCACGCGCTGAGGCGTCGATCAGCGCGGCAAGCCCGGGGGCGGCGCTGCTGCCATCTGGCTGGGCATTCAGCGGCGGCAGGGTGGCGGGGTTGTCGAAGCCGCGCAGGATGGCGTCGAGCAGGATGACGTCTTCCTCGTCCAGCCCCAACTTGATCGACGGGTCACGACGGCCGTTGATGACGTGGCGCAGCGCGCCGACCAGACGCGCCCAGCCGGCCTGTTCGGCGGCGTCAAGCTGCTTCATCAGGTCGGGCAGCTGGCTGCGGTCGCGCAGGGCATTGACGACGGTATGGATGAAGGCAGCGTGAACGTGCAGAACTTGTTCGACGGCGGAGGGGAACTGGGCCATGTTGATCAGGGATAGGCTGGGAACGAAGCGGGATTGTCGGGTGCGCTGGAGGGATTGGCAACCGCGGGCCGGGTCGGCACGCTTTCGATGTGCCAGTGAGCGCTCGCCCACGCCAGCAGTTCGGCTGGTTCGGTGCCCGCCAGTTCAACCGGCGGCGGGTGGCCGAGGGCGGCGAGCGCACGCGCCAGCACGGCGCCCCGCCCGGTCTCGGGCAGGGCGGGGGCCAGGGTCTGCTTGGACAGTTTTTGCCCGGCGGCGTTGGTGATGAGCGGCACGTGAGCATAGCTCGGCGTCGGCAGGCCGAGCAGGCTTTGCAGATAAATCTGGCGCGGGGTGTTCCACAGCAGGTCGGCGCCGCGCACGACGTGGGTGATGCCCTGGAACGCGTCGTCCACCACCACCGCGAGCTGGTAGGCGAACAGCCCGTCGGCGCGCCTGACGATGAAGTCGCCGACCTCATGGGCCAGGTTCTGCTGCAGGTCGCCGTGGATGCGGTCATGAAAGTGGGGGCTCACATCCGGCACCCGAACACGCCAGGCACGGGCGACCGCACCGGCCGGCAAACCATTGCGGCAGGTGCCGGGGTAAACGATCTCGCCTTCATGGTTGCGCGGCGCCTGGGCGAGCTGGCTGCGGGTGCAGGCACAGGGATAGAGCGCACCGATTGCCTGCAGCGTGGCGAGCGCCTCGGCATAGGCATCGTCGCGCTGCGTCTGGTAGAGCACCGCGCCGTCCCAGTGCAAACCATAGGCGTCCAGCTGGTGCAGGATGGCGTCGGCCGCGCCAGGTTCACAGCGGGGGTAATCGAGGTCTTCCATGCGCAGCAGCCAGCGCCCGTCTGCCGCGCGCGCGTCGAGCCAGCTCGCCACGGCGGCGGCGAGCGAGCCCGCGTGCAGGGGGCCGGTGGGGGACGGCGCAAAGCGCCCGACATAGGGTGCGGAATTCACCCGGCCATTATGCCGTGCGCGGTATCCGTTCCGAATGCCGGCCAAATGCCGGATGCAGGTTTTGATAAAGCGCAAGGACGGCTTCGCACATGCGCGCCTCGCTCCAGCCTGCGGCATAGGCCTTGCCCACCGCGCCGAGCGCCTGCGCCGCGGCGCGATCGGCCAGCAGCGGGATCAGCACCTGGGCAAAGCCTGCAACATCGTCCGGGGCGATGCGGCAACCCGCCCCCTCTTTCAGCACATCCTTCGTCCCCATTTCGGCCAGGCCCACCACCGGCACCCCGAGCGCCATCGCCTCCAGCAGCACCAGCCCCTGGGTTTCGGTTTTCGAAGCAAACACGAACGCATCGGCGGCGCAGTAGCAGGCGGGCAGCTCGGTCCTGCGCTCGAGGTAGCCGACGAAGCGCACGTTGTTGGTGAGCCCGCGTTTCGCCACCGCGCGTTCGAGCGACGCGCGCGCAGGCCCTTCGCCGGCGATCACCAGCAGCACGTCGGGCAGGCTGCGCACCACCTGTTCGGTCACCCGCAGCAGAAAATCCAGGTTCTTCTCGAATGCCACCCGCCCCACGTAGGCCATCACCGGACGCTCGGGCGCGATGCCGTGGCGAGCGCGGAATGCGGGGCCGTCGCAGTTGGCGAAGTCGGCGAGATTGAGCCCCGTGGGGATGATGTGGACGGGACTGCTGACGCCATACGCCAGCAGCGTGTTCCTCATCGCCGAGGACGGCGCGATCACCGCGGTGACGCCGTCGCATTCCTTGCGCGAAATCATTCGCGCCGCCGCCGCCAGCCACGCCTTCGGCAGGAACGGCAGGTAGTGGTGGAAGTATTCCTCGAACAGCGTGTGGTAGGTCTCGACACACGGCAGGCCATGTTTGCGCGCCCAGCGCACCCCGGCGCGGTGCGCGAGAAACGGCGTGTGGATGTGGACGAGGTCGAAGCCGGCCGGGTCGAGATCATCCAGCGCGGCGGCCAGCGCGCGCGGATGCATCAGGCGGTCTTCCGGGTCGCGCGGAATCGGCCAACCCGGCACCCGCACGATGCCGGCTTCCGCCACCGTTGCGGGATATTCCGGCGCCACCAGCACACTGCTATGCCCGGCTTCGGCCAGCGCCTGGCGCAAGGTTTGAATGGACGTGGACACGCCGTTGACGCGTGGAAAGTACACGTCGGACACCATCAGGATACGCACGGCAGACTCCGCCTGGGGCAAAGCCTGCGTTGTATGGCATGACGGTTACAGGATGATGACGCCGCGCTTAGAGGTCGATCCCCGGCTGCGCCTTGACCCCGGCGCGGAACGCGTGTTTTTCGTCGGCGATGACCGACACCGTATCGGCCAGCTCGATCAGCGCGGCGGACGCGGCGCGCCCGGTGACGATCACGTGCTGCATCGGCGGTCGCTGTGCCAGCGCGTCGAGTACCGTGTCGCTGTCAAGATAACCGTAGCTCAGCAGATAGGTCAGCTCGTCCAGCACCACCAGCTGATAGGCCGGGTCGGCCAGCATGCGCGCGGCAATCGCCCAGCCGCGCTCGGCGGTGGCGATGTCCTGCTCGCGGTTCTGCGTGTCCCAGGTGAAGCCGTCGCCGGTGACGTGCCATTCGACGCCGGGCTGCCTGCCGAGGAAGGCTTCCTCGCCGGTGTCGGTGCGGCTCTTGATGAACTGCACCACGCCGACTTTCATGCCGTGGCCGAGCGCGCGCGCCACCATGCCGAAGGCCGACGTGCTCTTGCCCTTGCCGTTGCCGGTGATGACGATGAGCAGCCCGCGTTCGTCGGTGGCAGCGGCAATGGCGGCGTCGATCAGCGCTTTCTTGCGCGCCATGCGCGCCGCGTGGCGCGCATCTTTTGATACGTCCTGGCGCGCCGCATGGCGCGCATTTCTGGATTGATCGTGGGGGGCTTTGTGGTCCGGGGTTTCAGTGCTCATGTGCGATTCGTCCTGAAATGCGGAGTGATTTTCCCGGATCGGCCGGCTCCGCGTGCAGCAGGGCGGATGGCCCTGTTGCACGCTTGCGGGAAAAGCCTTACTTCGGCGCGTAAGCCAGCTCGATGAAGGCAGCGCGACCCTGCGTGTTGTAACCGTGTACCAGCGCGTAGTCCTTGTCCAGCAGGTTGACCAGTTTGCCACTGAGTTTCCAGTCGCGCAGCGGTTTCCAGCCCAGGTTCAGGTTGAGCACGGCATAGCCGGGCACATCGACACGGGAATAGGTCGTGGCATGGACGTCGGGGTGCGGACCGGATGCCAGCACTTCAGCGCGCCAATCGAATGCGCCTGCTTGCCGACCCAGCGACAGGCTGCCAAAGCGGTCGGCACGGCGCAACAAGCCAAGGCCGGTCGCTTTGTCTTCGGGATTCTGGAAGGTCAGTGCGCTGCGCGCGTCCAGCCCGGCAAACCTGCCGCTCCACGAGAGTTCGATCCCCCGGTTTTCCGCTCGGTCGACGTTGGTCGCAGTCCAGGTTGGCGGGACAAAGTTGATGAGGTCGCGGGTGCGGGTGACAAATACCGTGGCGCGGGCCAGGCCATACGCACCGTTGTAGGTCAGGCCGGCTTCTGCGCTGCGTGCACGTTCGGGATCGAGCGCGGGATTGCTGCCAAACGGTCCGTAGAGTTCGTTGAACGTGGGTGCACGGAATGCATTTGACACGCTTGCCGACACGCGCAGTACCGGGCTTAGCCGATAGCCATATCCCAGCAGGCCGGTGGTGGCGCCGCCGATATCGCTGTAGTCATCGTGCCGCACGTTCAATTGCAGCTCATGCGCGCCGAGAGCGGTCAGGTAGCCCGCAGTGAGGCTCGCCACCCTGCGTGCATCGTCGCTGTAGGCGGCATCGGAATCGAGCTGCTGCCACAAGCCCTCCACCCCCAGACGAACGACGCCCTGCCCCACGTCCAGCTGGTTATTCCAGCCCAACTGGCGATTGCGGGTTTTGAAGCGGCCGGTTGCAACGCCGTCCAGATCCGACGTCAGATCGTCGCTGCCCTGCGAATACTGGATTCGGCTTAGCCAATCCGGCAACCAGCGGTTTTCGCTGTACAGGCCGAGCGCCGTCAGGGTCTGGTCGCTGTGATTCTGGAATGCGCCATCGTATTCGATGTCGCCGCGCGACTGGAAAGCGGTCAGGCCGATCTCATGCCCGGCCTGGATGGGATGCGACAGCGCCAGATTCAGCGTGGTGTTTCGGTAGCCGTCGTCATCGATATCCGCCGCGGCGAACGTAAACGGTGCCGGGACGAATTCGCTGCGAACACTCGAAAACCCGTCTGTTCGCGTTCGCGCCACGCCGAAACGCACGCGCGTATTCCCCAGTTCGCCGCCGATCGCCAGGGCTAGCTTGCGATAGTTGTCTGCCCCCAGTGCCGCGCTACCCGAGACCTTCATGTCGCCCTGGCCGCGCCGGGTGAAAATCTGCACCACCCCGCCAATCGCTTCGGAGCCATACACGCTCGACACGTTGCCGCGCACGATTTCGATACGCTCGATTTCGTCGAGCAGGACCTGGTCGATGGCCGTCGCGCCGGTGGTCACCGAGTTGACGCGCACGCCATCGATCAGTACCAACACATGGTCGGATTCCGACCCGCGAATGCGGATCGCGGTTTGTGCGCCGAGGCCGCCGCTCGGCGCGATTTCCACCCCGGACTCCTGACGCAGCAGGGTAGACAGATCGGAAGCGGTGGACGACTCGATGTCCGTCCGCGTGATGACGCTCGTGTGCTGCATCGGGGCAGCCAGTTTTTGCGAAGCGCGCGTCGGCGTAACCACAATGGTTTCGCCGATATATTCCGGCAGGCTTTCCGCGTGAGCGGCTGAAATGAAAACAACGCCCAGGGCGAGTGCGAGAGGGGTTTGACGCATGATCAATTTCCGGTTGGGCGCCCGGTTCCCCGCAGGCGCGTTGCACGATCCGCTGCATGACTTGCGCCATGCAGGGCTCAGGCCGGTATCCGGGCTCGCGCTTGAAGTGCATCGCCTTCCCGGGCGAACCCAGTGGCATGTGTGATGACCGTTTAGCGCTTACCGTTGCGGGGGCAGCACAGGCTTGATGGCTTGCAGCCACGCACCTGTTTCCCGTTTACCCTCGGCGGCGGAAAGCCGCGTTGGCACCTGAAGGCGCGCATTATAACCATTCAGGCGCTGCGTGCGGGCGCCTTTGACGCCCGATTGACCGTCCGCGCATCGCCCCCTATAGTCCCGCCATGCACGCCGAACTCGATACCCTCGAAGCCAAGATCCGCCAGGTGGCCGAGCGTTGCCACACGCTGCGGCAGGAAAACATCGCCCTGCGTCAACAGGTGCTGGCCGCGCAGCAGGACAACAAGCAGCTGACGACCCGGCTGGATGCCGCCAAGGCGCGGCTGCAGGCGCTGCTCGACACCCTGCCGGAGGATGTGTGATGGCGAGCCCGCGCTCCATCGAAATCCACATTCTGGGCCGCGCCTACAAGGTGGCCTGTTCGCGCGAGGAGGAATCGGCGCTGATTGCGGCGGCCGATTATCTGGACGAGAAAATGCGCGAGATCCGCGACAGCAGCAAGGTGATCGGCGCCGAGCGCATCGCCATCATGGCGGGGCTGAATCTGGCGCACGAATTGCTGACCCAGGGCGGCGGCGGCCAGATCGAGGCTGCGCGTGCCCGGCTGACCCATTGCAATGCCCTGCTCGATTCAGTACTGGAAGATCAGGACAAACTCTTCTAAACTGGCGCTGCTCCCTGCAGTGTTCGAGGCTGGTTGCTATTTCTCTGAACCAATGCATACGTGCAAGGCTGCGGTCTATTCCGATGCGGGTGTGCGCGTGACACGTCTCATGTGCCCAAAGCGTCTTTGAGCGCGGCCGTCTTGGACCCAGGTTCAAGAGTCTGCGGCCAGTCACGGCACAGGCGGGGAGCCCCTTTTCTGGATGGATAAATACACCCTCAGGCGTCAACTCAAAGCCGCGCGCAACGGATACAAGCCGGCCGAGCGCCGCCATGCTGCGCGCGCCTCCCTGCGTCTGGCCTTGCGCCACGGGTTGTTGCTGCGCGCGCAACGAATCGGTTTTTACCTGCCGCAAGGCGGCGAATTCGACGCCCACCCCCTGCTCAACCAGGCCCTATGGATGCACCGTGAGTGTTTCCTGCCGATGCTGCCGCGCCGTGGCCGGGTAATGCGGTTCGGGCGGGTGGGCCGCAACACACGGATGACGACAAACCGCTATGGCATTGCCGAACCGCTGGATGCACGGCCCCTGCGCGCACGCCAGCTGGATCTGCTTCTGATGCCGCTGGTTGGGTTCGATGGCGAGGGCTATCGGCTGGGGATGGGCGGCGGCTATTACGACGCCACGCTGGCATTCATGCAGCATCGGCGGTCCTGGAGAAAGCCGCGCCTGGTGGGGATTGCCTACGAATGCCAGCGAGTGGACACGTTGCCGCACGACCCGTGGGACATGCCGCTCGATGCGGTGCTGACCGAGCGCCAGTTGTACCGCTTCAAATCAAGCCACTCATAGCGTTTATTCGCCCAGATAGGCGTGCCGCACGGCGGGATTGGCTGCGAGATCGGCAGCGTTTCCACTCAGCGTGATGACCCCGTTTTCCAGCACGTAGCCGCGCGCGCAGGTTTTCAGCGCCAGATGGGCATTCTGCTCGATCAACAGCACCGCCACGCCGCCTGCCGCAATCTGGCGGATGATGTCGAATACCGCCCGTACCATCAAAGGTGCCAGCCCCATGCTCGGCTCGTCCAGCAACAGCAGGCGCGGGCGCGCCATCATCGCGCGCCCCAACGCCAGCATCTGCTGTTCGCCACCGGACAACAGCCCGGCAAGCTGCGTGCAACGCTCGGTCAAACGCGGCAGCAGCGTATGCACCTGGTCGAGATCGCGGGCGATCGCCGCGCGGTCGTTGCGGGTGTAGGCGCCCATCATCAGGTTTTCGGCAACCGACATGCGCGGGAACACGCCGCGGCCTTCGGGCACCAGGGCGAGTCCGCGCCGCGCGACTTGGTGCGCAGGCAGCCGGGTGATCGGCTGGGCGTCGAAATGCACGCTGCCGGAATGCGGCGCGATGAGGCCGCTGATGGCTTTGAGGGTGGTGGTCTTGCCCGCGCCGTTTGCGCCGATGAGGCAGACCATTTCGCCCTGCGCAATCTCCAGGTTGAGATCGCGCACCGCCTGGATCCCGCCGTATGCCACCGACAACTGGCTGACCGCCAGCAGCGGTGTCAATTCTGCATCGAGCTTGCTCGATAGCAGATTGTCCCCCTTTGGTGCGCTCATAGTGCCTCGTCCCCCAGGTAGGCCGCGATGACCTTGGGGTCGCAGCTGACCATATCGGGGGTGCCCTCGGCGATTTTCACGCCGTAATCGAGCACCGCCAGCCGGGTGCACAGCCCCATCACCAGCTTCACGTCGTGTTCGATCAGCAGCAGCGTCAGCCCGTCGGCCTGCAGCTGCAGCAGCAGCTCGCGCAGCGCCGCACGTTCGGCCTTGTTCATCCCGGCGGCAGGTTCGTCGAGCGCCAGCAGGCTGGGTTCGGTCGCCAGCGCGCGGGCAATTTCGAGCCGCCGCTGATCGCCGTAAGGCAGGTTCCTCGCCAGACGGTGGGCGTGCTGCGCGATGCCGACGCGGCGCAGCAGGGCATGGGCGCGTTCGTGCGAGTCGGCCTCCTCGCGGCGCGTGCCGGGAAGGCGCAGTACCGCGCCGACGACGCCGCTGGTGGTGCGCGCGTGGCGCCCGACCAGCACGTTTTCGAGCGCGGTCATCTCGGCAAACAGGCGGATGTTCTGGAAGGTGCGCGCCAGCCCTGCGTGCAATACCTGATGCGGTGGCCGCCCGTCGAGGCGGGCGTCGTTGAGACGGATCTCGCCGCGGTCGATCGAGTACAGGCCGGTGAGTGCGTTGAACAGCGTGGTCTTGCCCGCGCCGTTGGGGCCGATGAGGCCGAAAATTTCGCCCGCGTGAACCTGCAGCGAAATGTCGGATAGCGCCTGCAGGCCGCCAAACGCCTTGCTCACGGCGGAAACGGTCAGCAGCGGTGTCAACTCTGCATCGAGCTTGCTCGATAGGCGATTACCTACCTTTGATGCGCTCATCCCTTGGCGTCGGCGAATTCCTGGCGGCGGCGCGCCGAGGGAATCAACCCGGCGGGGCGATACAGCATGACAGCAACCAGCGCCAGGCCGAACAGCAGCATGCGCAGATCCGCCGGGTCGACGTAAATCTGGCCGAACAGGTTGCGCTGCCAGTCGCCGGTGTAGCGAAGTGCCTCGGGCAGCAGCGTCAGCAGCAGCGCGCCGAAAATCACTCCGGGGATATGCCCCATGCCGCCGAGCACGATCATGCACAGGATCATGATCGACTCCATGAGGTTGAACGACTCGGGGCTGATGAAGCCCTGAAAGCTGGCGAACAGGCCGCCCGCCAGCCCACCGAAGGTGGCGCCCATGGCGAACGCCAGCAGCTTGAGATTGCGCGTGTTGATGCCGGTCGCGGCGGCGGCGATTTCATCCTCGCGGATGGCGACCCAGGCACGCCCGATGCGCGAATTTTCCAGCCGCATCGAAATGAAAATCACCGCGAGCGTCAGCAGCAGAAACAGGTAATAGGTGAGGTGGACGCCGGTGAAGGTGAAACCGAAAAGGGTATGCGGCTGGCTCAGGCTAAAGCCACCGAGGCGCACCGGGTCTATCAGGTTGATGCCCTGCGGGCCGTTGGTGAGGTTGATCGGCGCATTCAGGTTGTTCAGGAAAATGCGGATGATTTCGCCGAAGCCGAGCGTCACGATGGCGAGATAGTCGCCGCGTAATCGCAAGGTCGGCGCGCCGAGCAACACGCCGAACAGCCCGGCCAGCGCCGCGCCCAGCGGCAGGATCGCCCAGAACGGCAGATGCAGGCCGAAGTGCGGGCTGGCGAGCCAGGCGTAGACGTAGGCCCCCAGGGCATAAAACGCGACGTAACCCAGATCGAGCAGGCCGGCGTAGCCGACGACGATGTTCAGCCCCAGCGCCAGCATCACATACAGCAGCGCCAGATCGAGCAGCCGCACCCACGAGCGCCCCAGCCCCGCATCCACCAGGAACGGCAGCAGCGCCAGCCCCAGCGCCAGCAGTCCGAACGTGAACCAGCGCGACTTAAGCACGTTCGACAACACGCGCTCCCAAGAGGCCCTGCGGGCGGAACACCAGCACCGCAATCAGCACGAAAAACGCGAACACATCCTGGTAATGGCTGCCGAGGAAGCCGCCGGTGAGGTCGCCGATATAGCCCGCGCCGAAGGATTCGATCAGCCCCAGCAGCAGGCCGCCCAGCATTGCGCCGCCCAGATTGCCGATGCCGCCCAGCACTGCCGCGGAAAACGCCTTGAGGCCGAGCAGGAAGCCCATGTAGTAGTGCGCCAGGCCGTAATACGCGCTGACCATGACGCCGGCCACCGCCGCCAGCGCCGAGCCGATCACGAAGGTGGACGCGATCACCCGGTTCACGTCCACCCCCATCAGGCTCGCCACCTGCCGTGATTGCGCGGTGGCGCGCATGGCGCGCCCGAGCCGGGTTTTCTGCACCATCAGGATCAGCATCAGCATGATGCTGATGGTTAGCAGCAGGATGGCAATCTGCACATCGGTGATCGCCGCGCCGAACACTTCATGCCGCCCCTTCGGCAACACGTCGGGAAAGGGAATGTACTGCTTACCCCAGATCAGCATGGCGATGTTCTGCAGGATGATCGACACACCGATCGCCGTGATCAGCGGCGCCAGGCGCGGCGCATGACGCAGCGGTCGATAGGCGACGCGCTCGATCAGGAGGCCCAGCGCCATGCACACCGGAATCGCCACCGCCAGCCCTGCCCCCAGCACCAGCACGCCCGGCAGGCCGGGCGCCGCCAGCGCCAGCGCGCCCGTCACCGCCAGTGCCACCATCGCCCCCATCATGGTGATTTCGCCATGAGCGAAATTGATGAGTTCGAGGATGCCGTACACCATGGTGTAGCCCAGCGCTACCAGCGCATAGACGCTGCCGAGCACCAGGCCGTTGATGAGTTGTTGCAGGAAAATGTCCATCGAATGAATAGAGGGCACGCTTTAGTGCGTTGCGCCTATATGATGGGTTAGCGGGCAAATCACAAAAAAATCACGAGTATTTAAGCGTAACGTAAATTAGGCCTATTAATAAGATGACAAATAACAGCCCACCAATTGCCCTCAAAACGTGCACCCAACGGCTACGCTTGGCAGCCTTATCGATGGATATATCGGTGGCGGCCGCGGCGGCAAATCCAATTAGATCGTCGATCATTGGTTGCGCCAGCCCCAGCTTATTTGCCGCTGTGCACGGTTTCGAGCGTCTGCCATTTGCCGTCTTTCACCTGATACAGCGTGACCGCGCCGCCGGCGATGTCGCCCTTGGCGTCGAAACGGATCTGCCCGGTCACCCCCTGATAATCGGTCTTGGGCAACTCAGCCAGATACTTGGCGGGGTCGCTGGAATTGGCACGCTTCATCGCCTCGACCAGCACATTCACGGCATCGTAGGCGTAAGGGGAATAGTTCTGGATCTTGCCGTATTTGGCTTCGAACCTGGCCTTGAACGCGCTGCCGCCCGGCATCGCGTCGAGCGGAAGGCCGGGGTTGGATGCCAGCGCGCCCTCGGCGTCGGCACCGGCCAACTCGATGAACTTGGGCGTCTGCGCGCCATCGCCGCCCAGAAACTTCGCCTGCATCCCGAGCTGTTTCATCTGCCTGATCATAGGCGCGGCCTGCGGATCCATCCCGCCGAAGAACACCAGGTCGGGCGCCTTGCCCTTGATGGAAGTGAGAATCGCCATGAAGTCGGTCGAACGGTCCGATGTGTATTCGCGCGCCACCACTTCGCCGCCCGCGGCCTTGGCCGCCTTCTCCACTTCGTCGGCCAGCCCCTGCCCGTAGGCAGTGCGATCGTCGATGATGGCGATTTTCTTCGCGCCCAGTTGGGCCACTGCGTATTGCCCCAGCACGGCGCCCTGCTGCGCGTCGTTGGTCATTACGCGATACGCCGTCTTGAAGCCGGATGCCGTGTAGGCCACTGCGGTGGCCGAGGGTGAAATCTGAGGAATGCCGCTGTCGGCATAGATCTTGGAGGCCGGAATCGTGGAACCCGAATTGAGGTGGCCGATGACGCCCGCCACCCCTTCGTCCACCAGCTTTTGCGCCACCGTGGTGGCGGTTTTGGGGTCGGCCGCGTCGTCTTCGCTCTTCAATTCGAGCACGACTTTCTTGCCGCCCAGCGTCAGCCCGGCGGCGTTGATTTCATCGAGTGCCAGACGTGCACCGTTTTCGTTGTCCTTGCCCAGATGCGCCTGCGGACCGGTGAGCGGAGAAACCTGACCAATCAACACCACCTGATTGTCACCATTCTGCTGCGGCTTGTCGCCGCATCCCGCAACCAGCGCCGCTGCTACCACCACCCAACGTAGAGTGTGCCCCGTCATCTCGGTCTTCCCCGCAATCAAACTGAAACGCGGGATTTATACCACAAAGCCTGCCGTGCCCGGCTTTCCCGGAAGCCAGAAAACACAAGGCCGACGCGAACGCCGGCCTTGTGTTTGACGCAGTGGCGAATTATTTCAGGCTCAGCACCCAGTCAATGATCTTGCTGGCATCTTCCGCCTTGAGGCTGGGATTCGGCGGCATCGGGATCTGGCCCCACACGCCCTTGCCGCCGGTTTTCACCTTGGCAACCAGCGTGTCATGCGCGGTTTTATCACCGGCGTATTTCTTGGCCACTTCCTTGAAAGCCGGGCCAACGATTTTCTTGTCGACGCCGTGGCAGGACATGCAGGCGTTCTTCTGGGCCAGCGCCTGGTCGGCGGAAGCCGCACCGGACAGCAGCAACAGCGCAGCAGACGCTGCGGTCATCATCAATTTCTTCATCATTACAGTCTCCGTGGAGGTCGGGTTGGGCGTTCGCACATCATCACGCCTGCAATATTAAGGGAAAACCTCCCCGGCGCAAGGCGTGGGCTTGGTTAATTGCTACCAATCCCCGTAACACATTGTCATTCGCGCTCGATCAGTTCACGGTAGGCATGCCAGCTGGCGTGCCCCAGCCAGGGGAAGATGACGGCCATGGCGATGAAGTCGGTCGCCATGCCGACCGCAATCAAAGCGGCAATCAGCACGCCCCACAGCAGCATTACCGGAAAATTGAGCTTCGTCGCCATGAAGCTGGTCACCAGCGCGGTGGCGAAATCGACCTTGCGATGCAGCAGCATCGGCAGCGACACCACCGAGAGGCTGAACACCATCAGCGCCAGCACACCGCCGAACACCAGATAGGCCAGAACGAAATCCGTGTGCTGCTGCACCGCGTTCAGGCTCAGCAGATCGGACAGGCTGCCGATACCCGAGCCGCCGAGAAACAGCCCGACCAGAATCGCCGAAATGCGCTCCCACACCGAGAGCACAAACACCAGCATCAGGGCGAATAGGCCCAGCGAGGCGGGGTTCGCGCGCCACGACAGCAGAGGGACAAACAGATTGGGCAGCTTGTGATGGTGCTCAAGGCGATGGCTCACGCAATAGAACACGGTGGCCAGCAGCGGCGCGACGAACAGGAAACCGGAGGTGAGTGCCATCGCCAGATGCGGCTTGCCCCACGCGCCATGTACCAGACCATAGCCCAGCAGCGCAAACACGACGCCATAGAACAGGCTCAGCGGCCAGGCCTTGACCATGTCCCGCGCACCGGCCCGCAGCCAGCGCATCGGTTGGTCGAATGTCACGTTGCGGATGCCCGGCAGGCTCATGCGCGCGGCCTGCGGGTGGAAGACGGCAGGTTCGGTATGTGTGCTCATGATGGCTCCTGATAATAAACCGACTGTTTATTTGATAGCAGGCGCTGCCGCGGGTTCCAAATAGCAAATTCTGATAAGCCGATTTAGGCAAGCAATGTGGACAGGTCGGTGACGGGCGGCTGGCACGCCGTGCCGCTGCAGATCCAGGCGATCGGGTGGTCCGCTTCAGGCTTCGCCAGCGCGGCAGGCAACGCCAGCCCGTTGGGCAGGGTCAGCAACAGATCGCGCGCGCCGAGCTTCGGGTTCAGCGCCGCGGCCCACTCGCGCAGCCCCGCCGCCGGGCCGCGCAGCAGGATCACGCGCGGCGGTGCCAGCGCCTCGTCCAGCACCGCAAGCAGGGTGGGATAGGCGATCGGCTGCTGGGTCAGGTGCGTCTGGAACAAGCGCAGGCCACGCGCGCCGGCATCGAGGTAGCGTGCCTCGCCCAGCAGATGGCCCAGCCGCTGCAGGGCAAAGGCCGCCACGCCGTTGCCGGAGGGGGTGGCGTTGTCAAAGCCGGGCTTGGGACGGGTGATGAG
>DATMWS010000243.1:0-11823 GCA_035562135.1 Thiobacillus sp. | reverse complement strand
GTGTGGATTTCGACCACCGGCGCGCCGGCCGCATGCGCGGCGTCGAGCTGCGCAAAGTCGGCGTCGATGAACAGCGACACCCTGATTCCGGCCTGCGCCAGCCGCGCGCAGGCATCCTTCATCTTCGGCAACTGGCCGGCGACGTCGAGCCCGCCTTCGGTGGTGAGTTCCTCGCGCTTTTCCGGCACCAGGCAGACGTCCTGCGGCAGCGTGGTGCAGGCGATCGCGAGCATCTCCTCGGTCACCGCCATTTCCAGGTTCATCTTGGTTTTCAACACCTGGCGCAGGATCGCCACATCGGCATCCTGGATGTGGCGACGGTCTTCCCTAAGGTGCAGGGTGATCGAGTCGGCGCCGGCGGTTTCCGCCGCGAGCGCGGCCTCGACCGGGCTGGGATAGCGGGTCTTGCGCGCCTGGCGCAAGGTGGCGATGTGGTCGATGTTGACGCCGAGGAAGATGCTCATTGTGTCAGTTCGGTGAGTTCGCGTAACAGCTGGCGAGTATAAAGCGGCTTCGTGCCCAGGGTATGGTTGATCAGCGCGCGCATCAGCGACTTGGCCTCGACCAGCGTTGCCGGCCGCTCGAAACGGCCAGCGGCCAGATCGATCAGTGTCTGGCCCGAGACCGGGCAGCCCGGCTGCCCGGTCGCACGCAGCGCGCCACGTTCGGGCTGGAACACATAACGGACACCGGGTTCGATCGGCGTCCCGCTGTCGGCGTCGACGTCGAAGGTGGCGCCGTAGCCAATTTCGTTCAGCAGGTTTTTTTCGAAGCGGCGCAGGATGCGCTCGTAATCGTTGCTGCACGCCTCGCCTGCCAGCTGGTCGAGGGTATCGACATAGCGGTCGTACAGAAGCTCGTGCGCATCGCCGCGCGCCAGCAGGCGCAGCAGCAGTTCGTTCAGATAAAACCCACACATCAGCGCCCGCCCCTGCGGCGCCATCAGGCCGCCCTGCCACTCGGCGGCGTGCAGGGTTTTCAGCTCGGATTTGCCGAACCACGACACCAGCAGCGGGGTGAACGGCTGCATCAGCCCACGCAGGGCCGAGGTCGGGCGGCGTGCGCCGCGCGCGATCAGCGCCACGCGTCCGTGGCTGCGGGTGAATACTTCCGCCACCACGCTGGTTTCCTTGAAGGGATAGGTGTGGAGGATGAAGCCGGGTTCGTTGTTGATGCGGGCGTCAGAAGACATTGGAAAAACCGTTATCCGCGAAGGACGCGAAGTTGCGCGAAGAAAAACAAAACCTGATGTTTCATGGTTCTACATGCGCCCCGTTAGCGAAAACCCTCTCCTTACTTCGCGTCCTTCGCGGAAAAATATTTTTAATCCAGCCCGAGCGATCTCAGCATGCGAACGTCGTCGGCCCAGCCACCTTTGACCTTGACCCATACTTCCAGATAGACCTTGCTGTCGAACGCGCGCTCCATATCGAGGCGCGCCTGGGTGGAGATGGTCTTGAGCTTCTCGCCCCCCTTGCCGATGATGATGGGCTTGTGGCTGTCGCGGTCGACCAGGATGGTGGCGAAGATACGGCGCAGATTGCCTTCTTCCTCGAATTTATCGATCTGGACAGCGACGGCATAGGGGATTTCCTCGCCGCACAGGCGGAACACCTTTTCGCGGATGAGCTCGGCGGCCAGCTGGCGCTCGGTCTGGTCGGTGACGTCGTCCGCCTCGTACAGCGGCGCGTTTTCCGGCAGGTGGGTCTGCAGGGTTTTCAGCAGCTCGTCGAGGTTGTTGCCCTGCTTGGCCGACACCGGGACGATCTCGGTAAACGCATGCGCAGCGGCGACTTCCTGCAAATACGCCATCAGTTCGGCGCGATCCTTGACGTGGTCGATCTTGTTCACCACCAGGATCAGCGGGCGATCCTTGGGCAGCAACTCCATCACCTCGCGATCCTCTTTCTTCAGCCGCCCGGCTTCCACCAGCATCATCACCACGTCGGTATCCGACAGGGTTTCGCGCACCCGCTTGTTCATCGCGCGGTTCATGGTGCCGGTGTAGCGCGTCTGGAATCCCGGCGTATCGACGAACACGAACTGCGCCTCGTCGGTGGTGTGAATGCCCATCACCCGGTGACGCGTGGTTTGCGCCTTGCGCGAGGTGATGCTGACTTTCTGCCCGACAATGCGGTTGAGCAGTGTCGACTTGCCGACGTTGGGACGCCCGACGATGGCGATGAGACCGCACTTGAATTCGCTCATTTCTGTAGCCTGTTCATTTTTGCAACGTGGCGCACGCCTGACGTGCGGCCTCCTGTTCTGCAGCGCGGCGGCTCTTGCCGGCGCCGCGCGTGCTGAGCACGGGTTTGGCCAGCACGCACTCGACGATGAAATCCTGGTCATGCGCCTCGCCCCGGGTATCGATCAGCCGATAGTCCGGCAGCGGCAGGCGGCGCGACTGCAACAGTTCCTGCAACTCCGTCTTGGGGTCCTTGCCCGAGGCCTTGGGGTCGATTTGCGCCACCAGCGGATCGAACAGTCCTCGCACCACGCGCTGCGCTCCGTCAAAGCCGGCGTCCAGGAAGACCGCGCCAAACAGCGATTCGAGCGCATCGGCCAGAATCGAGGGGCGGCGAAACCCGCCGCTCTTGAGTTCGCCCTCGCCCAGGCGCAGGCTGTCGCCCAGCTTCAGGGTCGCTGCAATCTCGGCCAGGGTTTCCTGCCGTACCAGGTTGGCGCGCAGACGCGAAAGACTCCCTTCGGGCAAATCGGGAAACGCATCGTAAAGCGCGCGGGCGACCGCGCAGTTCAGCACCGAATCACCAAGGAATTCGAGCCGCTCGTTGTTGACCGCGCCGTAGCTACGATGCGTCAACGCCTGGGTCAGGAGTTCGGGGCGGACAAAGGGATAACCCAGCGCCTGTTGCAGGCGCTGGTTCAGCAAAGCGCTATTCAATCTGGGCGGGCACGGCGTTGGGGTCGGTGCTGGCGCTGAAATCGACCACCAGGCTGACATTGCCGAAGAGCTTGGTACGGAATGCGTAATCAGCGGAAATGACCGGGGCGCCACTGCTGCGATCAATGGTGAGGTCTTCCGGCTTGACCACCGTGACATAGCCCACATTGGCGCGTTTGACAAAATCGCTACGAATCTCGGCATTGCTTTTCGATCGGAGGTCGGACTCGTGCCCCATGGTGGCGAGAATTTTCTTCACCGAGAAAAACTCGATGTAGGCCGGCACCAGCTTCATTGCCAGCATGGCCACAGCGACCAGCACGACGGCAACGAACAGGAAGCCGATCATGGTCAGACCACGTTGTTGAGTTTGCATAGGGCGTGCGCAGTGCATGGTGTCTCCTTATCGAATGGGGGTGCCGATGCGGCCAAAGTCGTCAAAGCTCATCCAGATGAAAAAGGCCTTGCCGACGATGTTTTTATCCGGGACGAAGCCCCAATAACGGCTGTCGTTGCTGGCGTCGCGGTTGTCGCCCATCATGAAATACTGCCCTTGCGGAACCTTGCAGACGAAGCCCTCGCCCTCGGCATTGTAGGAGCAGTTTTCGCGGTAGGGGAAGTCCACCACCTGCGGCGGATAGACTGCGGGCTTGCCCGGCTCGGTCATCATGGTGTGGCCAACGCCGTTGAGATGCTCCTGGAACACCATGGCGGTGACGTAACTGAGGCCATTGCCGACATAGCTGTAAGTGCCGGTGTTGGCGCTTGGCACCGGCTGGCCGTTGATGCTGAGCTGCTTGTTGCGGTACTCGACCACATCGCCCGGCACGCCGATCACGCGCTTGATGTAATCCAGCCCGGGATCGGCCGGATAGCGGAACACCATGACATCGCCGCGCTCGGGGTTATTCAGCTCAACCACTTTCTTGTTGATGACCGGCAGGCGGATGCCATAGGTATATTTGTTGACCAGGATGAAGTCGCCGACCAGCAGCGTCGGCATCATCGAGCCGGACGGAATCTTGAACGGCTCGACCAGAAACGAGCGCAGCGCGAACACCACCAGGATGACCGGGAAAAAGCTCTTGGCGTATTCGACCAGCAGCGGTTCACTGGCGCCCTTGACGCGGCCGCGTTTCAGTACCAGCACGTCGAGCAGCCAGATGCCGCCGGTGATGGCGAGCGCGACGAAAAGGATGAGCGCAAAATTCATGTTTACTTGTCCGAGACCTGGAGAATCGCAAGAAAGGCTTCCTGCGGGATTTCGACGTTGCCGACCTGCTTCATGCGGCGTTTGCCGGCTTTCTGTTTTTCCAGCAGCTTTTTCTTGCGCGAGATGTCGCCGCCGTAGCACTTGGCGAGCACGTTCTTGCGCAACGCCTTGATGTTTTCGCGCGCGATGATGTTGGCGCCGATCGCCGCCTGCACCGCCACGTCGAACATCTGGCGCGGGATCAATTCGCGCATCTTGGAAGCGAGTTCGCGCCCGCGATACACGCTGCTGGCGCGGTGCACGATCAAGGACAGCGCATCGACCTTTTCGTTGTTGACCAGGATGTCGAGCTTGACCAGATCGCCCACGCGGTACTCCTTGAACTCATAATCGAGCGAGGCATAGCCGCGGCTGGTCGATTTCAGCTTGTCGAAGAAATCCATCACCACTTCGTTCATCGGCAGGTCATACACCAGCATCACCTGCCTGCCGTGGTACTGCATGTTGAGCTGCATGCCGCGCTTCTGGTTGCACAGGGTGATGACGTTGCCAACGAATTCTTCCGGCACGAAAATCGTCGCGGTGATGATGGGCTCGCGGATTTCCTCGATTTTCGACAGCTCGGGCAGCTTGGACGGGTTCTCGACCTTGAGCATGCTGCCGTCTTTCAACAGCACCTGGTACACCACCGTCGGCGCGGTGGTGATGAGGTCCATGTTGTATTCGCGTTCCAGCCGCTCCTGCACAATGTCCATGTGCAGCAGGCCGAGGAAGCCGCAGCGGAAGCCGAATCCTAAAGCTTGGCTGACTTCGGGCTCGAACTGCAACGCCGCGTCGTTCAGCTGCAGCTTGGTGAGTGCATCGCGCAGTGCCTCGAAATCGTGCGATTCGATCGGATAAAGCCCGGCGAACACCTGCGACTGCACCTTCTTGAAGCCGGGCAGCGGCTCGCTTGCGGGCCGCTCGAGCAGGGTGATGGTGTCACCCACCTGCGCCGATTTCAGTTCCTTGATGCCGGCGATGACAAAGCCGACCTCGCCGGCCGAAAGCTGCGGCCGGTCGACCGACTTGGGCGTAAACACGCCGACATGCTCGGTCAGGTGCTGCGCGCCGGAGGCCATGAAACGGATCTTGTCCTTGGGTTTCAGCACGCCGTCGACCACCCGCACCAGCATCACCACGCCGACGTAATTGTCGAACCAGGAATCGATGATCAGCGCTTTCAGCGGCGCGTCCCCATTGCCGCGCGGCGCCGGCACCTGCTTCACCACGACCTCGAGGATTTCCAGAATGCCAATGCCGGTCTTGGCCGAGGCGCGCACCGCATCGGCGGCGTCGATGCCGATAATGTCCTCGATCTCTTCCGCCACCCGGTCCGGGTCGGCCGCCGGCAGGTCGATCTTGTTCAGCACCGGGATGACCTCGACGCCGAGGTCCATCGCGGTATGGCAGTTGGCCACCGTCTGCGCTTCCACCCCTTGCGAGGCATCGACCACCAGCAATGCACCCTCGCAGGCCGACAGGGAACGCGACACTTCGTAGGAAAAGTCGACGTGGCCGGGGGTGTCAATCAGGTTCAGGCGGTAGGTTTGGCCGTCCTGCGCCTTGTAGGAGAGTGCGGCTGTCTGCGCCTTGATGGTGATGCCACGTTCCTTTTCCAGATCCATCGAATCGAGCACCTGCGCCTCCATTTCGCGCTCCGACAGGCCGCCGCAAAACTGGATCAGGCGATCCGCCAGCGTGGACTTGCCATGGTCGATGTGGGCGATGATGGAGAAATTGCGGATCAGGTTCTGGGACACAACAGAACGGGCACGTTTCCGTGCCCGGTTAGGGATGCGATAACTTGCAGAATTTTAACGGATTTCAGGGGTTGGCGCGCAGCCATTCCTGAAACGCGGGCAGATTAAGCTGATGGCGGCAGATTTCCGTCTCGCCATCGAACAGCAGCGGCACGTCCCAGCCGTAGCGCGCCTTGAGTGACGGATCGGCATCCACATCCACGGGCTCCAGACGATGTCCGGTGCCCGCGATCAGGGCGCTGATTTCTGCCGCCATTTCCTCGCACAGCGGGCATCCGGCCCGAGTATAGAGTGTGAGTGTTTTACTCAACCGAGAGCTTCAGCGGAATGTAGAGTGAGCCGTCGCCGCGCCGCACCAGGATGGCTGCGCTCTTGCCCTTGGGAACAATAGCGATCGCCTTGCGGAAGGCCTCGACCGTGGCGACCTTGCCGTTGTTCACGGCCAGGATCACGTCGCCGACGCGGATGCCCGCGCGTGCGGCGTCGCCGGTGACCTCTTCCACCAACAGACCGTGGTCGATCTTGAGTTCGCGCCGCTGGTCGGCAGTCAGTTCGGACAACGCCAGGCCGCCCCGCGAATACGCCTTGCCGCTCTTGCCGGCGAGCTGCTCCTCGCCCGGCAGTTCGCCCAGCCCCACCAGCAGTTCCTGCGTCTTGCCGCGGCGCCACACCAGCAGCGGAATCTTCGACCCCGGCTTGGCCATGCCGACCATGCGTGGCAGGTCGCCCGAGTTTTCCACCGGCTTGCCGTTGAACAGGAGAATCACGTCGGCCGCCTGCAGGCCGGCCTTCGCAGCCGGGCTGTCCGCCTGCACCTGCGACACCAGCGCGCCGCGCGGACGATCCAGGCCGAAGGATTCGGCGAGGTCGGCCGTCACTTCCTGGATCACCACGCCCAGCCAGCCGCGCGAGACCTTGCCGGCCACCTTCAGCTGGTCGGCAACGTCCATCGCGACGTCAATCGGGATCGCGAACGACACGCCCTGATAACCGCCGCTACGGCTGTAGATCTGCGAATTGATACCGACCACCTCACCCTTCATGTTGAACAGCGGCCCGCCCGAGTTGCCGGGGTTGATCGGCACATCGGTCTGAATGTAGGGCACATAACTTTCCGACGGCAGCGAACGCCCCTTGGCGGAGACGATGCCCGCGGTAACCGAATTCTCGAAGCCGAACGGCGAACCGATCGCCGCCACCGCTTCGCCGACACGCAGCTTGGCGGGATCGCCCAGCTTGACGGCAGGCAGGCTGCTGGCGGTGATCTTGATGACGGCCACATCGGTGCGCGCGTCGGCCCCCACCACCTTGGCGCTGAACGTGCGCTTGTCGATGAGCTTGACCACGACCTCATCCGCGCCCTTGACCACATGCGCATTGGTCAGGATATAGCCGTCGCTGCTGACGATGAAACCGGAGCCGGCGCCACGTGTTGGAATCTCCTGCATCGGCCCGCGTCCGGGACCGCCCGGCGGGAAGAAGCGGCGAAAGAATTCCTGCATGTCCTCCTCGTCGGGCACGGCGAAGGGGAAGCCCTCGACGCTGCGCTTCACCAGCGTGGTGGTGCTGATATTGACCACCGCCGGGCCGTGTTCTTCGACCAGGTCGGCCACATCCATCACATCCTTTGCCGACGCCGGTACTGACAAGGCAAACAGCAGCGCGGTCGCTGCCAAAGCCGTTCTCATCATGATTCTCCTTTCCTCATGTGAAACAGGTTGACGTCTTCACGTCTGAGGACGACCGGGCGCGCCGCCCGGCCGCCTCGCGCGGCCAGCCAGCCCGCCAACCCCCCGAGCAGCAGGCCAACCAGTGCGGGGCCGTCGCCGGGCTGCACCGATTGTGCCAGCAAGGCGCCCGCCAGCATCAGCGCCAATGGCAGGCCGTAGACACGCAATGCGCTCTTGAGCACGCTGCCATGGACAATACCGACCACGACACGATCGCCTGGCGCCAGCGACAGGTCGCAGTCGACCAGAAAATGGCGCGGTTTGCGCTGGAACAGCTCGGCAATGCGGCGCGACGAACAGCCCTGCCCGCCGCAGGTGCCGCAGCCCGACGGTTCGACCGCCTGCACCCAGATGCCGTCTGCTGCGGTTTTGATGACTTCGGCGGTTTGCTCCAGCATGGCGGCGCTTACTTCCTTTTCACCGAATTGCCGGTTTCGATCAATGCCATGTTCGGCACTTCGCCCAGGGTCGTTACGGTGTAACCGTCAACCTCGCGCGCATAGACACCGATCGTGCCTTCGGCTGACAGGCCCTGCAGGCGTTGCGCCTGGGGATCAGCAGGTTCGACGAACATCGACAGCACGGAGAGGCCGTCCGAAAACACCAGATGGGTGACGGGTGCCCGCTTGCCCGGCAGCGAACGCACCGCCTCCTGCACTTGTTCGAAACCCGGCGGCGGCGTCACCTTCCAGATCACCTCGGCCGGGTTGTCGAGACTGGCTTTCTGGATGCGCTTGCCCGCCAGATCGTTGCGGAACAGCTGGGCGTCGGGCGCCTTGCCAATCTGGATTTCGGAGAACACGAACATCGACACCACGCTGCCATTGCTGTTGACCGTGCGCGACTTGAGCGGCAGTCCGGTCTGCTTGTCCAGCCACAGGTTGTAGGCGTAGCGATAGCCGTCGCTCGGCTCCAGCGTCACCACCTGGCAGGGTCGTCCCGCCACGCGCTCGGTGCCGCCGAGTTTCACCGCGTAATAATCGAGCAGGCTGCCCGGCTGGGCGGGCAGCAAGGCCGGGAAGAAGCGGCGCAGGGTATTGCGCTCCAGCCGCACATGCTTGCCATCCGGCAAGTGGCAGTACACGTCGTTGTTGATGCGCAGGAACTGGCGCGGCGCACCGTCCATGACCTCGACTTTTTCCAGTTCGCCGGTCGCATCGATACGGTGCAGCACACGCAGCACCTCGATGTGTTCGCCGTGGTGATATACATAAACGCCGCTGTAGTTCTGCTGCTTGGCGGCGGCGGCGGCGCGGTTGAGCCATTCGAGCGCGGCGTCGGCGCGCGCCATGCCGGACAACAGCATCAGCCCGGTAAATCCCAAAGCCCACCAGCCTTGACGCAAAACAAACAGCGACCGCATCAACGCGGCTCCACCGCAACCGCCATCACGCGCTGGTAGGGTGATGCCACTGCCATCGGGGCGAATTCCTGATGCGCCACCAGATAGGGGGCAAGGCGGGCATCGTCACGCGCCAGTTCCGGCGCCAGTGCTGCTTGCTGGAAACCCGGCGCCACCGCCATCGGTGCAGTGGCAGGGGCATCCGCCATCAGCCCGGTCAGCGTGATCACGCCCCATACCGCGAGCGAGGCAAACGATGCCACCGCCACCCGTTGCGGCCACACGCTGCGGCGCGGCGCAAGCACGGTCGGCTCGGCCGCCAGTTGCGCCGAGAAGCGCGCCATGAAGTCGTCCTGCACCGGCACCACGCCACGCATCAGATCACCGATCAGGTGGTATTCGGACCAGTTCTGGCGCAAGGCCTCATCGTGCTTTATCGCCGTGATGCAGGCATCGGTTTCGGCGCGCGCAGTTTCACCGTCGAGTGTGGCGGACAGCATCGACTGCCGGACGTCGTCGGCCTGTTCAGCCTGAGGAGGGGTGTTGGGTTTGCGAAGTGCTGACATGGTTACCACCTTTTATCCTGACTGGTGCCCAGCATCGGGCGTATCTTTTCAGCAATGGCCTCGCGCGCGCGAAAGATCCGCGAACGCACGGTGCCGATCGGGCATTCCATCATCTGCGCGATGTCCTCGTAGCTCATGCCTTCGATCTCGCGCAGCGTGATGGCTGTCCGTAACTCCTCGGGCAGCGCGTCGACTGCCTCATTCACTGCTTGGGCGATCTGCTTGGTCTGAAGTTCCGCTTCCGGCGTCGCGATGTCGCGCAGCAAATCGCCTTCTTCGTAATTCTCCGCGTCTTCCGCCAGCACATCGCTCGACACCGGCTGACGCTTGTGCGCCACCAGGTAATTCTTGGCGGTGTTGACGGCGATGCGGTACAGCCAGGTGTAAAACGCGCTTTCGCCGCGAAATCCCGGCAACGCACGATAGGCCTTGATAAAAGCTTCCTGCGTAATATCTTCCACCTCCGCCGCGTCGCGCACCATGCGCGACAACAGCCGCCCGAGCTTGCGTTGATACTTGATCACCAACAGCTCGAAAGCGCGCTTGTCGCCCTGCTGGGCGCGTTCAACCAACACCTGATCCAGTTCGCGGTCCGACATATCTCCCTGCTGCAATTATGTTTATGTTGAAAGTATACGTGACCGCACCTTCCGGAACATGAGAGGATGCTCCGGCAAAAAAGTTCACCCGCCAGGTTCGATCCAGCGGGGTTATTCGGGCCCGGCCCAAGCCTGCTATCATCGCCCGACCATCATGCACAGACACGACGTCCTCATCCTCGGCAGCGGCCTCGCCGCGCTGACCACCGCGCTCAAGCTTGCCGACCAGCGCCGCGTCGCCATTGTCACCAAGCGCCAGATGACCGACGGTGCCAGCGACTGGGCGCAGGGCGGAATTGCAGCGGCAGTCGACAGCGGTGATTCGGTCGACGCGCACGTCCACGACACCCTGGTCGCCGGCGCTGGCCTGTGCGACGAAGCGGTCACCCGCATGGTGGCCGGCCAGGCGCGCGACATGATCGCCTGGCTGACACAGAACGGCGTCGTCTTCACCCCCGACCCGCAGGCGCCCGGCGGCCTGCATCTGGCGCGCGAAGGCGGCCATTCCCGGCGCCGCGTGGTGCATGCAGCCGACGCCACCGGCCATGCGGTGCAGACCAGCCTGCTCGACCGCGTGCGCGCCCATCCCAATATCGACACCTTCGAGCAGCACGTCGCCATCGACCTCATCACCGGCAAGCGCGCCGGCGGGCAGGAGCGGCAGATTCACGGCGCCTATGCGCTCAACAAGGGCAGCGGCGAAGTCGAAACCTTTGCCGCTGGCCACACCGTGCTGGCCACCGGCGGCGCCGGCAAGGTCTATCTCTACACGACCAACCCCGACACCTCGACCGGCGACGGCATCGCGATGGGGTGGCGCGCCGGCTGCCGGGTGGCCAACCTGGAATTCGTGCAGTTTCATCCGACCTGCCTGTACCACCCGCACGCCAAGTCCTTCCTCATCACCGAGGCGGTGCGCGGCGAGGGCGGCCACCTGCTGCTGCCCGATGGCAGCCGCTTCATGCAGTACCACGACGAGCGCGCCGAACTCGCGCCGCGCGACATCGTGGCGCGCGCGATCGACTTCGAGATGAAAAAACGCGGCATCGACTGCGTCTATCTCGACATCAGCCACAAGCCGGCCGACTTCGTGCGCGAGCATTTCCCGACGATTTACCGCCGCTGTCTCGAACTCGGCATCGACATCACGCGCCAGCCGATTCCGGTGGTGCCGGCCGCGCACTACACCTGCGGCGGCGTCGTCACCGACATGAACGCGCGCACCGATCTGTGCAACCTGCACGCGGTCGGCGAAGTCACCTTCACCGGCCTGCACGGCGCCAACCGGCTGGCATCGAACTCGCTGCTGGAATGTCTGGTGTTCGGCCATGCCGCAGCCGCCGACATTCTGGCCACCCCGCCCGCCCCCGCACTCGATCTGCCGCTGTGGGACGCATCGCGCGTCACCGATCCCGACGAGGAAGTGGTGATCTCGCACAACTGGGATGAACTGCGCCGCTTCATGTGGGACTACGTCGGCATCGTCCGCACCAACAAGCGGCTCGAGCGGGCGCTGCACCGGATCAAGCTGCTCGAGCGCGAGATCGACGACTACTACGCCAACTTCCGCGTCAGCAACGACCTGATCGAGCTGCGCAACCTCGTGCTGACTGCACACCTGATCGTCAGGAGCGCACAGCGCCGCAAGGAAAGCCGCGGCCTGCACTTC
>DATMWS010000242.1:0-3073 GCA_035562135.1 Thiobacillus sp. | reverse complement strand
TCTAATTTAACCAGAGGGCACACACATGCAATCACGTCAGTCTGTTCGTTCGGGTCTTTTCATTGCCCTCACGCTCACCGCGCTGCTGGTAAGCCACGCGTCCCATGCCGCCGGCGACCCCAAGCGCGGTGCGGACACCTTTGCCCAGGAATGCGCCGAATGCCACAGCGTCAAGGAAGGCAAGAACAAGAAGGGGCCGTCGCTGTTCGCCGTCGTCGGCCGCAAGGCAGGCAGCATGTCGGATTTCCTGTATTCCGAGCCGATGAAACAAAGCGTAATCAGCTGGAGCCCCGACAAGCTCGATGCCTATATCGCCCACCCCAAACAGCTGGTTCCCGGCGGCAAGATGAAATACGACGGACTGGCTGAGGAGAAAGACCGGGCCGATCTCATTGCCTACCTGAACACCTTGCGCTGATCCAGACTGTCACGCTCGGCCCGCGCCTTCCCAAGCGCGGGCCGCTGCGCCCGGCGTAACAGGGCGCACGGCGAAAACTGCTAAAATTCCTCGCTTTTCAAGCATTTCCGGGAATCCGCCGTGCTCACCGCTTCCAGCATCACCCTTCAATTCGCCGCCAAACCCCTGTTCGAAAACGTCAACGTCAAGTTCGGCGACGGCAACCGCTATGGCCTGATCGGCGCCAACGGCTGCGGCAAATCCACGTTCATGAAAATCCTCGCCGGCGAGCTGGAGCCGACTGCCGGCAACGTCTCGCTCGACCCCGGCGAGCGCATGGCCTGGCTGCGCCAGGACCAGTTCGGCTACGAAGACCAGCGCGTGCTCGACGTGGTGCTGCAGGGCCACGCCGAGATGTGGCGGGTGATGCAGGAAAAGGACGCCATCTACATGAACCCGGAGGCGACCGAGGAAGACTACCTGCACGCCGCCGAGCTCGAAGCCAAGTTCGGCGAAATGGGCGGCTACGATGCCGAGGCGCGCGCTGGCCAGTTGCTGCTGGGCGTCGGCATTCCGACCGAGCAGCACAACGGCCCCATGAGCCAGATCGCGCCCGGCTTCAAGCTGCGCGTGCTCCTGACGCAGGCGCTGTTCTCCAACCCCGACATCCTGCTGCTGGACGAACCGACCAACAACCTCGACATCAACACCATCCGCTGGCTGGAAAATGTGCTGAACGAGAGCAACGCCACCATCATCGTCATCTCGCACGACCGCCACTTCTTGAACCAGGTCTGTACCCACATGGCCGACCTCGATTTCGGCACCATCAAGACCTATCCCGGCAACTACGACGACTACATGCTGGCCTCGACCCAGGTCAAGGAACGCCAGGCCTCGTCCAACGCCAAGGCCAAGGACAAGGTGGCCGAACTGCAGGAATTCGTGCGGCGCTTCTCGGCCAACAAATCGAAGGCGCGCCAGGCCACCAGCCGCATGAAGATGATCGACAAGATCAAGATCGAGGACTTCAAGCCCAGCTCGCGGCAGAACCCCTACATCCGCTTCGAGCCGGAGAAGGCGCTGCACCGCCGCGCGCTCGAAGTCGAGAATCTCAAATTCGGCTACGACGATGGCCCGCTGTTTTCCAACCTGGGCTTTTCGCTGGAAGCCGGTGAAAAAATGGCCGTCATCGGCGGCAACGGCGTCGGCAAGACCACGCTGATGAAGCTCTTGATAGGCGAACTCAAACCGGGATTCGGCGAAGTGCGCTGGAGCGAGAACGCCAACGCCGGCTATTTCGCGCAGGATCACGCCGCCGACTTCGACAGCGACATGAACCTCACCGACTGGATGCACCAGTGGACGCAGCAGGGCGACGATGAGCAGATACTGCGCGGCATCCTGGGCCGGCTGCTGTTCTCCGGCGACGACGTCAAGAAATCGGTGCGCGTGCTGTCCGGCGGCGAAAAGGGCCGCATGCTCTACGGCAAACTGATGCTCGGCCGCCACAACGTGCTGGTGATGGACGAACCGACCAACCACATGGACATGGAATCGATCGAGTCGCTCAACCTCGCGCTCGACCTGTTCAAGGGCACGCTGATTTTCGTCTCGCACGACCGCCAGTTCGTCAGCAGCCTCGCCACCCGCATCCTCGAAATCACCCCCGAGGGCGTCGAATTCTACCTGGGCACCTACGACGAGTACCTGCATTCGAAGGGCCTGGAATAAGCCATTGCCCCACCCCAGCCGGCTTAACGAAGCTCGGCCAGCAGCTGCGCCAGCATGCGCTGCGCCTGCGCTGCGTAGCCGCCGCCAAACAGGTTGGCGTGATTGAGGATGTGGTACAGGTTGTAGAGCGTTTTGCGAACCGCATAGCCGGCATCGAGCGGCCAGGCTTCACGGTAGGCGGCGTAAAAATCCGGCGCAAAGCCGCCGAACAATTCGCTCATCGCCAGATCGCATTCGCGGTCGCCGAAATACACCGCCGGGTCGAAAATCACCGCTGCCCCACAAGGGGACTCCGACTTTCTATGCCCTGAAGGGCATGAAAGATCGTAAGCCCCATCGGCCAGAAATCCGTGGTTGCCGCCCCACAGGTCGCCGTGCAGCAGCGAGGGGGATGGCCGGTAAGCCGCGAAGAAATCCTCCAGCCGCGCCATCAGGATTTCGCCGTCGCGCTGCAAGGCGCCGCCGTAGCCGTTTTCGGCTGCCAGCCGCAATTGAAACCCGAGCCGCTGCTCGCGCCAGAAGTCGACCCAGCCATCGCGCCAGGCATTCGGCTGCGGGGTCGCACCGATCCAGTTGTCGCGCGTCCAGCCGTATTGCGGCGCGCTGACGCGGTGCTGTTGCGCGAGCTGCCGCCCTAGTTGCGCAGCATCGCCGTGCGGCTCGAGCGGCAGGTATTCGAGCACCAGATACGCCATGCCGGCGGCAATGCCATGACACATCACTTGCGGCACCCGCACCGCGTTCGCCGCCGCCAGTTCGGCCAGCCCGGCCGCTTCCGCCTCAAACAGGTCGAGCCGGGCAGCTGCACCCGCAAGGGGTACGCCGCCAGACACTCGCCCTGCGGGCGGTCTTGGCGCAGATAGGGTTTTGACGAAAAAGCTGCGCGTGCCATCGCTGAGCCTGAACGCCTGGCTGATGTCGCCGCCGTGGACGGCCTGCGAG
>DATMWS010000241.1:0-14644 GCA_035562135.1 Thiobacillus sp. | reverse complement strand
AGCCAGAGCCAAACTGATGCTGCCAGTCCACGGTGAAGCCCAAGCCTTGAACATAGAACGGCAAGCTATCGTGTGCGCTGGTGATTCTGAGTTGTGGGATGACAGTCTGAGCCATGAGGTATTTTTCCTGACGCCTAACGTAAAGTTGAGGGGCGCACCGCTTTTGGCGCGTCCCTCTCGAACGCCATGTTAGGCATTTGGCTCGAAAGAGTAGGTAAATGAAACCTGAGCTGGCTCACCATGACCTGCGACATAACTTCCTTTGCCTCGAAGACTCGCCAGGGCGCCGGTGCCTGAGCCCGGAACGATAGACCACGAACTGCGTGCCTTGCCCTCCGAAAAAGACCCAATGTGTTGAAGGACGAACGTTCCGGTTTTTCCATCGACCGTACCGGAAACATGCTCCAGACCGACGAAGGTGGCTGTGCCGTGAACGCTGTAGGACATAAGGTATTCGATGCTGCTGGTGCCTTCAATGGCTCCAGAGTAGGACTGCGTGACCTTTGCGTTACTGAGTTTTGCACTACCCTCGATTTCTTGGTACGTCTTTTCGTCCCAGCCGGTGATCTGGAACGTGCATTTGGTATCTGTAGTCACTGGTGATTCTCCGATGTAAAAATTGAATGCCTAACAGTTAATAGAGAGACCCATGGATCCGGACGTTTTTTAATAAAGGGACAGGCATTTTCATATTCTATCGTCTTGATTCTTATATAGATGTTGGTCAGGCTGTCTCTTTATTGCTTTATGCAAAAGGAGACGGAGCGCTTCCGGATTATGCTCCTGATTTTTTCCTTCAACTACTAGGAGCGAACCTCATGGGGTCAACCTACGCCACCTCGTCTGCTCGACCAGGTTTCCATCGTCTGCCGCCGCCGGCACCTCAGTCCCCGAACCGAAGATAGCTACCGTTCCTGGATTCGTCAGTTCATCTATTTCCACGGTAAGCGCCACCCCAACACCATGGGCGGGCCGGAGGTGGAAGCCTTCCTGAACCATCTGGCGAGTGAGCGGCACCTTTCCGCGTCCTCGCAAACCCAGGCGCTCAACGCCCTGGTCTTTCTCTACGATTCCGTGCTGCGCCAGCCGTTGGGTGAGATGGCCGGGCTCAAGCGGGTGCAGCGGCTCCACCGGGTACCGGTGGTGCTGGCTCGCGAGGAGGTGAAAGCCATCCTGGAGCAGATGACGGGTGTGGTCAGGCTGATGGCAGAGCTGATTTATGGCTCGGGCTTGCGGGTCAACGAGTGCATGACGCTACGGGTCAAGGACGTCGACTTTTCAGGCGGGGTATTGAACGTCCGTTCCGGGAAAGGTGGCAAGGATCGCACCACGCTGTTGCCTGAACGGCTGCATGTCCCGCTCAAGCAGCAGATGCTCCGGGTGGCAGAACAGCACAAACAGGACTTGTCGCATGGTGCAGGGCTGGCACCACTTCCCAGCGCGCTTGCCCGCAAATATCCGTCGGCGTCAGCTTCGCTGGCCTGGCAGTTCGTGTTTCCGTCTGCGGTATTGCGCCCGTGGGGTGAAAGCGGGAGGCTGGCGCGCTGGCATGCGTCGGATTCGACGGTGCAGCGGGCCTTTCGGGATGCCAGGGATCGAGCCGGAATCCACAAGCATGCGAGTGTGCATACCCTGCGCCATTCCTTCGCCACTCATTTGCTGGCATCAGGTACCGACATCCGGACGATACAGCTGCTGCTCGGTCACCGCAGCTTGCAGACGACGATGATCTACACACATGTGATCGAGGTGACGCGGAGAGTTGCTAGCCCGTTCGACAGCCTCTGAGTCTTGCGCGCATCGTGGCGATAGGAGGAACAGCGTCCTCCATGTCGCTTGGGGGCCAAGTTCACTGACTGCTGTTGCCCATGAAGCTGACGTGATGCTGGGGTGTTTGGACGGGCCGCTTTGGCCGATCAACAGAAGTACGCGCTGATTCCACGGCCGACCGCTTACTGACCTACAGCGGCCGCCCAATAACGCATTTTTCCCGCTCCGCCAGTGGCTCTTCGTGGCCGATTCTTGCTTGACAGACCAGCCCGAACTTGCGCTGTCTGTCAGGCCAAGTCCAAATTTCTACAATTTTATGTACGGGCAGTCGCTTCGCGCTGCCGCTCGTGCGACACCAGTTTCGCCAGTTCGGTCATTTCCTCGGCCAGCAGGCTCAGCAGGTCGTCCAGGGTGAGGATGCCGACCAGGCCGCCTTCACGGTCGACCACCGGCATACGCCGTACGCCCTTGTCGCGCATGTAGCGCAGCGCCTCGAACAGACCTTCGCTTTCGCGCACGGTCGCCACTTCCGTGCCCATGATGTCGCCCACCTTGAGCGTGTCCGGATTCACCCCGGCCGCCACCACTTCCACCACGATGTCGCGGTCGGTGACGATGCCGACCGGATGCTTGCGGCCGTCTTTTTCTTCGACCACCACCAAATCGCCGACGTGGTGCTTGCGCATCAACTGAGCCGCGTCCACCACCGAAAGTATCTTCTCCGCGATCACCACATCACGGTTGCAAATTTCGCCCACTGCCATTTCGTACTCCTTGTATTTAACGAACCTCTACTACTCAAGATAGCCGACTCCGAAAAATAGCAAGCTCGGATTGGCCGCATCCGGTCTTAGTGAACGGCTTAGCCCGTCATGCCTACCGCGCCGAGTTGCTCGGCTGCGATTTCGCGCATGCGGAATTTCTGCAGCTTGCCGGTCACGGTGGTCGGGAATGCCTCGACGAACCGGATGGTGCGGGGAATCTTGTAGTGGGCGATCTGACCCTGGCAGAAGGCCTTGAGTTCTTCCTCGCTGGCGGTCTGCCCGGCGCGCAGCTGGACCCAGGCCATCACCTCTTCACCATAGAACGGGTCGGGCACGCCGAACACCGCCACCTGCGCCACCTTGGGGTGTGTAAACAGGAATTCCTCGATCTCGGCCGGATAGATGTTCTCGCCGCCGCGGATGATCATGTCCTTCAGGCGCCCGGTGATGCGCACATAGCCGCCGGAATCCATGCTGCCCAGATCGCCCGAGCGCAGCCAGCCGGCGTCGTCGATGGCCTTTCGGGTGGCCTCAACGTCGCCGTAGTAGCCGCGCATCACGTGGTAGCCGCGGAAGCAGATTTCCCCCACCGCGCCGCACGGCAGGGTCTGCCCGCTCTGGAGATCGACCACCTTCACCTCCTGGTGCGGCAGGTTGGTGCCTACCGATTCAGTACGGCGCTCGAAGCTGTCTTCGCGCGAGGTGAGGTGCGTCAGCGGCGAGGCCTCGGTCTCGCCGTAGCCGATGAGGATTTCCGCGCAGTGCATTTCACCGATCACCCGCTTCATCAATGCCGGAGGGCACGGTGCGCCGGCCATGATGCCGGTGCGCAGCGAAGTCAGGTCGAATTCCCTGAAGCGCGGGTGTTCGAGTTCGGCGATGAACATGGTCGGCACGCCGTGGATTGCGGTGCAACGCTCCTGGTGCACCGCCTGTAGCACCGCCCCGGCATCGAAATGCTCGCACGCGATCACCTCGCAGGCGCCAACCGACAGGCACAGCAGGTTCGCCAACACCATGCCGAAGCAGTGGTAGAACGGCACCGGCACCGCCAGCCGGTCGGCCTCGGAAAAGTGCATGGCACGCGCCGAGAACCAGGCGTTGTTGAGCAGATTGTGGTGGGTCAGCACCACCGCCTTGGGAAAACCCGTGGTACCCGAGGTGTACTGGATGTTGATGGGGTCGTCGCGGTCGAGCGTGGCGGTGACGGCATCGAGTTGCTGCGGTGACACGTCCTTGCCGGCGGCGAGCACCTCCTGCCACAGGGTGTAGCCGGGATGCGGCCGTGCGGTTGTCTCCGGACGGGCGGGGTCGTAGAGCACCGCGCGGCGCAGCATCGGCAGCGCTTCGCTCTTGATTTCAGTCCCATCACTCAGCAGCTCGGGTACCAGGTCGCACAGCATCGCCACATAGTCGCTGCTGCGGAAGGACGGGATGAGGAACAGCCCCTGCACCTCGGATCGCTTCAGCGAGTATTCCAGCTCGTGCGCCCGGTAGGCGGGATTGATGTTGACCAGCACCGCGCCGATGCGTGCGGTGGCCATCTGCAACTGCAGCCACTCGATGTTGTTGGTGGACCAGACGCCGATGCGGTCGCCCTTGCCATAGCCGAGACCCAGCAGCCCGCTCGCCAGGCGGTCGATTTCCTGCGCCAGCTGCGCATAGCTCAGACGGCGCTGCTGCGGCAGCGACACCACGGCCTCGCGCTGCGCGTGCGCGGCGACGATGCTGGCGAAATGTTCGGGAATGGTGGCGCCCAGCAGCGGCGTGTCACCGCCGCGATGGCAGTAGCTTTGGGTGAGGCGGCTCATGTAGCGCGTTCCACTTCTGCCCAATACGCATCCACCCGCGCCTGGATTTCCGCGATCAAGGCCTCGTTGCGCTGTGGCTGGAATAGATGGGCGAAGCGCCCCTGCTTCTTCAGGTATTCCTCCACCGGCAGCCGCTCGCGCGGCAGTTTGGTATGCGTCACCACGCCGTTCTCGTATTCCTTCAGCGGCCAGACGCCGGTCTTCACCGCGAGGTGGCCGATCTCGGCCGACGCCATCGGGTCGAAGTCCCAGCCCGTGGGACAGGGCGACAGCGCGATGATCAGGCGCGGGCCCTGCATCGCCTTCGCCTTCTCGATCTTGCGCGCGAGGTCGAGCGGCTCGCTGCCGATGACGGTGGCAACGTAGGCGGGCCGGTGCGCGGCCCAGATCGCGAACAGGTCCTTCTTGAAGCCGCCGAAGCCGCGCGCGCCGGTGCTGGTCGAGGTGCGGGCGCCGTGCGGCGTGGCCGCCGAGGTCTGCTGGCCGGTGTTGCCGTAGCCCTCGTTGTCGTAGCAGAGGTAGAGGAAATCGAGGCCACGCTCGATGGCGCTGGAGGTGGACGACAAGCCCATGCCGTAGGCGGCGCCGTCGCCGGTCAGCACCACCACGTCGAGGTCTTCCTCCGGCTTGATGCGCTGCTTGGCCAGCAGGATGTCGAGCGCGTCGCGCACGCCCTGGGCGCCGGCCGGTGCCGACGACATCGAGGTATACAGCCAGGAGCCGCGAAACGGCGTGAACGGATACACCGTCAGCAGCGTCATGCAGCCAGCTGCGTTCACGAACACCGTCTTCTCGCCGAGGATGTCGTAGATCTCGTGCACTGCCTGCAAGCCGCCGCAGCCGGCGCACATCGGCGTGCCGGCGCCGAGCAGGCGCGTCGACGGCAGGTCCTTCATGCGCTTGTAGATCGTGACGGCCTGTTCGCTCATTTCAATCCCTCCGTGCGCTCGGCGTGGGCGATGGCCTGCAGCTTGCGCACTTCGCGCAACTCGCTGCCGGTGAACAGCAGGCGCGGCGGCGGGGTTTTACCCTCCTCCGCGGCGCGACGTAGCACCTGGATCATCTCGACAAACTCCTCCGGCGCGATGTCGCGTCCGCCCAGCCCACCGATGAAGCTCGCAAGTATTGGCGGCGCATCCGGCTGGCCGTAGAGCACCGAGGCCAGTTCGCTGTGCAGCACCCCGCCCTTGCCCATCGACAGGTTCTGGTCGACCACCGCCACGCCGCGTTTGCCGGCCAGCGCTTGGCGCAGCGGCTCATCGGGGAACGGCCGTAGCAGGCGCGGGCGTACCAGCCCCACCTTCCAGCCGGCCTCGCGCATGCGGTCGACCGCATCCTTCGCCTTGGTGGCGAAGGAGCCCATCATGAACAGCACCCACTCGGCATCGTCGCTCTTGTAGGTCTCGAGCGCGCCGTATGTGCGCCCGAAAGCATCGGCGAATTCGGCGGCGATTTCTTCGTAGGCCGGCAGACCCTGCAGTGCGGCCAGATGGGTCTCGTAGCGGAAGTAGGAATACGGCGTCGAGCCCAGCACCACCACGCCCTGGCTCAGCGGTTCGCCGGCGCGAAAGCGCGTGGTCTCGGGATCGTAGCCCGGCAGGAAGCGATCGACCGCGGCGGGCTCGGGAATCTCCACCGGTTCGCGGGTGAAGGACAGATAGAAGCCGTCGAGATTGACGATCACCGGCAGGCGCACCCGATGGTGCTCGGCGAGCCGGTAGGCGATCAGGGTCTGGTCGAGCACTTCCTGGCAGGTGCTGCAGTGGATCTGCAGGAAGCCGCTGTCGCGCGCGGCGAGCACGTCGGTGTGGTCGGGCTCCAGCGTCACCGGCGTCTGCAGCCCGCGCGAGACGTTCACCAGCACGAAGGGCGCGCGCATGCCGGGCACGCCGTAGATCATCTCCATCGCATACAGCAGCCCCTGGCTGGAGGTGGCGGTGAACACGCGCACGCCGGTGGCGGCGGCTGCGCCGGCGGCGGTGATCATGGAATGCTCGGATTCCATCATCGTCATGCGGCAGTCCATCTCGCCTTTGTCGATCCAGGCGGCGAGCGTCTCGATGATCTCGGTCTGCGGCGTGATCGGAAATGAAGGCATGTAATCGGCGCGTGCCAGGCGGGCGCCCCAGGCGGCGGCCTGATTGCCGGTGATGAGCGCGCGGGTCATGGCCGGGTCTCCGCAAATTGCTGTTCCGGCACCGCTGCGATCGCGTGCGGCGGGCATTGCGCGACGCAGATCATGCAGCCCTTGCAGTGGTCGTAGTCGATCTCGGGGCGGCCATCGGCATCGACCTTGATCGCGCTGTCCGGGCAGAACTCGCTGCACACCCACCAGCAGCGGTTGCAGCGGTCGTAGTCGATCACCGGGCGCAGCACGCGCCACAACCCGGTGCGCACCTCAACGCTGGTGGCGCCGGCGTGGATGGCCGCCGCGGCTGCGTCCGATTCGTCCAGCGGCAGGTCGATCCAGTCGGGGGCTTTCGCATCGGCGACGCTGAAGGCCGTTCCCTCGCTCACGCAGCCGGCGTGATCGGACATGCGGTCGAAGGCGGCGAGTGCCTGCTCCAGGTTGCGCTGGACGATGTCTTCGCCGAGCGCCGACAGTTCTTCGCGCACCGCGACTTCTAGGATTGCGCGCGGGATCACGCCGAGCAGCCGCGCCGCTGCGCCGGCGCAGGCGGCACCGACAAAGCGCAGTTCGGCCTGTTCGCTGGCTTCCGCCGGCAGGGTCAGCAGGGTGCCGCGGAAATTCAGCCGCTCGCGCCAGGTCGAGGCCGCTTCATTGGTGCTGATCAGCATCACGCTGCGCGCCGTCGTCCCCTGCAGCACGCCGGCCGCTGGCACCGGCATCAGGCTGTCGTCGGCCACCACCACCAGGTCCGGCTCGCGGATGACGCCGCGTTCATGGATGGCATTCTTGGCCGCGCGCACGTAGGCGAAGATCGGCGCGCCCCGCCGTTCGGCACCATAGCGCGGCGCGTCCTGCACCTGGTAGCCGGCCATAAAGAAGGCCGTGCCCAGCATGCGGCTCGCCGTCTTCATGCCCTGGCCGCCGCGGCCGTGAAAGCGGATGCGATACATCAGAAAATGTTCCAGCGCCGGGTGGACATGGCCTGCTTCACCCGCGTCGCCGCCATTTCCATCGCGGCGTCGCGCGGCAGCATGCCCCGCTTCGCCACCTTTTCCAGCACTTCCTCGGTGTTGCACCGCAGCTTCTCGGCGATGCACTCGAAGGCGGTGGACTCGCCGGCGCCAGCGTATTCCATGGCCGCGCAGATCACGCCGCCGGCGTTGGCGATGAAGTCCGGCACGACCAGCACGCCCTTCTCGTGCAGAACCTGCTCGGCGCCGCGGGTAAAGGGAATATTCGCCCCCTCGATCACCAGCCGGGTATTCAGCCGGTGCACGTTGTCCTCGTGCACCACATCCGGCCGCGCGGCGGGAATCCAGATGTCGCATTCGACATCGATCACCGCGTCGCGGTCGAGCTTCTGCCCGTCCGCATAGTCCAGCACGCTTTGGCCCGCTTCCTTCAGCGCGGTCAGCGCCGCCACGTCGATGCCATTCGGGTTGTGAAGCGTGCCTTGCGTGTCGGCGGCCGCCACCAGCACCGCGCCCTTCTTTGCCAGAAAACGCGCGGCATGCTTGCCCACCGCGCCGAAGCCCTGGACCGCCACGCGCGCACCCTCGAGCTTGAAGTCGCAGTAGCGCAGCGCCACGTCGGCGACCTGGGAAATGCCCCAGCCGGTGGCGCCAAGCTCGTCCAGCGGGATGCCGCCGATTGCCTTCGGCAGACCGACCGCGCGGCCGATCTCGTCCTTCACCCAGGCCATGCATTCCTCGTCACTGCCCATGTCGGGGCCGAAGATGTAGTCGGTTTCGTTCTTCAGCGCGCAGGCAAAGGCGCGGATCAGCTGCTCCTTTTGTGCCCTGGGCATGCGCGGGTCGCCGTAGAGCACCGACTTGCCGCCGCCGTGGCGCAGGCCTGCAGCGGCGTTCTTCAGGGTCATGGCGCGCGCGAGGCGGAAACACTCCCCGGCGCTGACATCCGGCGCGATGCGCAGGCCGCCGATCGACGGGCCGGTGGCGACGTTGTCGACTACCAGAATCCCGCGCAAGCCGAGGCGCGGCTCATGGACATGGATGACCTTGGCGGGCCCAAATTCGTCAGCAAAGCTGAAGATGTCTTTCATGTTCCGGTATCCGCCTCTTTATTGATTCGCCTTACTCCCTTTCAAGATAGTCAATTCCGAAGATCAATCCGGAATGCCGGGGATGGGCAACCAATTCGCTGGACAGTTCGCCCGTCGCGATGACTTCAGGGCTTGGGCTGACGTCGGCAACGGTCGGCCCACACCGCCGCTTCGACCCGCGAACGCAGGTTGAGCTTTTTCAGCAGGTGCTTGACGTGGACTTTCACCGTGCCCTCGGTGATGCCCAGGTCCTTGGCGATCAGCTTGTTGCTCTTGCCTTCGACCAGCTGGTCGAGGATGCGGCTTTCCTGTTCGGTCAGCCCGGCTTCGGCAAGGTGGGTGGGGCGGCTCTTCTCGCGCAGCGAGGCCACCAGCAATTGCGTCAGACGTTCGCTGATGGTGATTTTGCCGCGCGCCGCTTCGCCCAGTTGCTGCATCAGGTCTTCCGGTTCCATGTCCTTCAGCAGGTAGCCATCGGCGCCAGCCTGCAGCGCGGCCATCAGGTCTTCCGCCTGGTCGGACACGGTGAGCATGATGATGCGCGAATCGAGACCGGCGTCCTTCAGTGTTTTCAGGACTTCGACCCCGTTCATGTCCTTCATGTTGAGGTCGAGCAGGATCATGTCGGGCTGCAGCGCATGCGCAAGCTGGATGCCTTCCTTGCCGCTGGGGGCCTCGCCGACGAATTTGAATTCGGGCGCGGCCTGGATCAGCTGGATCACGCCCTTGCGAAACAGCGGATGGTCGTCGACGATGAGGATACGTTGGGGTTCTGCCGGATTCATGGCTTTAAGGTGAGCTTAACGGGTTGGATGGGGATGGCAGCGCCGCGCCGGCTGCTCGGCATGAAGTGGAGGGTAACGCGGGTACCCAGCGCGGGCAGGTTCTCGACCGTCAGCCGGCCGCCCAGGTTTTTCGCTCGTTCTTCCATGATCGTCATGCCGTAATGATGCGCACCGGCGGCCTGGCGGATGCCGCTGCCGTCGTCGGTGACGGTGGCCGACACCGAACCGTCGCTGTTGCATAACACCTTGACCTCGGCCTGTCGGGCCCGGGCATGGTTGAGCACGTTGGACAAGGCTTCGCGCACGATTTGCAACGCATGGATTTCCTCGTTGGGCGTGAGCGTGCAGCCTGCCAGATGGGCGTCCAGCGAGATCGGAATGCCCCCGCGGCTGGAGAATTCGGTCACCGTGGTGTGCAGGGCGGCCGCCAGCCCCTCCCCCTCGATGCGCAGACGGAAGGTGGTGAGCAGTTCGCGCAACTGGCGGTAGGCGCTGTTCAGCCCCTCGCGCAGTTCCTCCAGCACTTCCCTGGCTTCATCGCCGCGCTGCGGATTATCCACCAGCGGCTTCAGGCGACTCACCTGGATTTTCATGTAGGCGAGCGACTGCGCCAGCGAGTCGTGCAGGTCGCGTGCCAGTGCGGCGCGCTCTTCCAGCAGGGACAACCGGCGGCTCTGTTCGGTACGCCGCGCGGTGCCGATAGCGATGCCGATGTGGCGCGACAGCGCGTCCAGCAGCTGGGTCTGCCATTGCGCCAGTTCCTTGCCCTGCGGCATTTCCAGTTGCAGCACGCCGTAGTGCTGTTCGGTATCCTTAAGCGGCAGCGACAGCACACGCCGTCCATCCTTGAGCGGATGCACGGTGAGCGCCGGATGGGCCAGGCATTCGGCGCAACTCATCAGGCCGCATAGGTCGGCGTCGCCATGCTGTGGCTGCAGGGTGCTGGCGATCACCCGCGCGCGCATCTCGCCCGCCTCGACCAGGCAGGCCAGCCCATGGCCCACGCCCAGCACGTTTTCCAGGTCCTTCAGCAGGATGGCATAGGTGTCCGGCGCCACCGGCCCGTTGTAGAGACGGGCGATCGAGTGATAGAGCAGCTCCAGCGAGCGGTTGGCAATGGTGAGCTCGGCTGTCTTTTCCTCCACCCGTTTTTCCAGGTTCTGATACAGCCTTGAAAGGTCTTCCGCCATGTGGTTGAAGGCCTGGCCCAGCCGCCCGATTTCGTCCTCTCCGGCCAGGTCGGTGCGCACGGCAAGATTGCCCTGTCCGATCTGGTCGGCCAGTTCCAGAAGGCCGCGCAGTGGGTGGACCAGAATGTTGTAGACCAGATAGATGGAAAGGGCCACCACGAGAAGGGAGGCAATGACCGCTGCGCCGAGGATGACGCGCATGACCAGAATTTTCGCTTCGGTGGCCTCTTCGATCTGTTTGACCAGATCATTGATGCGGTCAACGAATTCGGAGATTTGGTCCAGCACGGCCGCGTCAGCAACCGTCGCGGGGGACGCGGCCGGCAGATTGACCAGGGCAGGTTTGATTTGCGTGCGCCAGCTGCTTTCAACCTGCCGGTAAACCTGCCTAAGCGGCGTGGTTTCATCGTCTGGCAGGACTGCCAGGATGGGGCCTGCTTTCAGGTCGCGTTCAAACCGGCTGATGGCCTGTTCCAGGGTCTGCTGGTATTCGGGAGTTCTGTTCTGCTGGAGACGCTGGTAGATCGAAGCCATGCGCCAGCTCTGCATCCGCAGGCTGCCCGCCAGGTTGATCGCCTGGCCACTGCCCTGGGTGGTTTCCGCCACCATCCATGAGGTGGACATGCTGGCCACCGCCAGCACGGTGATGGCGGCAAACATGCCGCCCAGCCGCAACAGCAGAGAGTTCTGCAGTTTGTTCCATCCCACACGGCCCACTGTTTTCTCCATAGATTAAATAGTCATTCCCACGCGCCAAGCGTAATACACCCGATATCCGGCATTGCGAATAAAAGGGTATACCTCTTCTTTGCCACCGGCTTTTCGCCAGACCGGCAAGGACAAAAAACATAATAAAAAACAACGCAATATCAAATACCACCCATACCTCCAAAGAGGTATATAGCCGGCATTCCACACCTACTCACCCTCTGGAAACGGTTTGTTCATTGGAGTAAAAACACCCTGAAGTCTTATTATCTCCTCAGCCAGGCCAAGGGGTGGTTTATGGCAACGCAACAATACAAGGCATGGTCGGTTGTCATCATGAGCACACTGGCGTTCACGGTCTGCTTCATGATCTGGATGATGTTCGCCGTCATCGGCGTTCCCATCAAGCAGCAGCTCGGCCTGAACGAGACCCAGTTCGGCATCCTGATTGCCACGCCGGTACTGACCGGTTCCCTGATCCGTGTCCCGCTGGGGATGTGGACGGACAAATTCGGCGGGCGCATCGTGTTCTTCATTTTGATGCTCACCACGGTCATCCCGATCTGGATGATCTCGTGGGCAACGGAATTCTGGCATTTCCTGCTGACCGGGCTGTTCGTCGGCATGGCAGGCGGCTCGTTCACCGTTGGCATTGCCTATTGCGCCCGCTGGTTTCCCCGGGAACGGCAGGGTCTGGCAATGGGCATTTTCGGCGCAGGGAACACCGGGGCTGCCGTCACCAAGCTGCTCGCGCCCATCATCGTCATCGGCTACGGCTGGACGATGGTCCCCAAAGTGTATGCGGTGCTGATGGGGGTGACCGCCATCGTTTTCTGGTTCTTCACCTACAGCGAGCCCGGACACAAGGTGGGCAAGACCGTCACCCTCCGCGAGCAGCTTGCCGCCTTCAAGGACCCGAAGGTGTGGCGCTACAGCCAGTACTACTCCATCGTGTTCGGCGGCTATGTGGCGCTGGCGCTGTGGATGACCAAATATTACGTCAGCGAATACGGCTTCAACCTGCAGACTGCGGCGTTGCTGGCAGCCGCCTTCAGTATCCCGGGCGGATTGCTGCGGGCTGTCGGGGGCTATTTCTCCGACAAATTCGGCGCCCACACCATGACGTGGTGGGTGCTGTGGATTTCGCTGGTCTGCCTGTTCTTCCTGTCCTACCCGCAGAGCGACATCAGCATCCAGACCGTCAACGGCCCGCTGACATTCCACTTCGGCCTGAATGCGACGCTGTTCACCATCATCATGTTCACCCTGGGCATCGTGTTCGCCCTCGGCAAGGCATCGGTCTTCAAATACATCTCCGACGATTACCCCGACAACATCGGCGTGGTTTCCGGCGTGGTCGGGCTTGCCGGCGGCCTGGGCGGATTCCTGATGCCGATCATGTTCGGTGCGCTGGTCGACCTGACCGGAATCCGTTCGTCCGCGTTCATGCTGATGTTCGGCGTGGTGTGGGTGTCGTTGATGTGGATGTACTGGACGGAAGTGCGCCCGATGGATGCGGCCCGCGAGCAGCAGCGGGCCAAGGCCATAGACCTGATGGAGTAGCAAAACCTGGGCCGGGCGATGCTCGGCTCCGTTGGTCAACCTATAAGAGGAAGTCACCATGCCCACCAACATCAAGGAATGGAATCCGGAGGACCCGAAATTCTGGGAAACGACCGGCAAGAAGATTGCCTACCGCAATCTGTGGATATCGGTTCCCAGCCTGCTCAATGGCTTCGCCATCTGGCTGATGTGGGGAATCATCACCGTGCAGATGCTGAATCTGGGCTTCCCCTTCACCAAGGACGAGATGTTCACCCTGACCGCCATTTCCGGCCTGGCGGGCGCGACCTTGAGAATTCCAGCCTCCTTCTTCATCCGCATCGCGGGCGGTCGCAACACCATCTTCCTGACCACGGCCTTGCTGATGATTCCCGCCATCGGCACCGGCATCGCGCTGCAGGACAAGAGCACGCCGCTGTGGGTATTCCAGATGCTGGCCCTGCTCTCCGGCATCGGCGGCGGAAACTTCGCCTGCTCCATGTCGAACATCAGCACCTTCTTCCCCAAGCGTCTGCAGGGCACGGCGCTGGGCATCAACGCCGGCCTGGGCAACTTCGGCGTCACCACCATGCAGATCCTGATCCCGCTGGTGATGACGGCTGGCATCTTCGGCGCGCTGGCGGGTGGCTCGATGGAACTGGTGAAAGACAGCGGCTGGATTCTCGGCAAGATTCTCGCCGGCACCCCCACCTACATCCAGAACGCCGGCTTCGTCTGGCTGCTGCTGCTGGTGCCGCTGGCCTTCCTCGGCTTCTTCGGCATGAACAACCTGCTGACGGTCACGCCCAATATCGGCTCCACGATCAAAGCTTTTGCCAAGGTGCTGTGGCTGTATGGCCTGGCCTTTGTTACCGCGGCGGTGGGCCTCTATCTCTACCTGCCCGCGCCCACCGGTCTCGGCCTGCTCAACATGTGGGTGGCGCTGCCGCTCATCATGGTCGTTACCCTGATGGTGATGAAGCTCGCCGCCTTCGGCGAGATGAAGGGCAACATCGCCAAGCAGTTCGAGATCTTCTCGAACAAGCACACCTGGTCGATGACCGCGCTGTACCTCGTCACCTTCGGTTCCTTCATCGGCTTCTCGATGGCGCTGCCACTGTCGATCACGGTGATTTTCGGCGATACCCATAGCCTCGATGCCGCGACTGGGCTGTGGACGCACGTCAAGAACCCCAACGCACCGTCCGCGCTGCAATACGCCTGGATCGGCCCCTTCGTCGGCGCGCTGATCCGTCCGGTGGGCGGCTGGATCTCGGACAAGGTCGGCGGCTCCATCGTCACCCAGATCATCTCGGCCATCATGGTCGCAGCTTCCGCCTACGCCGGCTGGATCATGATGCAGGCCTACCAGTCGGCCACGCCCGAAGTGTATTTCGCCCAGTTCATCATCACCTTCGTCGTGCTGTTCGCCGCCACCGGTATCGGCAACGGCTCCACTTTCCGCACCGTCGGCGTGATTTTTGACCGCGTGCAGGCCGGACCGGTGCTGGGCTGGACCTCGGCGGTCGCCGCCTACGGCGCCTTCATCGCCCCGGTGGTGATCGGCGAACAGATCAAGGCCGGTTCGCCTGAAAACGCCATGTACGGCTTCGCCATCTTCTACGCCGTGTGCCTGGTGCTGAACTGGTGGTTCTACCTGCGCAAGAACGCCTACATCAAGAATCCGTGAAAGCTTTGCATCCACGAAGTGCACGAAGAAACACGAAGAGAACTTGATCCCCTTGGATTTTCCTTCGTGCCCTTCGTGGACAAAACGAATTTGAAATAGGAGCACCATGACATGAGTCACTTCCTCGATCGACTGAACTTCTTCAAGAAGAACATCGCCGAATTTTCCAACGGCCACGGCGTCGTCAGCAA
>DATMWS010000240.1:0-23736 GCA_035562135.1 Thiobacillus sp. | reverse complement strand
GGACAATATCTTCAATGCCTTTGCCGAAAAATTCGCCTCTGCGGTGGCACAGCTGAAAGTGGGCGAGGGCTTCACGCCGGGCGTGGAAACCGGCCCGCTGATCAATCCCGCCGCGCTGCAGAAAGTCGAGGCGCACATCGCCGATGCGCTGGCGCACGGTGCAAAAGTGCTCACCGGCGGCGCACGCCACGCGCTCGGCGGGCAGTTCTTCCAGCCGACGGTGCTGAGCCACTGCACGCCCGACATGCAGGTCTGCCGCGACGAGACCTTCGGCCCGGTGGCGCCGCTGATCCGCTTCACCAGCGAGGCCGACGTCATCCGCATGGCGAACGACACCGAGTTTGGCCTCGCCGCCTACGCCTACACCCGTGACCTCGGCCGCGCCTGGCGACTCGCCGAGCGCCTCGACTATGGCATGGTCGGCATCAATGCCGGGGTGATTTCCACTGCCGAGGCGGCGTTCGGCGGCGTCAAGCAGTCGGGGCTGGGGCGCGAAGGCGGGCGCAGCGGCATCGACGAATATCTGGAAACCAAATACGTGAACCTGGGCGGGCTGGGTTAAGTCTCGACGCCTGCCAGGCTGACAACATGAAACCGGTCCCCGCCTCCTCCCCGCGCAGCATCATCGTCATCGGCGCCGCCAGCGGCGCCGGCGCGCCCGACCCGGCCTGCGCCGAGGGACCGGCTGCGCTGCGCCGCTACCATGTGTTTCACGACACGCCGCTGCAGCATGTGGAATGGGATGCGATCCTGCGCGTGCCGCACGAAGCGCAGGACTCGCCGCTACACGCGGTGGCCGAGCTCGGTGCGCGACTGGCTGCGGAAGTCGAAGCGGTGTTGCACGCAGGCAATTTTCCGCTGGTGGTGGGCGGCGACCATTCCTGCGCCATCGGCACCTGGAGCGGCGTGCATCGCGCGCTGGCCGCCAAGGGGCCGCTCGGTCTGATCTGGATCGACGCCCACATGGACAGCCACACCTTCGCCACCACGCCGAGCGGGCAGATCCACGGCATGCCGCTGGCCTGCCTGCTCGGCCACGGCGAAGCGGCGCTCACCGCGATCGACGGCCCGGAAGCCAAGCTGCGCCCCGAACACGTATGCCTGATCGGCGTGCGCAGTTACGAGGCGGGCGAGGCCGCGCTGCTGCACCGGCTGGGCGTGCGCGTATTCGACATGGACGAAGTTCGCCGGCGCGGGCTGGCCGCGGTGTTCGAGGAGGCGCTCGCCATCGTGCGGCACGCCACTGCCGGCTTTGGCGTGAGCGTGGATCTCGACGCGCTCGACCCCGAGGAGGAGCCGGGCCTAGGCACCCCGGTGCCGGGCGGCCTGCATCGCGCCGAACTCGCCGCAGCCTTGTCCCGCCTGCGCGGCGACCCAGCCTTCGTGGCGATGGAAATCGTCGAGTACAACCCGCGGCGGGATCGTGGCCACGCCACCGCTGACGCCGCGGGCGCGCTGGTCGGCGCGATCACGCCGCTGAAGTCCGCACCGCGCTAGGGCCTACTCGAACTCCATCGCCCGATACACCCGCCCGGCGTTGCTGCGCGCCAGTTCGTCGGCGGTGTGCAGATGCAGATAGGCGGACTGGTCGACCTTGTAGGCGTCGTCGAGCGAGCCGCCGGCCTTGATGACTTCGGCGACTTTCTCGCGCAGGTGCACCAAATAGTCGCGCGTCCACTTGCGCACGGTCGTCATGTCGGTGGGGCCGCCGTGGCCGGGGATGACGATCTGCGCGCCGAGCGCCTCGAACTTGTCCCAGGTCTCGATCCACTTGGCGGTGTCGGTATCCTCGAAGATGGGCAGCATGCGGATGTGGAAGGCCGTGTCGCCGGCGATCACCAGCTTTTTCTCGGGCAGCCACACCATGGTGTCGCCGTGGCTGTGCGAGGAACCGAGGTGCAGGATCTGCAGGTTCCACGAACCCATTTTGAGGTCGAGTTTGTCGTCGTAGGTTTTGTCCGGCATGACGAATTCGGTCTTGAACGCCTTGTCGCGTGCACGGGCGCGCATCACCTCCAGCGAATCGTAGCCGGTCTTCTCCATGTACGCCGCAGTGTCGCGGTGGGCGATGATGGTGGCGCCCTGCTCCTTCCAGTACTTGGAGCCGAGCATGGCGTGGCCCTGGCTGTTTTCCAGCACCACGTATTTCACCGGCTGGCTGGTGCGCTTCTTGATCTCCTCGTGCAGGCTTTGCGCCAGCAGGTAGTTGTCGCCGGCGTTCACCACCAGCACGCCGTCGTCGGTGATGACGAAGGACAGGTTGTTGTTGTGACCCGAGTTGTCGTAGGTGCCCGGCGCGGTGGCGCCGATGGCCGACCACACGCCCGGGATGACTTCCTGCGGCAGATCGTAAAGGAAGGACGCCGGCGCCTTGTCGAGTTGCTGGATGGGCTGACCGGCGCGCTTCCAGTTGAAGAAGCCGTCGCGGTAGTTCTTGACGTTCTTGTAGCCGAGCTTGATCAACGTGTCGGCGGCGAGCGGACTGCGCTGGCTGACGCCGCAATAGACGACGATGGGCGTGGTCTTGTCCGGCACCGCCGCCTCGATCTGGAATTCCAGCCAGCCGCGCGTGATGTTGAAGAAGCGCGGCGCATCGATGTAGCCCGACAGCGTCAGCTCGGCCGGGGTGCGCACATCGATCAGCACGGTTTTTGGCTGCGCCTTCAGTTGCGCCAGCAGGCCCGCCGTATCGAGCTGCGGCACCCGCGCATTCACCGCATCGAGCTGGCTTTGCGCAGCCTGCGTCGTCGAGGGCGCTTCGGGAGAGGGAAGGACGATGGCGGACAGGTTTTGCGCCTGCGCCGCGGCGCTCAGCAGCATTGCAACGGGGATCAGGGCACGCAGAAAAAGGGCGGGGCTCATGTCAGTCTCCTTTTGTTTTTGTGAGGAACACAATCAATCTGACGCCAGGCCGACGAAGGGGTTCTCCCGACGTTCGTGTCCGAAAGTGGACATCGCGCCGTGCCCCGGTATGAAGCGCACGTCGTCGCCGAGCGGGAACAGTTTTTCGCGGATGGCGGCCAAGAGCGCCGCATGGTCGCCGCGCGGAAAATCGGTGCGGCCGATCGAGCCCTTGAACAGCACATCGCCGACGAAGGCGAGCCGCGCCTGTGGCTGGTAGAACACCACATGCCCGGGGGTGTGGCCGGGGCAGTGCAGCACCTCGAAATGGATCGAACCCACCTCGACCCGGTCGCCGTCATTCAGCCACCGGTCGGGCGTGAACGCCAGCGCGGGCGGAAAGCCGAACAGCTCGGCCTGCTGCGGCAGGATGTCGAGCCAGAACTGCTCCTCGCGCTGCGGGCCGATGATGGGGATACCCAGCGCATCGCGCAGTTCCACCGCCGCACCGACGTGGTCGAGGTGGCCGTGGGTGAGCAGGATGCTTTGCAGGGTGAGCCCGCGCCGGGCCACTTCCGCCAGCAGACGCTCCGCCTCGCCGCCGGGATCGATCAGCGCCGCGCGGCCGTCTTCGTCCCACACGAGCGAGCAGTTCTGTTGATACGGGGTGACGGGGAGAATGGTAAATTCCATGTACCAAATTATCCGCCGATTTGATCCATGCCCGCACCTGACGCCCTGTTGCTGATTTCCACCCACTGCCCGCATTGCCCGGCGATGCTCGCCGCGCTCGCCGACCTGGTGAAGCAGGGCACGATCGGCCGGCTGGAAGCGGTCAACCTGGAGCAGCATCCCGAAGTCGGCCAGTCACTCGGCGTGCGCTCGGTGCCGTGGGTCAGGCTCGGCCGCATCGAGCTTGCCGGCGTACACAGCAGGGCCGAGCTGGCCGAGTGGGCGGCCAAGGCCGACAGCGCGGCGGGGCTCGCAGACTGGTTCCACCTGCTGCTGAAGGAAGGCCAACTGCCGCGCGCGCAGGCGGCGATCGAGGCTGACCCGGAACTGCTCGCGGCAGTGCTGCCCATCGTCGGCAACGTTGAGGCCAGCCTCAACGTGCGGCTGGGCGCCGGCGTGCTGCTGGAAAATTTTGCCCGCAGCGACACCCTGCGCGCGCTGCTGCCGCGGCTGGGCGAACTGTCGCAGCATCTGGATGCGCGGGTGCGCGCGGATGCCTGCCATTACCTCGGTCTCACCGGCGACGCGGCGGCAAAGCCGTGGCTGGAAGCCCGAATTGCCGACGACGATGCCGACGTGCGCGAGATCGCGGCGGAGAGCCTGCAGGAACTACCCCACTGAGCTTCACCCACGACGATGAGAATCAAGCAATATCAGGTGGACGCCTTCGCCACCCGCGCCTTCGAAGGCAATCCAGCCGCGGTATGCCCGCTGGAGGGCTGGCTGGACGATGGCCTGCTGCAGGCCATCGCGGAGGAAAACAATCTGTCCGAGACGGCCTTCTTCGTGCCCTCGGAGCAAGGCTTCGGCCTGCGCTGGTTCACCCCGGTCAAGGAGGTCGACCTGTGCGGCCACGCCACCCTGGCCACGGCCCACGTCATCTTCGAGAAGCTGGGCTACGCCAAACCGGTCATCACCTTTGAAACGCGCAGCGGCGCGCTGTACGTGAAAAAGAACGGAGCGCAGCTGGAAATGGACTTCCCGGCCTGTCCGCCCACCCCCTGCGGGTTTCCCGACCTGCTGATCGAGGGCCTCGGCCAGCGCCCCCTCGAAGTGTGGGCCGCCGACGATTACATCGCGGTGTTCGACAGCGAGGAAACCGTTCGCGCCATCACGCCCAACCAGGCCCTGCTGGGGCAACTGGACTTGCGCTGTGTTGTCATCACTGCGCCCGGCCTCCAGGTGGATTTCGTCAGCCGTGTCTTCGGACCCAAGTTCGGCATTCCCGAAGATCCCGTCACCGGCTCGTCGCACTGCGCGCTCGCGCCCTACTGGGCCAAGCGGCTCGGCAAAAACGTGCTGACCGCCAGACAGGTATCCAGGCGGGGCGGCAACATCGGCTGTGAAGTTACGGCGGATCGCATCATGCTGTCGGGTGCTGCAGTCACGATCATGGAAACAGACATCAGCTTCTGAGCAGACAAGAAAATCGTCCATGTCCGTCCCCGCCGCCTATCTCGGCGTCATCCTCATCTGGTCGACCACGCCGCTGGCCATTCAATGGAGCGCGCAGGGCGCCAGCTTCAGCTTCGCGGTGATGGCGCGCATGCTGATCGGGCTGGCAATCTGCCTCGCGCTGCTCTTCGCCACCCGCACCGCGTTTCCGTTCACGCCGGCGGCGCGGCGGCTGTATGCGATCAGTGGCCTGTCGATGTTCGTGGCGATGCTGCTCACCTACTGGGGCGCGCTGCACATTCCGTCGGGGCTGATTTCGGTCATCTTCGGCCTGTCGCCATTGGTCACCGGGGTGTTCGCCGCGCTGTGGCTGAGTGAGCGCACGCTTACGCCGATCCGCATTGCGGGTCTGGGGCTGGCACTGGCCGGACTGTGGCTGATCTTCGGCCAGCCGTGGCCGGGCGATGGCCAAGCCACGCTCGGCATACTCGCCGTGGTGGCGGGCATGATCGCGCAGGCACTGGGGCTGGTGTGGATCAAGCGGCTGAACCTGCGCGCCTCCGCGCTCGCCATCACCACCGGTTCGCTTGGCGTCGCCGTCCCCTGCTTCGTGCTGGCCTGGGCGGTGGCCGACTCCGCGCGGCTGCCGCCCGACACCACGCTGCGCGCCAGCGCGGCCATCGTCTATCTCGGCGTGCTGGGGTCGGTGGTGGGCTTCACGCTGTATTACTACGTGATCAAGCATCTGGACGCCGGACGCGTTGCGCTGATCACGCTGGTCACGCCCGTCACCGCGTTGCTGTTGGGACAGACGCTCAACGCCGAATTCATTCCGGCCCGCGGCTGGGCCGGCATCGCGCTGATCGGCGCGGGCCTGCTGCTGTACGAATGGCAGGCGCTGCGTCAGTTGCGCCGGCCATGACATTTCACCTGAAAACTGCCCCAATCCGCGCCACGACACACATTCAGACGATTGATTAATAACGGTTTTCTCGTTTCTCGCACAAAAAGTGAAAAGATTTCATTTCCGGCCTAAAGTTTCATTCCGGCACGCCGATTCAACCAGTGCCCGAGATTGGGGGCATTCCCGATCAAGGCGTTTTATCAACGGTACACTGACGCGAAAGCGCAGGTCACAAAGCCTCCGGCCTATAGACCCCCGGCCCCAGCCAGGGCCCATGGTAGCGGGGTTGCTGGAGAGTGTTGTGCGTTCCGAGTCATTGCAAGCCCCGCGCATGCGCACCCGACGTCGCGTTCTCGTCGCGTCGTGCCCCGTTTCATCCCCCTCGCCACCCTTCCAGCGCCGCCCAGCGCGACGCCAACGATCGCCCATGTCTGGCGGCTTTCGCCACGCCGGCAATGTTCTGCATGAACCCGACCTGCGCAAGCAAAAGGAGATGATCCCCAGTCGTTATTGAACCACCCGGAACCCCCCGTTCGTTGCCCGACCAGCCTGCCCAGAGCACAGCAAGGCGTCCGGCACGGACGGGAACCCCCTATAACAATTAACGTTTTTTCGGAGAACCCGGCAATGCGCTCCAATCTGCCCGTCACCAACGTCGAATACATTCTGCAGGACGGTGAAAGCCCGACTTCCAGGACGGATGTCCACGGCAACATCACCTACGTCAACCAGGACTTCATCAACATCAGCGGCTTCAGCGAAGACGAGTTGATCGGGCAGCCGCATAACATGGTGCGTCATCCCGACATGCCGCCCGAGGCGTTCGCCGACCTGTGGCGCACGCTCCGTGCGGGCAAGGCATGGACCGGCCTGGTGAAAAACCGCTGCAAGAACGGCGACCACTACTGGGTCGAAGCCAGCGCCGCGCCGATTATCGAGAGCGACGCCATCGTCGGCTACACCTCGGTGCGCAGGAAGCCCAGCCGCGAACAGGTCCAGGCGGCCGAAGGCGCCTACCGCGCCATCCGGACGGGCGACACCTCGCTGGCCGTCAGCGAAGGCTGCGCCGTGAAGCGCAGCTGGCGGCAGAATTTCGACTGGCTGGCGGTGCGTTCGCTCAAAGGGCAGTCGATCCTGGCCTCGGCCTCGGTCGCAGCCGTGTTCCTGATCCTGGGCGTGTTGAGCTGGCTTGCCGCCAGCGGCGACGCTTCGTCTGCCCGCATCGCCATGTTTATTTCCGCATTGGCCGTGCCGCTGGCGGGCGTGTTCGGCGTGCTGGCCTATCGCAACGTGATCACGCCGCTGACGGGCATCCGCCGCGAGATCCTGCGCCTCAGCGCGAGCGACCTCACCAGCCGCATCGAGCCGTCCCGGGCGGTCGAGGAACTCGCCGGCATCCTACATTCGATCCGCGTGCTGCAGGTCAACCTGCGCTGGGCGATCGGCCAGATCAAGGAAAGCTCGGACATCGTCAACACCGGCGCCAGCGAAATTGCCGCCGGCAACGCCGACCTGTCCGGCCGCACCGAATCGCAGGCGTCGAGCCTGGAGGAAACCGCCAGCACGACGGAGCAGCTCTCCAGCACCGTCAAGCAGAACGCCGAGAACGCACACCACGCCAGCCAGCTGGTGAGCTCGACCGCCGAGATCGCGGGCAAAGGCGGCGAGGTGGTGGGAAAAGTGATCGGCACCATGGGTTCGATCAAGGACAGCTCGCGCAAGATTGCCGACATCATCGGCGTCATCGACAGCATTGCCTTCCAGACCAACATCCTGGCGCTGAACGCTGCGGTGGAGGCCGCGCGCGCTGGCGAGCAGGGCCGCGGCTTCGCAGTCGTCGCCACCGAAGTGCGCAATCTGGCCCAGCGCTCGGCCAGCGCCGCCAAGGAGATCAAGACCCTGATCAACGATTCGGTGACCCAGGTCGAGGCGGGTAGAAGGCTGGTGGACGAAGCCGGCGTGGCGATGGACGACATTGTGACATCGGTGCAACTGGTGGCCGACATCATGAGCGGCACCGCTGCGGCCAGCCAGCAACAAAGCGCAGGCATCGAACAGGTCAGCCAGGCGGTGGGCGAGATGGACGAAATCACCCAGCAGAATGCCGCGCTGGTGGAGCAGGCGGCGGCCGCGTCAGAGAGCATGCAGGCGCAGGCGATGAAGCTTGCGCATGTGGTGGACACCTTCAGGCTGTCGCAATCGGCGCACCACGCAACACCGGCCCGGCGCGCGCCCGCCAGGTCCAAACCGGCCCATGCAACGACCAAAAGGGTGGGGTTCGCCGCGCCTGCGCAGCAGAAGCTGCTTGGAATGGGCGGGGGGCGGTAACGCGCGGGAAACGCTCAGCCCAGGGCTATTTCTTGAATAGATCCTCGGGCGAAACCGGTTTCGCGGAGGCGGCCGAATCGCTGCCGGGCTGAGCGCCAAACAAAACGTCGAGGGCGCTCCGGCTTGCCTGCACCATCACCGCACCACCGCCCTTGTAGGCCTCCGGGCGCGGCACAAACCAGCCGCAATCGTTGGCGCGCGTTTTGTCGGCGACACGTTCGGCCGCCAGTTCGCGGCACTGGCCGGCACGGTGGGCATCATAGTGACGGCACATTTTGCACACATGCAGTTCGGCATGGCAGCTGGGACAGGTTTCGCGGCGCGACAGCGGCAGCAGCATGCCGGCCAGGCTGGCGCCGCATTTCCAGCATTGCAGGCTCATGGGGTCTGGAGTGCGTGATATTGCAGATCGGCCAGCGCCACATGGCGCAGCGCACGCTCGTGGGTGGCGTCAAGGATCACCGGCGGCGCGACGCCGGCTTCGGCCGCGTCCAGCCAGCGCGTAGCGCACACGCACCAGCGGTCGCCCGCTTTCAAACCCGGGAAATCGTATTCCGGCACCGGGGATGCGAGGTCGTTGCCGCGCTGCAGCGAATAGGCGAGAAACGCGTCGGTCATCTGCACGCACACCGTGTGGCTGCCGATGTCCTGCGTTCCGGTGTGGCAGACGCCATTGCGCACAAATCCGGTCATCGGCGACACGCCACACACCTGCAGCAGGCTCCCAAAAACATTGCGTGCGTCGCTCACCTTGCTCTCCTGAATCAGGGCTGACCGGCCGGGTCGGCAAAGGTGGGCGCAGGTGCCAGGGTAAGTTTGCCCGCGACCGCTGCGGCGGCGTGGGTTTGCTCGACGTGCGCCAGCACGCTGGGCGCGGGGTAGCCGTCGGCCGGCAGTTGGTGCATGACCTGGTATTGCCGGAGGGCGGTTTGCGTGCGCGGGCCGAGCAGGCCGTCCGGCGTGCCGGCGTCGAAACCCATTTGGTTCAGCGCCTGCTGCAGCGCTTTCAGTTGCGCCGTGCCGAGCGCGCCCGCTTCGCCCGCGGACGCGACCAGCGCGCCGCCGCCCGCCACCTGTTGCGCCAGCTGCGCCACCGCCAGCGCGTAATTCACCGAGCGGTTCCACTGCATCACCACGTCGAAGTTGTCGAACACCATGAAGGCCGGCCCCTGCCAGCCTTGCGGCAGCACGATGGCAGCACGCCCGGCCACCGCCGGCAGCGCGGTGGCATCCACCGTCTGCACACCGAGCGCCATCCATTCCGCCACCGGCAGACGGTGGACGCGCGCGCGCTGCCAGTCGAAACCTTCCGGCAAGCGCACTTCGATGGCCACCGGTTCGCCAACCTGCCAGCCTGCGCGTTTGAGATAGTTCGCGGCCGAGTGCATGGCATCGGGAAGCGACTGCCACAGGTCGATGCGGGCATCGCCGTCACCATCGACCGCGTAGGCGCGGAAGGTCGACGGCATGAACTGCATATGCCCCATCGCGCCGGCCCACGAGCCGTTCATGTCGACCGCGCTGACATGCCCGGCGTCGATGATGCGCAGCGCGTCGAGAAGCTGGCTGCGAAAGAAATCGCTGCGGCGACCGTCAAAGGCGAGCGTCGCGAGGCTCGCTGGAATGTTGAGGCTGCCGAGCACGGTGCCGTAGTGGGTTTCCAGCCCCCAGAACGCCACCAGCACGGCTTTCGGAATGCCGTACTGCCGTTCGACCGCATCGAGCAGCGCGGCGTGTTCGGCCATCAACGCCTGGCCGCGCGCGACCCGGTCCGCGGTAACGCGCCGCCCCAGATAATCGGCAAAGGTTTGCAGGAATTCGGGCTGGCGCCCATCGAGTTCGACCACGCGCTCAATCGGCGTGATGCCGGTCAGTGCGGCGTCGAGCGTGGCGGGAGAAATGCCCTGCGCCGCGGCGTCCTGACGGACGGCGGCGAGCCAGCTGTCGAAAGCGGTCTGGGCGTGGGCGGGAAACGCCGCCAGCACAGCCAGCAGGAAGAAAAATTTACGCATTTTTTTGCAGCCAGTATTCCAGGAGGGCCAGGTGCCACAGCTTGCTGCCCTGGATGCGGGTGTGGTGCTGCTCCGGGGCATCCAGCAGTCTGTCCACGTAGGCGCGGTGATACAGGCCACGTTCGCGGCAGGCCTGAGAATTCAAAATGTCCTGCATGAAGTTCAAAAATTCTCCGCGTACAAATTTGAGCGCGGGTACGGGGAAATAGCCTTTCTTGCGGTCGATCACCGCATCCGGCACCCGCCCGCGCGCGATGGTCTTCAACACATGCTTGCCGCCGGATGCCAGCTTGAGCCCGGGCGGCATCGACGCCGCCAGCTCCACCAGCTGGTGATCGAGAAAGGGCACGCGCGCTTCCAGCCCCCACGCCATCGTCATGTTGTCGACCCGCTTCACCGGATCGTCGGTGATGAGCAGGGTCGTGTCCATGCGCAACACCTGATCGATGAATTCGTCGGCGAAAGGTTCCGCCAGATGCGCGGCAATCATTTCCGCCGTGTAGTCGGGACCGTGATAGGCGGGCATGGCCATCTCGAGAAACTCGTCGTGATCGCGGTCGAAATAGTGACGCCGGAAGCGCTCCAGCGGGCTGCCAGACGGCTCGGCCACCATGCGCGGATACCAGAAGTAGCCACCGAACACTTCGTCCGCGCCCTGCCCGCTCTGCACCACCTTGACGGTCTTGCTGACCTGCTCGGCCAGCAGATAGAACGCCACCGCGTCCTGCGCGAACATCGGCTCGCTCATTTGATCGACCGCTTCGGGCAGGCGGCGCAGCACTTCCGAATTGGGGATCAGGTACTTGTGGTGGCGCGTGCCGTACATTTCGGCCACCGGGTCGGAGTATTCGAACTCGTTGCCGCGCTCTTCCGGCTGGTCCTCGAAGCCGACCGAAAACGTCATCAGGTCGGGCACGCCCTGCTCGGCCAGCAAGGCCACCAGCAGGCTCGAATCGAGCCCGCCGGAGAGCAGCACGCCGACCTTGACGTCGGCGATCTCGATGCGCTTCTTCACCGCCTGCCTGAGGCTGTCGTGGATGGCGTCGATCCATTCGGTCTCGCTCTTCGGCACCGCCGGACGTTGCGCCTGCAGCGACCAGTATTTTTTGTGGCTGATTTCGCCGCGCGCATTCACCGTCAGCGTGGTGCCGGGCGCGAGCTTGCGGACGCCGTTGAAGATCGTGCGCGGCGCCGGCACCACCGCATGCAGGGTGAACAGGTGATGCAGCGCCACGGCGTCGATGCCGGTGTCGACGCCGCCCGCCGCCTGCAGCGCCTGTGGGGTCGAGGCGAAGCGGAAGCAGCCGAGGTTTTCGCTGTAATACAGCGGCTTGATGCCGAGGCGGTCGCGCGCCAGGAACAGCGTCTCGCGGTTCCAGATGGCGAACGCGAACATGCCGTGCAGGCGCTCGACGCAGACTTCGCCCCACTCCAGAAACGCGCGCAGGATGACCTCGGTGTCGCCGTCGGAGTGAAAGACGTGGCCGTGCCCGATCAGTTCGGTGCGCAGTTCCGGATAGTTGTAGATGGTGCCGTTGAACACCAGCGCGGTGCCGCTGGCGGCGTCGAGCATCGGCTGCTTCGATCGCGGCGACAGATCGATGACCGCCAGCCGCCGGTGGCCCAGCCGCACCGGGCCGTCGGCGTGCTGGCCTTCGGCATCCGGCCCGCGCCGCGCCAGCTTGGCCAGCATGCGCGCCATTGCCGCCGCGTCGGGTGCCCTGTTATCGAACCGGAATTCACCTGCTATGCCGCACATTTTTGAATTTCCTTTTTAATCCGCGAAGGACGCGAAGAAACGCGAAGGATCATCTCTGACATAGCCACCCGGGCAGGATTCTTAGCATGCACGGGGTTTCCTTCGTGTCTCTTCGCGCCCTTCGCGGATAAATGTTTCACGCCACCAGCGGCGGCTCGTTCATCAGCGCAATCTGCTCGCGCAGTTCGAGGATGCGCGCCTGCCAGTACTGCGGCGTATTGAACCACGGAAACGCGGCGGGGAAAGCCGGGTCGTCCCAGCGCCGCGCAAGCCAGGCCGAGTAATGGATCAGCCTCAGGGTTCTGAGCGCTTCGACCAGATTCAGTTCACGCGGATCGAATTCGGCGAAGTCCTCGTAGCCCGTCAGAATTTCGGTAATCTGCGCCTGCTGCTCCTCGCGCTCCCCGGACATCAGCATCCACAGATCCTGCACCGCCGGCCCCATGCGGCTGTCGTCGAAATCGACGAAATGCGGCCCAGCGTCGGTCCACAGCACGTTGCCGGCATGGCAGTCGCCATGCAGCCGGATGGCGCGCACCTTGCCGGCGCGTTCGTAGCAATACGCCACGCTGGCAAGCGCATGCTCGACCACGCTGTCCCATGCGGCAACCAGGTCGGGCGGCAGCCAGTTTCCGCTGCGCAGAAAATCGCGCGACGCGAAGCCGAAGGTCTCGAGGTCGAGGGTTGGGCGGTGCGAAAAATCCGCCTGCGCGCCGACCGCGTGGATGCGACCGAGAAAGCGGCCCATCCGTTGCAGGGTATCGACGCGGTCGAACTCGGGCATGCGCCCGCCCTGTTTCGGGTACACGGCGAAGCGGAAACCGGCATGGCGGTGGAGCGTGGCGCCGCTCAATTCCAGCGGGGCGACCACCGGAATTTCGCGCGCGGCCAGTTCGGTGGTGAACGCGTGTTCTTCCAGAATGGCGGCATCGCTCCAGCGTTCGGGGCGGTAGAACTTGACTACCACCAGTGCCGCGCCCATTGCGGGTGCGGCATCCTCGACGCCCATCTGGTAGACGCGATTTTCGTAGCTGTTCAGCGCCAACAGGCGGCCATCGGCCTTGAAGCCGGTCGAGTCGAGCGCATCGAGCGCGCAATCAGGGGTCAGGGCAGCATAGGGGTGGGACGAATTCATCATAAAAACCGGAAAGGCGGCAAAGCAGCTATAAACGGATAATGCCTCAACTCTGTGTCCTCATCGCCACACCATGACGCCGCCCGAGCCTTTCAGCATGGAAATCTCCCGGCATATCTGGGAAACCCGCTACCGTACCGCGGGCGAGGCTGACATCCGCGCCACCTGGCAGCGGGTGGCGCAGGCGATCGCGGCGGCAGATGGCCAGGGCGGCGAGCGCTGGGCAGAACGCTTTTACGGCCTGCTGGAGCATTTCCGCTTCCTGCCCGGCGGGCGCATTCTTGCCGGCGCCGGAACCGGGCACCGGGTGACCCTGTTCAACTGCTTCGTCATGGGCGAAATCGCCGACGACCTAGTGAGCATTTTCGAGGCGCTGAAGGAAGGCGCGCTGACCATGCAGCAGGGCGGCGGCGTGGGCTACGATTTTTCCACCCTGCGCCCGGCCGGCATGGTGGCGGCCGCCACCGGCAGCATCGCCTCCGGCCCGGTGTCCTTCATGCACATCTGGGACGCCATGTGCGCCACCATGCTGTCCACCGGGGCGCGGCGCGGCGCGATGATGGCGACGCTGCGCTGCGACCACCCCGATATCGAAACCTTCGTCGATGCCAAGCGCGACCCTGCGGTGCTGCGACATTTCAACCTGTCGGTCCAGGTCAGCGACGACTTCATGGCTGCGGTGGCGGACGATCGCGACTGGCCACTGGTGTTTCCCCTCCACCCGGGCGAGTACCTGGCGGCGTACCCCTTGCGGGTGCTACGGCGCTGGAGTGGTACGGCCGTTCCGGTGCCCTGCCGCGTGCTGCGCACGGTGAAGGCGCGCGAACTGTGGCAGCGCATCCTGCGCGCGGCCTACGACACCGCCGAACCCGGGGTGCTGTTCGTCGACACCATCAATCGCGACAACACGCTCACCGACCGCGAAATGCTCAGCGCCACCAATCCCTGTGGCGAAATTCCCCTGCCGCCCTACGGCGCCTGCGATCTCGGCTCGCTCAATCTGGTCGCCTTCGTGGCGTCGCCTTTCGCCGCCGACGCCCGCCTCGACCTCGAAGCGCTGGCCGACGCGGCGCAACTCGCAGTGCGCTTTCTCGACAATGTCATCGACGTTTCCCGCTATCCGCTGCCGGCGCAGGCCGAACAGGCCCGGCACACGCGGCGCATCGGGCTCGGCATCACCGGACTGGCGGATGCGCTGGTGCTGCTCGGCCTGCGCTACGACAGCGAGGCTGCACGCATGCTGGCCGCGCGTGCGATGCAGACGATACGCGACGCGGCCTACCTTGCGTCCATTGACCTCGCCCGCGAGAAAGGGGCATTCCCCGATCTCGACCGCGAGGCATTTCTGGCCAGCGGTTTCTGCACCCGACTGCCAGAAGCGATTCGCGACGCCATCGCCGCGCACGGCATCCGCAACAGCCATCTATTAGCCATCGCTCCGGCCGGCACCATCAGCCTGCTGGCCAATAATCTTTCCAGCGGCATCGAGCCGATTTTTGCGGCCGAGGCCGAGCGCCGCGTGCTCGGAACGGATGGCAGCTATCGCATCCATCGCGTAATCGACCACGCGCTCCACCTGTGGCGGCAGCAGGGCCTCACCGGCACACCGCCTGCCCTGGTCGAGGCGCGGCAGATCGATCCGCTTGCCCATCTGCACATGCAGGCCGCATTGCAGCCCCTGGTCGACAACGCCATTTCCAAAACCATCAACGTCGCGGCGGATATCCCATTCGAGCGCTTCGTGGGCATCTACCGGCAGGCGTATGCGCTCGGCCTCAAGGGCTGCACCGTGTTTCGCCCCAACCCGGTCACCGGCGCCATCCTCAGCCAGCCGCCCGCGAACGAACAGGGGCAGTGCTGCTGTCTCGAACGCGAGGCGGATTAAGCACGCAGCACACCCCGTACGGAGCGGGCTTTTTTCCGAAAATCGAGGCGTGCATCGCCACGCAAAGGCAAGTATTCGCTCTGATATTTGCGCTGCCTGTCTTCAGTTTTCCTGGTCAGTCACCGTAAAACAAGCGAATGCAAGCTGGCAACACGACGCAAAAAACGACTGGCTTGATTCAGTAATCATCATTTACTGCTGAAACTATTTTTACGAAAAGGAAGCTGATATGCCCCGCCATTCCCCTTTGCCAAGCGCCCTGATTTTGGGCGTCCTGCTCAGTTTGCCCGCGCTGTCTCATGGTGCCGACTACCGATTGGGCATTTTTGCCGGCAGTGCCAGCAAGGATAACCAAGCCGAACTCAAGGCCACGTTCAAACCCCTGGTCGACTATATCGCCCAAGCGAGCGGCGCCAACGTAAAGATGGAAATCAGCCAGAGCTTCAAGAACATGGACCGTCACCTGGGCGCGGGCCGTTATACGATTTTCCTCGGCCCCCCCCATGTTACGGCGGATGCCATCGAGGAAGGTTTCGAGCCTGTCGCCAAATGGGACAAGCCGATTTTCGGTGTGGTCGTCGTTCCTGTCGACAAGCCCTACAAAACCATCGCCGACCTCAAGGGTGCCCGGATGGGGATTGCCTCCCGGGATACTGCGGCGGGCCCCCTGTGCATCTCTGCGCTCAACAAGGCCGGGCTGCGACCTGACCAGGACCTGGCCGCAGTTTACGAAGGCAAGTTTCAGGATGTCATGGTCAAGCAGCTCTCGCAGAACAGCCTCGATGCGATTTGCATCGGCCCCGGTCCCTGGCGAATGATGAACGAACAGGAGCCCGGGAAATACAGGATCATCGGCGAATCCGCCCGCGCCCCCGGGTTTGCTCTGAGCATCGACAGTGAGTTGAGCGACCAGGAAAAGAAAAAGCTGACCGCCATCCTCGTCGGCATCGGGAAAACCCCAGAGGGCAAACGCGCCCTTGACTCGATCACCGGCAGCGCCGGTGGCGCTACCAATACCCTGCCGACGAACACCAAGGAGTATTTTTCCTCCAACCTGCTGATGCAGGAAAACAAGCGTTTGTATAACGTCCAGATCCCCAATTAAGCAAACGACTCGCTTGCACGCGGCCTCGAATCGAGGCCGTTTTTTTGCCTGCCGAAGCACGCTCAAGGCAGGGCCATCCCATGCTTCACCTCCAGATCCAGCCGTCACGGATTCCCGTCATGGGTAATCCAGCCGGGCAACCCAGTACCGTGTCGCCGCATCGAATGCGAAGCCGGTTAAGCTAGCCAAATGAACGCGACACGCCTGCCTATGACGCCACCCCCCAGCCGCATCGGCCTGGCGCTGGGCGGCGGCTCGGCACGCGGCTGGGCGCACATCGGCGTCATCCGCGCGCTCGCCGACGCCGGCATCGAACCCGACATCGTCTGCGGCACCTCGATCGGCGCGCTGGTGGGGGCCGCCTATGTGGGCGGTGAACTCGACCGTCTGGAGGCGTGGGTACGCAGCCTGCGCCTGCAGACCGTGGTGAGTTTCCTGGATTTTTCGCTCGGCAGCGGGCTGATCAAGGGCGACAAGCTGATCGAGTTTTTCCGCAGCCATTTTGTCGACCGCGGCATCCACGAACTGGCGCGCCCGTTCGGCGCTGTCGCCACCGACCTGCGGCGCGGCCGCGAAGTATGGCTGCGCGAGGGCAGGGTATCGGATGCAGTGCGCGCCTCGATTGCGCTGCCCGGGCTGTTCACCCCGGTGCAACGCGATGGCAGCTGGCTGGTCGACGGCGGGCTGGTCAATCCGGTGCCGGTGTCGCTGTGCCGCGCGATGGGGGCGGACGTCGTCATCGCTGTCGATCTGAACGCCGATCTGCTGGGCCGCCACCTCAAATCCAGGCCTGCCAAAGCGAAACCCACGCGCCCCCCAGCCGAGACTGAAACCCTGGCCGATACGGTGATGGCGCGCATCCAGACGGGCATGTCGCAACTTGGCATCAACCATGACGACGGGCCCCGGCTCCCCGCCATGCTCGACGTGCTGGCAAGCAGCATCAACATCATGCAGGTGCTGATCACGCGCAGCCGGCTGGCAGGCGAACCGGCGGACGTGATGGTGACGCCGTTGCTCGCGGACCTGGGGCTGATGGAGTTTCACCGCGCCGGCGTCGCCATCGACGCCGGGCGGCGTGCCGTCGAGGCCGTCATCCCGCTGTTGCAGGCGCGCCTGAATGGCTCAAGCGACAGTTAAAACAGCCAAGCAGATTTACGGCGTAGCCGTGCACAACGCCAGCTTGCGCGCGCGATCCAGCAGTTTGATCGCCGCCTCGCGTCGCGCGGCCTCCGCGCGGTTGGCTGCGGCTTCGACATAGACCAGCTGCACCGGCCGGCGGCTGCGGGTGTAGCGGGCACCCAGCGCGCTATCGCCGTTATGTTCGGCAACGCGGCGGGTGATATCGGTGGTGATGCCGGTGTAAAGCGACCCATCGGCGCAGCGCAGCATGTAGACACACCACGCGGCGGCGCCGGCGGCAGCGGTTGCCATGCTCAGCTCATACGTCGGACAACTGTTGCGCCCATAGCAGCGCGTCCATATGCACGGCATTGATGTCGGCCACGTCGCGCCCGATCTGTTTGGCCAGGGCTTCGATACTGCTCTGGTCGTCCTGCTCGCAGGCAATCGCCAGCGCCAGATAGGGCGCATACGGCCCGCGCTGCGCGATGATGGCCTCGGTAATTTCGGCAGGCAGGCTGATCTGTTTCAGCACCTGCTCCATCGGCATGCGCATCACCACGTCGAGCAGCGAAAACAGGCCGGCAACGAAAATTTCGTCGCGCGCCTTGGCGAACAGCGCACGTCCGGCCAGCTGCTCGGCCATCCGGCCGCGCACCAGGGCATTTTCCAGCACGGCCTGATCGAGTTCCTGGGCCTGGCCGCCGGTAAACAGGATCAGCGTCAGCCAGCGATAGAGCTTGTCCTGCCCCATCACCATCAGCGCCTGCTCGATGCCGCCGATCTTGTTCATCAACCCCATGCCGGGGGAATTGACGTAGCGCAGCAGGCGCACCGACAGCGCCGGGTCGTGGCGGAATTGTGCCGCCAGTTCCGGCTGCTCGGCGCCGGTGCGCACCCGGTTCATCAGGTCCAGCACCTTGGCGCGCGACGGCCCCATGGTGGGGTTGTCGAGCGTTTCCCGGCGGGTGATGAAGGGCCCCATGAACAAGGCAAACTGCAGCTTGTGGCACATGTGAAACGCTTCCAGCGTTTGCACGCCGGTCGCGACAAAACGCTTGCCCGCCGCCACTTTTGACACGGCGGCTATTTGCGCGGTGATGGCGGGAATATCCTCGCTGTTGACGTCCATCAGCACATAGTCCGCTAGCTGCAGCAGCGCATGCCACTCGGGCCGCGCCACCTCGTCGGCATGGACGGCAAAGCTGAACCCGCGTGACTTCAGTTCACCCAGGCGGGCCAGCAGGGCGTCGTCGACAGCGGGCTGGGCGACGATATTCAGGAGCAACACCGTGCCGGCAGCGGGCCAGCCATCGATGAGCGAGAGATTCAGGCTGGCCGGTGCAATCGGCACGAATGCCAGCCGCTGACCCAGCAGGCGCGCAATATCCATGCGCTGAAGGTTGCCGAGCAGGGTCTCGTCGTAGAGGCGCTGCACATCGGGCAGGTTCGAATCGCGCTGGTCTTCCAGCGCGCGGCGCAGCATGAAGGTGTAAGCGGCGACTTTCTGGTCGCGGCCCAGCATGGCCTCGCGACGCATCACCGAGGCTGCTTTGGCCGCCGACCTGGGTGCCGCCGCCACCTCGTCCGGCACGGCACGAGGCGGCGGCGCGGCTGCAGTATCCTTACCCGACCACATTCCAACAAGACGATTCAACACGTTTCATTCCTCCACGACAGACCTAGGCACATCAGGAGAATAATCGGCTGCCCTGCGCGAGACTGAAGCCTGTTCGCGCAAATCTTTTATCGGGCCGGCTTACAGCGAACGCTTGATCGAGACGATGCCCGCACCAAGCCGGGGGCGGGGAAACCTCCGAAGCGAGAAAAGGTTCAATGATTTTAACAACGCCCCGCTGCTATGCTATTGAAACCGCATGACACTTTGTTATGTGTAGTCCCGGGGCCCATAGTGACCAAGAACCTCTACCAGTATTTTTTTCGTGGCCTGATCACCGCCTTGCCGCTCGGGCTGACGGTCTACCTGCTGTACGTCTTTCTGAGTTGGAGCGAGGCGCTGGCCATGCAGCTGATCCGGCCGTTTATCGGGGGGTTTTACGTACCGGGCATGGGCCTGCTGCTGGGGATCACCGGCATTTTCCTGCTCGGGTTTCTGGTGTCGCAGCGCGGCGTGGGCAAGCTGCTGTCGCTGGTGGAACTGCCCTTCACCAATCTGCCGGTGGTCAAGAGCATTTATTCCTCCTTGAAAAGCTTCGCCGATTATTTTTCACCCCAGCGCAGCCAGTCCGCCCAGCAAATGGTGGTGATCCTCAGAATGCCGGGGCAGGATCTAGAACTGGTGGGGCTGGTCACGCGCCAGCGCGTCGACGACCTGCCTGCCGGTTTCCTGCAGGGCGACCGTGTGGCGGTTTACCTGCCGATGGGCTACATGATCGGCGGCTACACGGTGTTTGTGCCGCGCGACTGGGTGCAGCCGATCAAGATGTCGGTGGAAGAAGCGATGCGCTCGACGCTGTTTGCCTGGATGAGCACGGCCGGAAACGACGATTCGTCCGGTCGCACGCCGCCATGACCCGGTCGCGCCAACTGCTGGTGTAGCGTTCAGTCTCATGCAGATCGAGTGCTACGCCCAACGCCTGCTCAACCCGTTTCGCGGCGTGGTGCACACCATTCGTTTTGAGTCGGCCGAGGCGGTGACCACCGACGGCATCGAGTGGGATATCTATGTGGCCAACGACGCGCTGCTCGACGGCCTGGGGCGCGCCGGCAAACGCGCGCAGATCTCCGACATCCGCTACGGCCACTGGTCGGCGGAAAAAGGCCTCAAGCGCGGGCCGCTGTATCCGTCCGACGACTTCAGGAGGCTGGAGGACATGGGCGCGGTGGTGTACGAGCACCTGCTCAAGGTGCACCGCGACGTACCGTTTTCCTTTCGTGACCCATTCGAGCTGTGGCTGCTCGACCGCAACGACCAGCCGCTGGCGCTGCTGCACAGCGTGCGCACCGACAGCGAAACCGACACCCAGCCGCCGCTCGACTGGCGCGCCGGCATCGCCGCGCAGGAACACTTCAGAAGCACGGCGACTGCCGACCCCGATGAATCCGCCGGCGTGTATCTGACCCGTTATGTGAACAGCCTCGCCAGCGGCGTGGCGCAATGGTTCCGCCGCGCCGACGACGGTGCCGGGCTGGGGCTGCATACGCTGAAAGGCGGCGACCCCCTGCGCGGGCGCGTGCTCGACGCCGACGCCTTCCCGCCGCTGTTCATCGCCACCGCAGGCATGGACGCAGCGCATACCCGGCTGGTGCACGACTATCACGCCTGGCAGGCGCCATGGATGCTGCTGCTGCCGCAGCTCGATCCCGCCACCCGCAGCGCGCTCGAAGCCTGCGCCTGCCAGCAGGCCGAGTTGATCGAGAAGCACTATCGGCTGTATCCCGCCATCATCGATCGCCCGGCACTGCAGGCTGCACGCGTGGAGGCGGCGCTGGTGCGCAGCCAGCCACGCAAAGGCAAGCAGGACGAGGTGATGCCGATGTTCTACATCGAACTCAGCGTCAGCGCGGATGAATGATCAGTTGGCGACGTTGAGGATGGCGGCCGGCAATACGGCTGACGCGCCCAGATGCTGCGTCAGCCGCACCGTCACGTCGGGATGTTTCGCCGTGAATTCGGCGATGGCGCCGGGGATGTCCTGCGCCACGTGCGTCCCGGCCGCCAGGAAGTAGGGAAACGCGACAATCTCGGTCGCCCCTTTCGCCACCAGTGCCGTCAGGCCGTCCGGAATGCTCGGTTCGGCCAATTCCAGAAACGCCGTTTCGATGTGCGCGTAAGCCTGGCCAGGCTGCGCACGCACGGCATCGGCTAGCGCGCGCACTTCGTCGTTGGATGCCGCGCGGCGGCTGCCGTGGGCGATGATGAGCAGGCTGGGCATGATGGATTCCTCGCGTTGGACAGGCCAGCACCGAGTCATGCCGGCCGGTTCCTTCAGATTACATCCGCACCGGCTCGAAGGTTGCGTCGAGATTCTGGTCGTCGCAGTAATCGAGAAAATCGCCGCGCAGGGTGGCGATGTGGGCGTCGGCGGGTATGCCCAGCGTCATGTGGACGGCGAACATCGGTGCACCGGTGTGGGGGGCGGGGTAGGTTTCGGTGTCGAGCGCCTCGATGTTGATGTGCAGCCGCGCGAAGAAATTGGCGAGGCTGTTGACGATGCCGGGCTGGTCGAGCGCAGCCACTTCGACGGTGTACGGGATCAGCGGTTTTTCCGGACGGGTGGGGCGGGTGCGCTGCTGGGTAAGCGACAGGCCGAGTTCCTCGCCCACGGCCGGCAACCGGGCCTCCAGCTTGGCCAGCGCGTCCCAGCTGCCGGAAACGCGCATCAGCAGGGCAAAGCGGCCGCCGAGCGCGGCCATGCGCGATTCCTCGATATTGCAGGCGGATTCGCCGATGCGGCGGGTGAAGCCTTCCACCAGGCCAATTTTGTCTTCACCGCTGGCGGTGATAACGAGTGATTCGGTGTCGCTTGCCATTAAATTAATTCCCTATCGGATAGTTCTTTCTTGATATACGCGTAGAACACCGGTGCGGCGATCACGCCCGGCACGCCGAAGGCGGCTTCCATCACCAGCATGACGATAAGCAGCTCCCATGCGCGTGCCTTGATCTGGCCGCCAATGATACGGGCATTCACGAAATATTCGAGCTTGTGGATGACGACCAGGAAGACGAGCGAGCCCGCGGCGACATAGAGCGAATTCGATAGCGAAATGATGACGATAATGGTGTTGGATATGAGGTTGCCCAGCACCGGCAGCAGGCCGACGACAAAGGTGACCAGCACCATGGTCTTGACGAAAGGCAGCTCGATTCCGAACGCGGGCAGGATCAGGACAAGATAAATCCAGGTCAACAGGGCATTGAGCGCGGAGATCCGCACCTGCGCAAACACCACGCGGCGGAACGCTTCGCTGAGCCGTTGGACGCGTTCGCACAGGGCCCGCGCCAGCGGCGCCATCGTGTGGTGGGGAGATGCCTCGCGCAGCGCGACGAAACTGCCGATGATGAAACCGACCAGGATCAGCAACAGCACGCGGCCGGCGTCGCCGCCCAGTTTGCGCAGCTCCTGCGCATGGTCGCGCAGCCATTCGACCAGCCCGGCGCGGATCACCGATTCGTCGCCCTGCGGCAGCCATTCCCCCGCCCAAACCGGCAACAGCTCGCGCGAGTTTTCGATCACTTCGGCCATTTTGGTGAGCAGGCCGGTGAGTCCGCCTTCGGTGCGCAGATACAGGATGGCACCCGTGGTGACGCCGCCCAGCGCACCCAGCACGACGAGGGTGATCAGCGACACCACCAGCACCTTGGACCAGGTGTGGCCGAGCTTGCCGATGACAAACCGCGGCGCCAGCAGGTGGACGAGCTGCACCACCAGCAGGCCGGCCAGCAAGGCCGGCAACACGCGCAGGGTCAGGACAAGCAGCAGGCCGGCGGTCATCATCAGCCAGGCGGCGATCTGGTAGCGGGTAGCGGGCTCAATGGCTGTCATGGCCGCCACCTTGCCAAGAAAGCCTGCGCACGGCAAGGACTTGCTGACGGGTGCCGGCTGATTTCAGGCATCGGCCAGGTACCCCAGCGCGGCGCCGGTCTGCGTGGCGGCTGTTTTCAGTGCCTCAGGCCAGCCCGGCTTGTGGCGGTCGGCCGGCGCCGAGATCGACAGCCCGGCAACCAGCTTGCCCTCGGCGTCACGGATCGGCGCGCCGATGCACGCCACGCCCAGCTCGGCTTCCTCGCGGTCATAGGCCAGCTGCTCGCGCCGAATGACCTCAAGCTCGGTGCGCAGCTTTTCCAGCGTGGTCAGGGTGTTCGATGTGTAGGCCGGCAGGCCGGTGCGCTCGGCGTAGCCCATCACCCCGCTGGCGCTTTCTTCGGCGAGAAAGATCTTGCCAACCGCGGTGACATGCAGGGGCGCGTGCGCGCCCACCACCTGCACCACCTGGATCATCGTCTGCCCGCCGGACACGCGCTCGACGTAGACCGCCTCGTCGCCGCGCCGCACGATCAGGTTGACCGTCTCGCCGGTCAGGTCGGCCAGCTGCTGCATGGCCGGCATTGCAACCTGACGGATATTCAGCCGCGCGCGCAGGCGGTTGCCGACTTCCAGCCAGCGAACGCCGAGGTCGTATTCACCGGCGCCGCTTTTCTCGATCAGGCCATGCGCCATCAATGCGCCAAGAATGCGGTGGGCGCTGGCGGTATGCAGGCCGGCATCATTGGCCAGACGGGTCAGACTGACCGGGCCGGGCGCGCGGGAGAGGACGCCGACCAGCGCCATGGCGCGGTCGAGCACCTGGATCGAAGAGCTGGTATTTTTCATAAGGTGAAAATTTATCACGCATTGTGAAAAACCGGGGGCTTTCTGCTTCAATGCATCCATCGTTTCGCATCATGCGAAACATTTTCATATCGTGAAAGGAATTGCCATGAGCGCAGTGATGCAGTCCACCCCCGAGGCCTTCCCCGCCTTCTGCGAGGGCATCCAGTATTTCGCCGACAG
>DATMWS010000239.1:0-8000 GCA_035562135.1 Thiobacillus sp. | reverse complement strand
CCTGCACCTGCCGCCTTGCCTGCCGCACCTTTGCCACAACCGCAACCGGCTGCCACGGCAACCGCCGATGCTGCGCCCCCGGCTCCGCCTGCCCGCAGCACCCCGCGTGCAGCCCATCCCTCAAACAACACCGCACCGCCGCCCGCCACGCTGCCGCTATTCCAGCCCGACGCGCAAACGACCTTGCTCAGCCAGGCCTACGCTGCCTATCAGCGCGGTGCGTTGACTGAGGCGCAGCGGCTCTACACCCAGGCCGCCGCCCGCGTGCGCAGTGTGGATGCGCTGCTCGGGCTGGCGGCGATCGCCAGCCTGCAGAACCGCGAAGCGGACGCGCAGCGCCTCTATCGCGAGGTACTCGATCTGGATCCGCGCAATGCTGCGGCCCAGGGTGCCTTGCTCGACCTGCTCGGCAACATCGACAGCCAGGCAACCGAAAGCCGCCTGAAAACGCTGATCGAACGCGACCCCAGCCCGCACCTCTACCAGACGCTCGGCAACCTCTACGCCGAGCAGTCGCGCTGGAACGACGCGCAGGCTGCCTATTTCGAAGCCTGGCGCGGCGCGCCCGACAATGCCGATTACGCCTTCAACCTGGCGGTCAGCCTCGACCAGTTGCGCCAGGTCCCGGCCGCGCTGACGTATTACGAAAAGGCGCTCGCAAGCAGTGGCGTGCACCGTTTCGACCGCGCCCAGGCCGAAGCGCGCGTGCGGCAGCTGAAGTCGGCTCGTTAAGGCACCGCCGTGGAGCGCCGTAAAAAACTCCGCATGGGCGAAACCCTGGTCTCGCAGGGGCTCATCACCCTCGACCAGCTGCGCATCGGCCTCAAGGAGCAAAAAACCACCGGCCTGCCGATCGGCCGCCAGTTGGTGGCCCTCGGCTTCATGACCGAGGCGGTGCTGCGCGACCAGTTGGCCAACGCGCTCGGCAGCCAGGGCATCGATCTCACGCAGGTGGTGGCCGACCCCGAAGCATTGCAACTGGTGCCCGAAGACTTCGCCCGCCGCCATCACCTGCTGCCGATCGCACATGACGCCGCGCGCAACGTGCTGACGCTGGCGACCACCGACATGTTCAACGTCGTCGCGCTCGACCAGTTGAAGGCCGCGCTCGGCGGCCAGACCGAAATCGACACCCTGCTGGCAGCCGAGGCGCAGCTGCTCGAATGCATCGACAAGTTCTACGGCTTCGATCTCTCGCTCGACGGCATCCTGCGCGAGATCGAGACCGGCGAGGTCGATTACACCAGCCTCAATTCCGAAACCGAGGAATACACTCAGCCGGTGGTGCGGCTGGTCGGCGCGCTGCTCACCGACGCGGTGAAGCGCGAATCGAGCGATATCCACTTCGAACCCGAGCACGCCTTCCTGCGCATCCGCTACCGCATCGACGGCGTGCTGGAACAGATCCGCAGCCTGCACAAGACCTATTGGCCGGGGATTCTGGTGCGGCTGAAAGTGCTGTCCGGCATGAACATCGCGGAGACACGTGCGCCGCAGGACGGCCGCATGTCGCTCACGCTCAACGGCCGCCCGATCGATTTTCGTGTGTCCTCGCAACCCGGCATCCACGGCGAAAACCTGGTGCTGCGCATCCTCGACCGCGAAAAATCCATCATGCCGCTGGAGCAGATGGGCTTCACCGCCGACGCCCTGCGCGAACTGCAGCTGATGATGGCGCGCCCGGAAGGCATCCTGGTCGTCACCGGGCCGACCGGCTCCGGCAAAACCACCACGCTGTACTCGATGCTGTCGCACCTCAACAACGAGACCGTCAACATCATGACGCTGGAAGACCCGGTCGAATACCCGGTCACGCTGATGCGCCAAAGCTCGGTCAACGAATCGCTTAAACTCGACTTCGCCAACGGCATCCGCTCGATCATGCGGCAGGATCCCGACATCATTCTGGTCGGTGAAGTCCGCGACAAGGACACCGCCGAAATGGCCTTCCGCGCCGCCATGACCGGCCACCAGGTGTTCACCACCCTGCACACCAACTCCGCGCTCGGCGTGTTTCCGCGCCTGATGGACATCGGCATCCAGCCTGGCATCCTGTCCGGCAACATCATCGGCGTCATCGCGCAGCGGCTGGTGCGCAAGCTGTGTCCGCTCTGCAAGGAGGCCTACACGCCGGACGAACATGAGTCGCTCATCCTCGGTGCCGATTCCGCCCATCCGCCGCAGATTTATCGTGCCACCGGCTGCCCGGCATGCAGCAACAAAGGCTACAAGGGACGTCTGGCGCTGATCGAATTGCTGCGGATGGATCCGACGCTGGATGAACTGGTGGCCAACGACGCGCCGCTGCACGAAATCCGCCGCGCCGCACTCGAGCATGGCTACCATCCGCTGGCTGAAGACGGCGTCAAGCGTGTGCTGGATGGCGTGACCTCGCTGGCGGAAGTGGCGCGGGTGGTGGATTTGACGGGGCGGGTGTGAGATGGGAGCGTGGTCTTTTCATCCGTTGTATGGCTTGCAGCGGCTTCGCTTCTCGCTAAACGCACCTCCAGAGAAGGCCTCCTGACCCATGCCCTTCTTCGACTACCGCGCCATCGATCAGACCGGCCGCACCACCCGGGGCACGCTGTCGGCCGTCAACGACGTCGACCTCGAACTGCGCCTGAAGCGCATGGGGCTCGATCTGATCACCCTGTCCGAGCTTTCGCGCCAGTACGCCCCCAGCGGCCGCGAACGCGTCACCCGGCGCGATCTGGTCACCTTCTGCATCCACATGCGCTACATCACCCGCGCCGGGATTCCGCTGCTCGATGGCTTGCGCGACCTGCGCGACACCATGGAAAAACGCGGCTTTCGCGATGTGCTGACCGCGCTGCTGGAAGATCTGGAGGGCGGCAAGGTGTTGTCGCAGGCCTTGGCGGCGCACCCTGCGGTGTTTGGCGCCGTGTTCGTCCACAGCGTGCGCGCGGGCGAGCAGACCGGCCTGCTGGATGCGGTATTCGATCGCCTGGCCGAATCGCTCAAATGGCAGGAAGAAGTCGCCGCCAAGGCCAAACGGCTGATGATCTATCCGGCACTGGTGCTGGCCGTCGTCGGCGCGGCCATCCTGTTTTTGCTGGTGTATCTGGTACCGCAGGTGCTTTCCCTGGTCGAGACCATGGGGGTGACGCTGCCGCTGCCGACGCTGATTCTGCTGGCGGTATCGAATGCGCTGCGTTCGTACTGGCTGATCGGTCTGCCGCTGGCGCTGGCAGTAGGCGTCGGCCTGCCGTTATGGGTGAATAAGAGCGAGGCCGGGCACGACTGGTGGGACCGCGCCCAGTTGCGGCTGCCCGTCATCGGGCCGATCGTGCAGAAGATGGCGCTGTCGCGCTTCGCCAATACCCTGGCGATGATGTACCGCTCGGGGGTGACGGTGCTCGACGCGCTGCGTGCAGGCGAAATGGTCGCCGGCAACCGGGTGATCGCCAGCGGCATCCACCGCGCCGCGCAGCAGATCGCCGACGGCCGCGGCCTGTCCGAAAGCTTTCAGTCACTGGCGCTGTTTCCGCCGCTGGTGATCCGCATGTTGCGGGTGGGTGAATCCACCGGCGCGCTCGACGAGGCGCTGGATAATGTGACGTATTTTTATAACCGCGAAGTGCTCGACTCCATCGAAAACGGCCTCAGGGTTCTGGAACCGACGCTCACCGCCATCCTCGGCCTGCTGCTCGGCGGCATCCTGGTGTCGGTGCTGCTGCCCATTTACGACCTGATCGGGAACCTGCCACTGTGATGTTCAGCCATCGCCTGATCCTGCTTGCCACGCCACGCCAGATTGGCGTGCTCGACTGGCGTCCGGGGCATATGCACTGGCTGGGTGAATTTGCCGCCGACACGGCGGGGATTGCTGCATTCCGGCAGATCGTGGTCAAGCATGCGCAGTTGCCGGTGCTGCTGGTGGCCGACACGGTGGACGAGGATTACCGCAGCGAGATTCTGCCGCACGTGCAGGGACACGCGCGCGCCGAACTGCTGGCGCGCAAGCTCAAGCAGGTATTCCGCAATGCGCGCTTCACCGGCGCATGGCGGCAGACGCGCGAAACAACCGGCCGCCGTGACGATCGCTATCTGCTGGCCGCCCTCACCGATGCCGACTGGCTGACGCCATGGCTCAGCGTGCTGCATCGCGAACGTGTACCGCTGTCCGGCATCACCCCGCTGGCAATGGCGTGCCAGCAGCTCCTGTCCAAACTGCGGGTACAGGAGCCGCATACGCTGCTGGCGTGTCGTCTCAACAACAGCCTGCGGCTGTCCTACTACCACAATGGCCTGCTGCGTTTTTCGCGCCTGATCGGCAGCGACACACCCACCCAGCTGCCGGGCAATGCGGCCGACGAAATCGCCAAGACCCAGCTCTATCTCGCCGGCCAGCGCATCCTGCCGCGCGAAGCCCGCCTGCATGTGCTGCTGCTCGACCCCAGCGGCCAGCTCGACAGCGCGCAGGCACCACTCAATGCCGACCCCGCGTTCAGCACGCGGCTGATCGACATGCCCAGCCTCGCGCGTGCGCTGCGCATTCCGGATGACTTTCTGGCTGCCACCCCGGAAGTCGCGCCGCTGGCGGCGATTGCGGGTGAGGCCGTGCAGCTGAATCTGGCGCCGCCCGAACTGCTGCAGCGCCATACCGAATTCCGCTGGCGGCGCGGCCTGAATCTGGCGGCAGGCATTGTTGCCGCGATCGGCCTGACCATCACCGCAGCCTATTGGCTCCATGCCCAGGATCTGCGCGATCAAGTGCAGCAGACTCAGGGCGAGGCGCAACGCGCAGACGCACGCCACGCCGCCATCGTGCGAAACTTCCCTGCGCTCGCCACCCGCCCCGACCAGCTCGGCCTGACCCTTGCCCTGGCCACGCAGCTGAATCGTGCGCCCCTCGACGTCAACGCGCTGTTCATGCCGCTGGGTCAAGCGCTGTCAGCGCACCCTGAAGTCGTGGTCAAGGCCTTGACGCTGCAGGACACGGCAGACGGCACAGCGGATATCACGCTGGACGCACAGCTGTCCGACTTTGACGGCAACTACCGCGCCGCCATGTCGCGCATCGACCGCTTTGTCGCGCGGCTGGCCGCCACACCCGGCGTCGCGTCAGTCGAGCGCTTGACCAGCCCGGTCGATACCGCCCCCACCGCCACCCTGACCGGCAAAACCACGGGCGAGGCTGCGCCTGAAGAGACTCGCTTCAGCTTGAGCCTGCAGGTGCGCACATGACCCCGCCGCCGATTGCCTCGCTTAAAACTTCGATGCTGCTGCTGCTCGCCGCAGGTTTGCTGGCCGCTGCAGGCATTTTCTGGAGCCACCAGCAGGACACGGAAGCGCGCGCCGCCCTGCAAGCCCAGCAAACGGCACTCCATGCCGCGCACGCGCGCCAGGAACAGGGCCGAACGGAAGCGCGCCTGATTGCGCAGCACATCGATGCCTACCACGCCCTGATTGCGCGGGGTTTTGTGGGCGAGGAAAATCGCCTCGCCTGGATCGAAGCCGTGCACCTCGCCAATCGGGACGCCCGACTGTACGGCCTCACCTACACTCTGTCGCCGCGCGCTGCCGCGCCGGCCACCCTGGCCGGCGGCCTGCCGCTCAAGCAGACCCGAATGACGATGAAAATGCCCTTGCTGGTGGAAACCGACCTGCCGCATTTTCTCGACGCCTTGCATACCCGCGCGCCCGGCCTGTTCCGCGTCAGCCGCTGCCGCCTCGCCCGCACCACCGACGCCCCACCCCAGCCGGTCAACCGCCCCGAACTCGACGCCGAATGCGAGCTGCTGTGGTTTACCGTGGTGGCTGACACAGGGAAAGTGCAATGAAAACCGGTTCACCACAGAGGCACAGAGGCGCAGAGAACAGCAGACCCATTCGGCGCGGGATGGCGCATCACTGTTCAGCCTGGATTTTCTCTGTGTCTCTGTGCCTCTGTGGTTCAGGGTTTGCAGCGCAAGACTTGCCCGGGCGCCTGTTCTACACCCCCGAGCAGCGCGCGCAGCTCGAAGCCGCGCGCGACCGCAACGTCACCCAGGTCAGGCAGTCAGCGCCCGACGTCGCCCCGCCTCCCCTGCGCTTCGACGGCATGGTCATCCGCTCCGACGGCACCCGCACACGCTGGGTCAACGGCCAGCCGCAGGTCGGCGCGTCCGGCGTGGCCGGCCTGAAACCGGGCCAGATCCGCGCCGACGGCAAAGTGTACGAACCCTACCAGGTGCTGCGCCCCAGCCCCGCCGCGCCTGTCGCCGAGGAACCCACACCATGAACCAGCCGCGCGGCTTCACCCTGATCGAACTGGCCATCGTGCTGGTCATCATCACCATCCTGATCGGCGGGCTGGCCGTGCCGCTGTCGGCGCAGATACAGGCGCGGCGGATTGCCGAAACCAACAGGACGCTGGAGGAGGCACGCGAGGCGATTATTGGGTATGCGATGAGCCACCGCAGTACTGCGACATGTACATGCACCTATTCTCCAGGAAATCCAGTTACGGCTACCCCATTAGCGTGCTTGTCATTCTGTCCTGTAAGTACTGTTACCGATACTGTTACAGGGGATATCACTTTATCGACAGGCCATCGCCTTCCCTGTCCGGACAAACTCGACGATGGAGACCCTCTCACCACGGACGACGGGGACGGCGTGGCCGACCATGTTGGCGCAGACCCGACCGCAGACTGCGTCAAGCCTTATGGCTATCTGCCTTGGGCGACGCTCGGCGTCGCCAACCAGGATGCCTGGGGCAACCGCCTGCGCTATGCGGTAACCGATGCGTTCTCGCGGTCCGCCGGATTTTCCAATTCCGACCCAGGCGATCTGAAGGTGTGCGACAGCAGCGCGAACGCCGGCACCAGCGACTGCGTGCCGGGCAACGTGGCCGACAAGGTTCCTGTGGTGCTGGTTTCCTACGGACCGAATGGCTGGGGTGCGCGCAATGTCAACGGCAAGACGCAGGCGCCCCCTAGCAGTAACCATGAGAAGGAAAACGCCAATACAGACACCGAATTCGTCAGCCGCACGCCCTCCACGGCAGGCGATGGCGCAGGTGAATTCGACGATCTGGTGGTATGGATTTCAGATGGCCTGCTTAGGAGCCGGGTGTGTCCTTCGGGTGGCTGTCCGTAGCTTGCAACCGGAACGTCACCCGCCCCGGCTGATTGTCGGGCAGTTCCAGCCTATAGCCTGTGCGAGCCGCCTGCCGAGCCGCCTGGTACAGCCCTACCCCCAACCCGAAATCCGATGCCACCGGGCTGAGGAACAGATTCCGCGCCACGTATTCGGGCGCCGGGGCGCCGCTGTCGGTCACGGTCAGGCTCACCAGCGGATGGAGCGTCAGGCGCGCTTCCACCGCAATACCCGGCTGGCTCTGGCGCTTGCGCAACGCATTGGTGAGGAGGTTGTCGGCGACGCTGTCGAACAGGTCCTGCGGCAGGGGGGTGTCGTCGAGCGCGTCGGCAAAGAACTGCACGTCATCGTGTTCGTAGCGCGCCTGCAGGGCCGCCCACCAGGACTGCGCGGGGATCTGTGCGGCATCCATTTCAGCCGGCTGCTTGAGCTTGTCGACCGTTTGCGACAGGCGCGCAGCCAGTTGCGGCAGCTGGCGCTTCATCAGCGCCTGCAGACGCTCGCTGTCTTCCGGGGTGGAGGTGTCGGCCGCGGCGATCAGGGTTTTCATCGACTGCAGAATGTTCTTCACGTCGTGGGTCAGGCGCGCGCCGGTGTCGTGAATGGCTTGGCTATAAGCCTGCTCACGCAAGGTCTGCTCGCGCACCTTGGACGCGTAGAAATAGCCCAGCAACTGCGACAGCAGCCGCACATGCAGCGCCAGCGCTGGGGTGAGCGGGCGTGGCGACTGCCAGGTCAGGGTCAAGCCATGAAAGGCATGGGTGAGGACGTGTTCAGCGGGTTCGCCGAACGTCCCTTGGCCGCGCGACGCCTGCCAGTGGCCGCCGCGTATCCAGCTCAGTTCGTGCAGGTCGGACAGCGCTTCGCGCACAAAGGACTCGGGGTCACGCTCGCGC
>DATMWS010000238.1:0-5719 GCA_035562135.1 Thiobacillus sp. | reverse complement strand
GGTCAGGGGGGCCAAAGGGAGGTTCAATAACTGGCGTTCAAAATTTGGCAAAGGGCCAGAAGAGGAAACTCAACTGTCTTTTATCAAGTATGTTGGCAATTGCACCTTTGATCAAGCGCCGGTTGGCAACCAGGCGGGTTTGCGTTGCTGCCTTTGCGTTAACTGCTGCATCCATGGCTTCACTGCCCGAACAGGGTGGGGTGGGGTTCCCGCAGATCAAGCAGGAGGGCAGCTTTCTTCCTTAGATGCAGCAAGCCGTCTTGCGGCATGCATCCTGGTACAGGAGGCAAATTACCCCACCTTGGGCAAGCGATCCAGTGCGGCCTTGATTGCTTCTTCCGGGTAGGCGAAGTCTTCCAGCTTGCCGCTGAAGTAGCTGTCGTAGGCGGCCATGTCGAAGTGGCCGTGGCCGGAAAGATTGAAGAACAGCGTCTTCGCCTCGCCGCTTTCCTTGCAGCGCAGGGCCTCGTCGATGCAGGCAGCGATGGCGTGGTTGGATTCGGGGGCGGGGATGATGCCTTCGGCACGGGCGAAGGTGACGCCAGCCTGGAAGGTGGCGAGCTGGTGCACGGCCACCGCTTCGAGCAGCTTCTCGTGATAGAGCTGCGACACCAGCGCCGAGTCGCCGTGATAGCGCAGGCCGCCGGCGTGGATGCCGGGCGGCATGAAGTCGTGGCCGAGGGTGTACATCAGCATCATCGGCGTGAGCTTGGCGGTGTCGCCGAAGTCGTAGGCGTAGTGGCCGCGCGTCAGGGTGGGGCAGGAGGCGGGCTCGACCGCGACCAGGCGCACGTTCTTGCCGGCGGCCTTGTCGGCGAAGAAGGGGAAGGCCGCGCCGCCGAAATTGGAGCCGCCGCCGCAGGGGGCGAAGATCATGTCGGGATAGTCGCCGGCCTTTTCGAACTGCTTCTTCGCTTCGAGCCCGATCACGGTCTGGTGCAGCAGGACGTGGTTCAGCACCGAGCCGAGCGCGTAGTTGGTGTCGGCGCGCGAGGCGGCGTCTTCCACCGCTTCGGAAATCGCGAGTCCCAGCGAGCCGGGGTTGTCGGGGTCTTCCGCCAGCGCGGCACGGCCGGTGTTGGTTTCCATGCTCGGGCTGGCGAACACTTCCGCGCCCCAGGTCTGCATCATCGAACGGCGATAGGGCTTTTGTCCGTAGCTGACCTTGACCATATACACCCGCACTTCCAGCCCGAACATCTGGCCGGCCAGCGCCATGGCGCAGCCCCATTGCCCGGCGCCGGTTTCTGTGGCGATGCGCTTGATGCCAGCCTCGGCGTTGTAATAGGCCTGCGCGACCGAGGTGTTGACCTTGTGCGAGCCGGCGGGGGAGACGCCTTCGTACTTGTAGTAGATCTTCGCCGGGGTGCCGAGGGCCGCTTCCAGGCGATGGGCGCGGAACAGCGGGGAGGGGCGCCACAGCTGGTAGATCTCGCGCACTTTTTCCGGGATCGGAATCCATCTTTCGGCCGACATTTCCTGCTCGATCAGGCTCATCGGAAAGATCGCCGTCAGCGCCTCGGGGCCGATCGGTTTGCCGTCCGGACCCAGCGGAGGCGCCGGCGGATTGGGCATGTCGGCGACGACGTTATACCAGTGGGTGGGAATTTCGGATTCGTCGAGCAGGAACTTGGTTTGCGGCATGGCGGCCTCCTTAGTTGTATTGGTCGCTGCATTTCGGACAAGCAAGCCCGATTAAAGAATCATCGGCCAATCGCTTTATGCCGTCAACGGACCAAACTTGGAGAGGGGTTTTCTTTTTGCCTTCAAAGGACGATGAAGCGGCTTTGACACATTTTTTTATATATATACAGGCTCAATACCAAGCCAGAACATAATCCGGTCAAACCCGGGCGGCTGAAACCGCCACCGTGCGAGCCATGCGGGCCAGACTCCCTGCTTCCTCGTAGGGTGTGGGAGCCAATGCAGATGCTGCCCGAACCAATGAATCGCCAGGACACCGAGCACGCGCTGGACGAACCGGAACATTGCTTCGGTGTGATCCCGCCGGAGATGCAGGGCACTGCCTGGCAGCCGATCGGCGCCCTGCGCAAGCAACCACAGGAAGCGCGCTGGGCCAACGCGCTCGGGGCTTGACTGCCAGCCGGCAATGCTCCCTCACGGATCAATCCCTCGGAAGCACGCCATGGCGCAAAAACGTCAAGCTACGCTGCCAAAGCTGCGGTCGGTGGCCATGAAGGGGGCTTTCAGCCCGGCCAAGCGACAACTCTGTGCGATGGGGCCGCCCGGAAACAGGGTGTATAGGAACTTCAGTCCGCCTTTCTGGTGGAAACACTCGTCCAGGGCGTCGTGCAGATCGCGCAGGTTGATGACGGTTTCGTCTTCGTGTTGGGTGTAATAGTTTTGCAGCGCGCGAATGACTTCCCAATGGTCTTCCTTGAGTTCGAGTCCTTCCTCACGCGCGATTTTGATCGCGACGTCCCGCGTCCAGTCCAGCGGTGCATGAGGGAAGTCGGGGTCGGTCACTGGCTCCTGAATCAGTTTGTTGATGTCGGTTGAAACTTGCAGCATGGTCGTCTCCTTCAGTGCTTCCATTAATGTATTAAAAATAGGCCAGACCTCTCCCGGATACAAGGATCGTTCCGCGGTGCGGCAGCCTCAGCATGTGGGCATAGCCTTCCTATCGCAGACGCACGATCTCGGCATCCGCCATCGATTTCAGGGCGACGAAACCATGGCGGTCTTCCGTCTGGAAGCCGTGCATTTCTGCAGCCAGGCGGCACATGCGGAATTCGATGACACCGGACAGCGTGGCGTCAGGGCGCTTCAGTAGCGCGGGCCCACTCCGGCTGCAGCAAATCGGACGGCATCAACCAGCCGGCCCGCAACAGCCGAGTCCGGGCAAGGGCGCGACAGGCAGGGCGATTCGTGGGTAAATGGAATGCATTCGAGCGCAGCGGAGTCTTCACTGGTGTAGATCCATATCCGACGGTCACGCGGGCACGAAGATTGGTTTGGTGTAGTGGAGGAGAAAACGGTTGGAACAGGAATCAGTGACAGACGCTGTGAGGACGATGCCTCACCGCCACACGATCCCGGTGCGCCTGCTGTTTGCTGGCTTGGGCACGCTGTTCCTGCTGCTGGGCGTGATCGGTATTTTCCTGCCAGTGCTGCCGACTACGCCTTTTCTGTTGCTGGCCGCCGCTTGTTACGCGCGCTCGTCGCGCCGCATTTACCACGGGCTGCTGCAGCATTCACATTTCGGCCCGCTGATCCGTGAATGGCGCGAGCATCGCAGCATGCCGTATCGCGCCAAACGCAAGGCGCTGCTGCTGATAGTGCTGAGCTTTGGCGTTTCCATCGTTTTCTTCGTGCCGGGGTGGCAGGGCAAATTGGCGATGGGCATCGGTGGGATGCTGCTTTCGGCCTGGATTGCCCGCATTCCTTCACGCGACGCTCCGCGCCGGCCATAAAAAAGCCGGGCTTTCCAGCCCGGCTTGGGGTACAGAGGGGCGTAACCGCCCCAAGCTGTTTTAGCGGCGGTTGCCGCCACGTGTCGTCGTGGCGCTGCCAGCGCCCGACTGGGTGGAGGTGCTGTTCAGATAGCGGTTCACTGTGGCGGCGCCGGCTCCCTGGCGCACAAAGTCCCTGAACTCGGTTCCGCTGAGGCCATCCTCGATGCGAGTGTTGTGGATGTCATTTGGCATGTTGGCCCAGCCGGACCCGTTGGGGCTGTTGTGGTCGGCCATTGCGGATGCCGACAGAAGGGCGGCCAGGGAACCGAGAACCAGGGTGTGTGCAGTGCGTTTCATGAGTAGCTCCTATTCAGATTGAAATGTCCGACAAGCAAGTGATTGCATGCGGTGTATGCATCGTAGGGAGGGTGTGTCACACGCATGTGTCGGGTGGGTTTCAGAACGTGACCGTCTGTGACAGGGCCGCAGGAGCCGACTATGCTGGAAGTGTCCGTGATCCTGTTGAAGAGGTGTCGGCATGGCGAAACGTGCGTATCCCCTGGCCAAAGTCTATGGCCTGCTTGAGCCGGGGCCGGTGGTGCTGGTGACGACTGCCCGCAAGGGGCAGGCCAACATCATGACGATGTCGTGGCACACCATGATGGAATTCGAGCCGCCGCTGGTCGGCTGCGTGATCAGCGGCCGCAATGCCTCGTTCGATGCGCTGCGCGCGACGAAGGAATGCGTGATCAACATCCCGACGCTGGAACTGGCGAAGCAGGTGGTGGGCATCGGCAACTGCTCCGGGCGAACGGTCGACAAGTTCGCAAAATTTGGTCTCACGCCAGTCGAAGCCTCGGGGGTGCAGGCGCCGCTGATCGCCGAATGCTATGCCAGCCTGGAATGCAAGGTGGGCGATACGCGGCTGGTAAACCGTTACAACTTTTTCATTCTCGAGGTGGTGCAGGCGTGGGTCGACAGCGCCGTCAAGAATCCGCAGACGCTGCACCATCGCGGAAACGGGGTGTTCGTGGTGGCCGGCGAGACGGTCAAGCTGCGTTCCAGGATGAAATAGGGGACGGCAGGCGCCATTTTTAGACGCTTTGCTGATTTTGTAGTTGGATTCCCCGTGCAAGTTGATAGTCTGAAGTCTCAGGCAGTCTGTTCAATCGAAAGGGGACATCATGAGCGTCGCAAAAACCATCGAAGTCACGGCGAGTTCCAAAAAAGGGTTCGAGGATGCGCTCAAGCAGGGCATCGATAAGGCGGCCGAGTCGCTGGAAAACATCACCGGCGCCTGGGTGATGGATCAGAGCGTGAAAGTGAATAAAGGCAAGATTGCCGAATACACCGTCAGGATGAAGCTGACCTTTGTTCTGAAGTAAGCCGAAATCAAAAGGCTCGGGCGCCGTTGCGTGTAGCCGTGCCTGGGCTGTTACGCCCTGTGGATGGATGGGTTTCAGTCCATGCTGTCCGCATCTGGCTGCGCAAACTGTGCTGGCCGTGTCGCACAGGGTCTGGCCGTCAGGTTTGCCCGTATCCAGCACCCGTACCGTAGCCGCATAATGCGCCCTGTTTTTTGGCCGCCACCGCGGCAGTCTGAGTTCATGCCCAATCTCCCTTACTGGCGTCTGTCCGGTTTCTATTTCTTTTATTTCGCTTTCGTCGGCGCGATGTCGCCGTTCTGGGGGCTGTATCTGCAATCGCTGGCGTTCAACGCCTTCCAGATCGGCGTGCTGATGTCGCTGCTGCAGGTGATGCGGATTTTTGCGCCCAACATCTGGGGGCATATTGCCGACCGCACCGGCCGCCGCACGACGATTGTGCAGATTGCGGCGCTCGGCAGCGTGCTGGCGTTTGCCGGCGTGTTTGTCGGCGACAGTTTCTGGTGGCTGTTTGCGGTGATGGCGGCGTTGAGCTTTTTCTGGAGCGCGTCGCTGCCGCTGGTCGAGGCGATGACGCTGTCGCATCTGGGCGAGCGCACCGACACCTACGGCCGCATCCGACTGTGGGGCTCGGTCGGCTTCATCCTGATGGTAGTGGGGCTGGGTTATGCCTTTGACACTGTTGCGATCAGCTGGCTGCCGTGGGCGGTGCTGGCGGTGATGCTGGGCATCGTCGCGTTTGCGCGGGTGATTCCCGAGGCCGAGATCCTGCCGCATCCAACCGACCAGCATTCGGGGTGGGATATCGTGAAGCGGCCCGAGGTGGCTTCTCTGCTGGCGGCCTGTCTGCTGATGGCAGTGACGCACGGGCCGTATTACACCTTCTATTCCATTTATCTGGTCGATCACGGCTACGAC
>DATMWS010000237.1:0-3065 GCA_035562135.1 Thiobacillus sp. | reverse complement strand
CCACCCTGGTTTTCGATATTGAAACGGTTCCCGACCTCGCCGGGTTCTCCGCGATCAACGGCATCGCCGAAACAGCCCTGCCGCAGGCCGAACTCGCCGAAATGGCGCTGCTCGCCCGACGCCAGAAAACCGGCAGCGATTTCATGCCGCATCACCTGCACCGCATCGTCGCCATTTCCTGCGTGCTGCGCAGCGGTGACCAGTTGAAGGTGTGGTCGCTGGGCGAGCCCGACAGCAGCGAGGCCGAGCTGATCCAGCGTTTCTATGACGGCATCGAGCGCTATACCCCGCAACTCGTCTCGTGGAACGGCGGCGGCTTCGACCTGCCGGTGCTGCATTACCGCGCGCTGATTCACGGTGTGGCAGCGGCGCGCTACTGGGACTGGGGCGACGACGACAAGGACTTCAAGTGGAACAGCTACCTGGGGCGCTACCACACCCGGCACCTGGATCTGATGGACGTGCTGGCGATGTACCAGCCGCGCGCCAATGCGCCGCTCGACCAGATGGCCAAGCTGTGCGGCTTTCCCGGCAAGCTGGGAATGGACGGCTCGAAAGTGCTCGACGCCTTTCAGAACGGTGAAATCGACGCCATCCGCAACTACTGCGAAACCGACGTGATGAACACCTGGCTGCTGTACCTGCGCTTCCAGAAAATGCGCGGCACGCTCTCTGAATCTGCTTACGCCGCCGAAATAGAACTTGCGCGCAGCACCGTGCAAGCCCACGCCGCCCCGCACTGGCAGGAGTTTTTGGCAGCCTGGGCATGAACCCCGTGGTCGACATACTCTCCCTCGACCACGAGGGCCACGGCGTCGCGCGCATCGACGGCAAAGTCACTTTCGTCGACGGCGCGCTGGCAGGTGAGCGCGCCGAAATCGCCGTATACCGCGAACATGCCAAATACAACTCGGCCAACGCCATCGCCATACTCAAAGCGAGCTCGCAGCGCGCCGAACCGCGCTGCCGCTACTTCGGCCGCTGCGGTGGCTGCTCGATGCAGCATCTGGAAGCCAGCGCCCAGGTTGCCGCCAAGCAGCGCGTGCTGGAAGACGCCCTCGCCCGCATCGGCAAGGTCAAGCCCGATGTGATGCTGCCCGCCCTGCACGGCCCTGCCTGGCACTATCGCACCCGTGCGCGGCTGTCGGCACGGTGGGTCGACAAGAAAGGCGGCGGACTGGTCGGCTTCCGCGAAAACGCTCCAGCTTCATCGTCGACATGGTGAGCTGCGAAGTGCTCACCCCCGATGTCTCGGCACTGATCCAGCCGCTGCGCGAACTGATTAACGAACTGTCGAACGCCGACCGCATCCCGCAGATCGAGGTTGCCGTCGGTGAACACGTCACCGTGCTGGTGTTCCGCCTGCTCGCACCCTGGACCGACGACGATGCCGCCAAGGTTCGGGCCTTCGCCGATCATCATCGCGTACAGATCTGGGAACAGGCCAAAGGCCCCGACACCGTCCGCCCTTTCTGGCCCCACATCGCCCCCGAGCTCAGCTACAGCCTGCCCGAATTCGGCCTGGTGATGCCGTTCAAACCGACCGACTTCACCCAGGTCAACACCGCCATGAACCGCGCGCTAATCAGCCGCGCGCTGCGCCTGCTGAACCCGCAACCGGGCGAGCGCATCGCCGACCTGTTCTGCGGGCTGGGCAACTTCACCCTGCCGCTCGCCAAGAGCGGCGCCGAGGTGCTGGGCATCGAGGGCAGCGCCGAACTGGTTGCGCGCGCACGCGAAAACGCGCTTCACAACAATCTGGCCAACGCCTGCTTCGCGCTCGGCAACCTGTTCGAAATGACGCCGGAGAAGTTCGCCGCCCTCGGGCCCTTCGACAAACTGCTGATCGACCCCCCGCGCAGCGGCGCCATCGAAATGGTCAAATCCCTGCCCGAACGGGGCGCGCCGCACCGCATCGTTTATGTCTCGTGCGACCCCGCCACGCTGGCGCGCGACGCCGATATACTGGTACACGCCAAGGGCTACCGGCTCGAGGCGGCCGGAGTCGCCAACATGTTCCCGCATACCGCACATGTGGAGTCGATCGCGCTATTCGAGCGTTAATCCTTTAAAATTCGGCGCTTAACTCACTTCTAACCATCATGGCACTCATCGTACAAAAATACGGCGGCACCTCGGTCGCCAACGTCGAACGCATCCGCGCGGTGGCGGAGCGCGTCGCCAAATTCAAAATGCTCGGGCATCAGGTGGTGGTCGTGCTCTCCGCCATGTCCGGCGAGACCAACCGGCTGATCGCACTGGCCAGGCAGATCCAGGCCAGCCCCGACCCGCGCGAGCTGGACATGATGGTGTCGACCGGCGAGCAGGTCACCATTGCCCTGCTGGCGATGGCGCTGAAGGACCTGGGCCTGAAGGCCAAGAGCTACACCGGCGCGCAGGTGCGCATCCTCACCGACAATGCCTTCACCAAGGCACGCATTCTGTCGATCGACGAAGCCAGGATGCGCGCCGATCTGGATTCCGGCCATGTGATCGTGGTCGCCGGGTTCCAGGGCGTCGACGAACAAGGCAACATCACCACCCTGGGACGCGGCGGTTCCGATACCACGGGCGTGGCGCTGGCAGCCGCGCTCAAGGCCGACGAGTGCCAGATCTACACCGACGTCGACGGCGTCTACACAACCGACCCGCGCATCGTGCCCGAGGCACGCCGGTTGAAAACCATCACCTTCGAGGAAATGCTCGAAATGGCGAGCCTGGGTTCCAAGGTGCTGCAAATCCGCTCGGTCGAATTCGCCGGCAAATACAAAGTCAAACTCCGCGTGCTGTCCAGCTTCCAGGACGAAGGCGACGGCACGCTCATCACCTTCGAGGAAAACAACTCCATGGAACAGGCCATCATTTCCGGCATCGCGTTCAACCGTGACGAAGCCAAAATCACCGTGGTCGGTGCGCCCGATCATCCCGGCATCGCCTACCAGATTCTCGGCCCGGTCGCCGACGCCAACATCGACGTCGACATGATTGTGCAGAACGTCGGCCACGCGAACACCACCGACTTCACCTTCACCGTGCACCGCAACGACTTCGCCCGGGCGATGGAC
>DATMWS010000236.1:0-9199 GCA_035562135.1 Thiobacillus sp. | reverse complement strand
TGCCCAGCCCGTCCAGCCGCTGCTGCTCGCGCTGGATGACGTATATCGGCGTCACCAGCCGCTGGTTCAGCCGAGCGAGCCGCAGATGTTCGGTCGTCAGGCGCGTGCCGCTGGTGTGGCGCAGGCGCTGCGCCAGCTGGTTCAGCTCGGTCTGCCGGCGGCGCAGCTGGTCGGCCGGGTGGACCAGGCGGCGCGCCAGGTAATCCAGCCGCTGCATTTCGCTGTGCTGCTTGCGGGCGCGGTGGTGCTGCAGCTGGCGGGCCAGGTGGCCCAGTTGCAGCAGCAGTTCCTGGCGCACCGGGCTGGCGAGCTCGGCGGCCGCCGTCGGCGTGGGCGCGCGCAGGTCGGCGGCAAAGTCGGCCAGGGTGAAATCGGTTTCATGGCCGACGCCGCTCACCACCGGCATCGGGCTGGCGGCAATCGCCCGTGCTACCGCTTCGTCGTTGAACGCCCACAGATCCTCCAGCGAACCGCCGCCGCGGCACACCAGCAGCACGTCGCATTCGGCGCGCTCGCCGGCCGTGCGGATGGCGGCGGCGATCTGTGCGCCGGCGCCCGCGCCCTGTACCGGGGTCGGGTAGAGGATCACCGGCAAGCCCGGCATGCGGCGCGCCAGCGCGGTCAGCACGTCGTGCAGGGCAGCCGCCTGTGGCGAGGTGACGATGCCGATGCGGCGCGGAAAGCGCGGCAGGGTGCGCTTCTTCGCCGGATCGAACAGACCTTCCTGTTCCAGCTTCGCCTTCAGTTTCAGAAAGGTTTCGTACAGCCGCCCGGCACCGGCGCGGCGGATCGCTTCGGCGCCCAGCTGGAACTCGCCGCGCGCCTCATACAGCGAGGGCAGGGCGCGGATTTCCACATGGTCGCCATTGGCCGGGGTGAAGTCGGCAAACTGGTTGCGGCCGCGGAACATCACGCAGCGCACCTGCGCGTTCGCATCCTTGAGGGAAAAATACCAGTGGCCGGAAGCGGCACGCATGAAGTTGGAGACTTCGCCTTCCACCCACAGCAAGGGCAATTGCGATTCCAGCGCGCGGCGTGCCATGCGGTTGAGCTCGCTTACGGTGAGCACCGGCAGGCTTGGCGCGCGGTCGGGGAGGTCGTCCAAAAGATCCATGGCGTGCAGGATAACGGGTTCACACTCGGCACGGTTCATGCACAGTCATCAGGCTTTCACAAAAAAATTTGTTTAATCCTATTGACGATGATTGTATTTTTATAACTCATTGATATTAAAAGGATATTGATATTGTCTACTTTTTGTGCCAAAACGTTTTTTCCTTTGTGGGCGGGTGCTTAGGGGGTCTGGCAGGTAGTTTCTCACAGACTTATCCACATCAATTGTGGAGAACTCGGATGCACCGGAAAAAGCGCCGCCCACACAATTGGTGCTTGCCGAAACCCGCACGCGGGGGCTACATTTCGCCTGTTGTTTTATTGGGAGTGGTATTCAGTGCTTGCTATCATTGAGGCGGCCGGTTGGCCGGTCTGGCCGTTGATTCTGGCGTCGGTTGTCGCCGTGGCTATCATCATCGAACGCACCTACAGCTTGCGTACCCAGGAAGTGGCCCCCCCCAGTCTGCTGCTGGAAACGATCAAGAGCTATCAGGAACGCGGCGTCACCCAGGAGCTCGTCACGCGACTGGCCGACGGTTCACCGCTGGGACGGATTTTTGCAACCGCGCTGAAGAACGCTCACAACTCGCGCGAGATCATGAAGGAGTCGATCGAGGAGGCCGGCCGCGCCGTCACTCATGAACTCGACCGTTTCCTGACTTCGCTCGGCACCATCGCCAGCATGGCGCCCCTGCTCGGCCTCTTCGGCACGGTCATCGGCATGATCGAAATCTTCGGCGCACAGACGGGGGGCGGCACCAACCCCGGGCAGCTGGCGCACGGCATTTCGATTGCGCTGTACAACACGGCGTTTGGCCTGATCGTGGCAATCCCGGCGATGATTTTCTATCGCTATTTCCGCAGCAAGGTGGAATCGCTGGTGGTGGACATGGAGCAGCAGGCGATCAAGCTGGTGGAAATCGTCCACGGCGACCGGAAATAAAGCAGCCATGAATTTTCGTAGAGGCCGCCGTGAGGACTATCCGGAAATCAACCTGATTCCGTTCATCGACATCCTGCTCGTCATCGTGATTTTTCTCGCGGTGACCACCACCTACGCGCGCTTTGCCGAACTCAAGATCAATCTGCCCACCAGCAGCGCCGAGCAGACGCCGACCCCGCCCAAGCAGATCGAAGTGGCGGTGGCTGAAAATGGCCGCTACCAGGTCGACAGCACCGCGGTCGGCGACGCCTCGGTCGATGAACTGGCCGCCGCGTTGAAAAAAAGTGCCGGCAACCAGGTCGATCCGGTGGTGGTGATCAATGCCGATGCGCGGGCCGCGCATCAGTCGGTGGTGAACGTGATGGAAGCGGCGCGCCGGGTGGGGCTCACCCGCATTACCTTCGTCACCCAGACTGCCCCATAAGCGGGCGCATCCGTGTTTTCCCTTCAGCATGTCTGGGCGCGCACCGGCGTGCTCACGGTCCTGCTCTCACCCCTCGCTGTGCTGTTCGCTGCCGTATCCGGGTTGCGCCGTCTGGCGTACCGACGCGGCTGGCTGGCTGCCATTTCCGTCGGTGTGCCGGTGGTCATTGTTGGCAACCTCACCGCCGGCGGCAGCGGCAAAACCCCGCTGGTGATCTGGCTGGTGAACTGGCTGCGTGCCCAGGGGTATCGCCCGGGGGTGGTCAGCCGCGGCTATGGCGGCGCGGCGCGCGGCTGCGTTGACGTGCAGCCTGACAGTCCGCCGGGGGAAGTGGGCGACGAGCCCTTGCTGATCCGGGTCAAAACCAACGCGCCGCTGGTGGTCGGGCGCGACCGGGTGGCGGCTGCGCGCACCCTGCTGGCGCGCCATCCGGGGGTGGACGTGATCGTCGCCGACGACGGACTGCAGCACTACCGCCTGCAGCGCGACATCGAGCTGGTGGTGATCGACGCGGCGACCGGGCTGGGCAATGGCTGGCCACTACCGTCCGGACCGCTGCGCGAACCCAGGCGGCGGTTGCGCAGCGTGGACGCGGTGATCCAGGTGGTGCGCGGGACGGCGCAGCCCCAACCCCATCAAGCGGTGGCGACCTGGCGTGCCGATTACTCTGCCGGGCAGACCTATCGTCTGCGTGCGCCGCTGGAAAAAAGGGCGTTACGGGATCTGCCGCAACACGACTGGCTCGCTGTGACCGGCATCGGCCACCCGCAGGGCTTTTTTGACATGCTTGAAGCGCAGGGCGTCTGTTTCAGGCCGCGCGCCTTCGCCGATCACCATGCTTTTCAGGCGCAGGAACTGCCCGCCGACGCTGCCGTGCTGATGACCGAAAAAGACGCGGTAAAATGCCTGACATTTGCAGGAGCAGACTGGTGGGCGGTGGAACTCGATGTCGCCCCCGAATCCGGATTCATCGACTGGCTGGACGCACGCCTCAAACAATAACAACACCAACGCGTGCGCATCTAAGAAGAGGATGTATGGGAATGCAGCATTCTGAATGGGGCGACCGCCGTCATCCCTGCCGCTGGGAATCCGAAACCGGGGATGCCGGGTTCTGGGTGCCCGATCGCTCCGAAATCGTCACCCAGTTCTTCACCCGCTATCTGTTCTTTTCGCTGGCGGTCATTTATTTCTCCACCCTGGAAACCGTGCCGCCGGTGCTGCTCAGCATCGATTACCTGCTGATTGCGCTGGGCGTTTATTTTTTCCTCAACACCTGGTTCTTCCGCCAGGCGCTGCAGGGCGTCACGCTGCTGAATATCCGCAGCGCCATGGCCGCCGATCTGCTGATCGTAACCCTGTGCGTGATTCACGACCCCAATACGATTCCGCCGTCGGCACTGGCATTTTTAATGGTGCTGCTGGGCAACGGCATGCGTTACGGCATGCGCCTGTTTGCCGAGGTGCTGGGGGGCGCTTTTCTCGGCATGGCGATCTCCTTCGCCTTGCGCTATCGGCTGGGCGGTTTTGAGGTCAATGCGGGCGATGTGTTTTTCGGTGTGTTCTGGGTCACCCTTGCCTTGTATGCTTACATCCTGATGGGCCGCATTGAGGGACAGCGTCGCCAGCTGGATTATCGCAGCCGCTTTGATGCGCTAACCGGGCTGCTCAATCGCCATGGCCTGCTTGCCGCAGCAGACAGAGTCTTCGACCAGACGAATACAGACATCCCGGCCACCGTTTTATTTGCCGACCTGAATCAGTTCAAGGCGGTTAACGACCGCTACGGCCACGGCGTGGGCGACCGCGTGCTGGCCGAGTTCGCACAGATCTTCAGCGAGTCGGCCGAAATGGGCGTGTGCGGGCGCTGGGGCGGCGACGAGTTTGTTGCCATCCTGCCGCAGCGCGACGACGCCGCCATCCGCCAGATTTTCGAGCGCATCGAAGCACGCACCGAAGCCTGGAGCAACAGCAATGGCCTGCCGATGGCGGTGAGTCTGGGCGTCAGCCATGCCCCGCGCGACGGCCATGATCTGGAGACGCTGTTGTCGGTCGCCGACATCCATCTTTATCAAAGCAAGTCGCAACAACCCGAAACGGCCAGCGCGCCCTCATACGACAGGATGCCCCCGAATGAACCCGAAATTGCTTGAAATCCTCGTTTGCCCGGTCTGCAAAGGCCCGCTCGAATGGAAAAAATCCGCGCACGAACTGGTGTGCCGGGCCTGCCGCCTGGCCTATCCCATCCGTGACGACATTCCGGTGATGCTGCCGGAAGAGGCGCGTGCGCTGAGCCCCGACGAAATCCACAGTCGCTGATCGCCATGCATTTCCGCGTTGTCATTCCTGCGCGCTACGCGTCCAGCCGGCTGCCCGGCAAGCCGCTGGCCGACATCGGCGGGCGCCCCATGGTGCTGCATGTGCTGGAGCGTGCCCTGCAGGCGGGCGCCGAATCGGTGGTGGTCGCCACCGACGACGCGCGCGTGCAGCAGGCGGTCGAGGCTGCCGGCTATCAGGCCTTGATGACCTCGCCGGATCATCAGTCCGGCACCGAGCGCCTGGTCGAAGTGGCCGAAACCCTGGGCTGGGCCGACGACATGCTGGTGGTCAACGTGCAGGGCGACGAGCCGCTGATCGACCCGGCGCTGATCCGCGAGGCCGCGCGCCAGCTGGTCTTGCACGACGATGCGGTGATGGCCACGCTGGCGCATCCGATTCACGATCACGCCGATTTCATCAATCCCAACGTCGTCAAGGTCGTTGGCGACGAAGCCGGCTACGCGCTGTATTTCAGCCGCGCACCGATCCCCTGGCCGCGCGATGCGTTCGCCGCATACGACTCCACATGGGCTTCAGCCCATAGTGGATCGGCGTCCTTTAGGGCGCAGCAGGCCATGCCGCACGAACTCGGCGCGCTGCGCCACATCGGTCTGTATGCCTACCGCGCCGGCTTCCTGCGCACCTATGCCAGCCTCGCCAGCTCGCCGCTGGAGCGCTACGAGATGCTCGAGCAGTTGCGCGTGCTGTGGCACGGCCATCGCATCAGCCTTGGCATCACGCCCACCGCGCCGGCGCCCGGCGTCGATACGCCGGAAGACCTGGCGCGGGTGCGCAGCCTGTTTGCTTCTGCATAGCAGCCTCTTGAATCCGCCAATAAAAAATTTTAAGTGTTGCGCAAGCGATCCATGCCTTACGCTAGTGCGGTTTTATACATTCAGATAAAGGGAGACACAATGCGTTTGATTCTGTTGGGCGGCCCCGGCGCCGGCAAGGGCACCCAGGCCAATTACATCAAGGAAAAATACGGCATTCCCCAGATTTCCACCGGCGACATGCTGCGTGCGCAGATCAAGGCCGGCACCGAACTCGGCATGAAGGCCAAGGCCATCATGGACGCGGGCGGTCTGGTGTCGGACGACATCATCATCGGCATGGTCAAGGCGCGCCTGACCGAGGCCGACTGCAAGAACGGCTACCTGTTCGACGGTTTCCCGCGCACCATTCCGCAGGCCGAGGCGATGAAGGCCGCCGGCGTGCCGATTGATTACGTGGTCGAGATCGACGTCGCCGACGAGGAAATCGTCAAGCGCATGTCGGGCCGCCGTGTGCATCCGGCCTCAGGCCGCACCTATCACGTCGTGTTCAATCCGCCCAAGGTCGCCGGCAAGGACGACGCCACCGGCGAAGACCTGATCCAGCGTGACGACGACACCGAAGAAACCGTCAAGAAACGCCTCGACGTCTATCACGCGCAGACCGAACCGCTGGTGAAGTACTACGGCGACTGGGCGGCGCGCGGCGAAGCGGGTGCACCCAAATACGTGAAGGTTGCGGGCGTCGGCAAGGTCGAAGGCATCCGCGATTCGATCTTTGCCGCACTCGGCTGAGTCGGGACCCGCCAGCGATGCCGAAGCAGATTGCCCCGCTGACCGACACCGAACGCTGGATCGTCTCCAGCGCGGTGAAGGAGCGGTATGGCAAGGAAGTCGAGATCCAGGATGTCGACACCGAAATCCGCCTGCACATCGATGACCGCGAACTGACGCTGTGCCCGGGCTTTTACTGGAACGAGCGCGGCTGTCATTTCGTGCTGTCGAAAACCGGCGATTCGCGTTATCGCAGCATGTTCTTCTACCGCATCCGCGATCGCTTTGCGACCGGGCGCGAGGAATATGACGACATCGGCGATTGCGTCACTACCCTGCTGAAAATGCAGGCCGACGAAGAAGCCAAGCGCCTGGCCGAGGACGAAGCATCCGGCAACAGTTAAAACCAAGCCAGCCCTGTTTTTAATTAAACCAGTGCTGGCTTTTTGTTTTGCAGAAAACCCGATTCATTGCGCTGAAATAAAATATCGAGGAGACAACACCATGGCGAAAAAAATGAACGCCTTTTACGCACAATCCGGCGGCGTCACCGCGGTCATCAACGCCTCGGCCTGCGGCGTGATTGAAACCGCGCGCAAGCACAAGGACAAGATCGGCAAGGTCTACGCCGGCAGGAACGGCATCATCGGCGCGCTGACCGAAGACCTGATCGACACCACCAAGGAATCCGCAGCCGCCATTGCCGCGCTGCGCTCCACCCCGTCGGGCGCGTTCGGCTCCTGCCGCTTCAAGCTGAAGTCGCTGGAGGCCAACAAGCGCGAATACGCACGCCTGATCGAAGTGTTCAAGGCGCACAACATCGGCTATTTCTTCTACAACGGCGGCGGCGATTCGGCCGACACCTGCTTCAAGATCAGCCAGTTGTCGGAGGCGATGGGTTATCCGATCCAGGCGATTCACGTGCCGAAGACGGTGGACAACGACCTGCCGATCACCGATTGCTGCCCGGGCTTCGGCTCGGTCGCCAAGTACATCGCCGTGTCCACGCTGGAAGCCAGCTACGACGTGCGCTCGATGGCAAAAACCTCGACCAAGGTGTTCGTGATCGAAGTCATGGGGCGCCATGCCGGCTGGATCGCGGCGGCAGGCGGGCTGGTGGAGGACCACGGTATTCCGGTCGTCATCCTGTTCCCGGAAATCGAATTTGATCAGAAGAAATTCATCGCCCGCGTCGACAAGCTGGTGAAGGAACACGGCTACTGCACCGTGGTGGTGTCGGAAGGCTGCCACTATCCGGATGGCACCTTCCTCGCCGAACAGGGCACGCGCGACGCCTTTGGTCATGCGCAACTCGGCGGTGCCGCGCCGGTGGTCGCCAACATGATCAAGGACGCGCTCGGCCACAAGTTCCACTGGGCGGTGGCCGACTACCTGCAGCGCGCCGCACGTCACATCGCCTCGAAAACTGACGTCAAGCAGGCCTATGAACTCGGCAAGAAAGCAGTCGAGCTGGCGATCAAGGGCCACAACTCGGTAATGCCGACGGTCGACCGTATTTCCGACGTGCCCTACAAGTACAAGATCGGCATGGCCGACTTGAAGGACGTCGCCAACGTCGAAAAATTCATGCCGCGCGACTTCATCACCAAGGACGGTTTCGGCATCACGCCCAAGTGCAAGCGCTATCTGACGCCGCTGATCCAGGGCGAGGATTATCCGAAGTACAAGGACGGCCTGCCGGTGTATGTGACGCTGAAGAATATCGCCGTGGCCAAGAAGCTGCCGGCGTTCAAGCTTTGATACATTGGGCAAGTAGCATATAAGCGGATATTAATATATATTTAATGCATCATCAGGCTGATTCGGAAATCAGGGATACAAGCAGAAGATGACAATCGATCGCGCACGACAACTGCTCAAGGTGCAAGCCGACTTCGGCGGCTTCTACAACGGCAATTCAGCCAAGCTGATCTTGTCCGAAGTGCAACGCGAGCATGGGCAGGACGCGGTCGATCAACTCATCAGGGAATTGCATCTAGACCGGATATTCGGGTTTGAGCAGGGCACACGCTTTGAAGGTGGCCTGGCGATGGGCAAGTGAGCGAATGGCAGCGTAAAGCTGCCGTTTTGTTTTGTAATATGGCTAAAACTATAGGGAGTTAATAATGGATACGCAGCTGATGTGGATACTAGCCAGCGCTGTGCTGGCGCTAGTGTATGGGGTGGCCTCGATCGGCTGGATCCTGAAAAAACCCGCTGGCAATCCGCGCATGCAGGAGATCGCGCTGGCGATCCAGCAGGGCGCGCAGGCCTATCTCAACCGGCAATACACCACCATTGGCCTGGTTGGCGTGGTGCTGTTCGTCGCCTTGTGGCTGGCGCTGGGCAGCCATACCGCGATCGGCTTTTTGATCGGCGCGGTGCTCTCGGGCGCGGCCGGCTACATCGGCATGAACGTGTCGGTGCGCGCCAACGTGCGCACCGCGCAAGCGGCCTCGCTGGGCCTCAACGCCGCACTCAACGTCGCCTTCAAGGGCGGCGCCATCACCGGCATGCTGGTGGTGGGCCTCGGCCTTCTGGGCGTGGCCGGCTACTACGCCGTGTTGACGTCGATGGGTTCAAGCAGCGAAGAAGCGATTCATGCGCTGGTCGGCCTCGGCTTCGGCGGCTCGCTGATCTCGATCTTTGCGCGACTCGGCGGCGGCATCTTCACCAAGGGCGCGGACGTCGGCGCCGACCTGGTGGGCAAGGTCGAAGCCGGCATCCCCGAGGATGACCCGCGCAACCCGGCGGTCATTGCCGACAACGTGGGCGACAACGTGGGTGACTGCGCCGGTATGGCCGCTGACATCTTCGAAAGCTACGAAGTGACCATCGTCTCCAGCCTGATTC
>DATMWS010000235.1:0-21142 GCA_035562135.1 Thiobacillus sp. | reverse complement strand
AATACAAGCCGCGCCTGGTGCTGCTGTGTCTGGGCGGCAACGACATGCTGAAAAAACAATCCGAGGCGGCCACCGAGAACAACCTGCGCCTGCTGGTGAAAACCATCCGCGCCAGCGGTGCCGAGGTGGTGCTGATCGGCGTACCCGAACCGAAGCTGTTCGGCGGCGCACCCGACTTCTATGCACGCCTCGCCGAGGAATTACAGCTACCGCTGGAGCAGCACGTCTTCAACGACGTGCTGAAAGACAACCGACTCAAAGCCGATCCCATCCACGCCAACGCCGCCGGTTATCGCGTGGTGGCCGAGCGGCTGGCCGAATTCCTGCAGGAGACGGGCGCCCTATGAAGGCCCTTCTCACGCTGGCCCGCCTGATCGACGCCTTGACCGAACGTGTTGGCCGCCTCGTCATCTGGCTGGTGCTCGTCGCCACGCTAATTTCGGCGGGCAATGCACTGGCGCGCTACGCGCTGGGCGAAAGCTCCAACGCCTGGCTGGAAATCCAGTGGTATCTGTTCGGCGCGATGTTCCTGCTGGCGGCAGGCTACACGCTCAAGCACAACGGCCACGTGCGCATCGACATTTTCTACAACCGTCTTGGCCCGCGCGGCCAGGCCTGGATCGACCTCGCCGGCGGCCTGCTGTTTCTGCTGCCGATGGCGGGGCTGCTCATGTGGCTTTCCTGGCCGATGTTCATGGACGCCTGGACGACGCATGAAATGTCGCCCGACGCCGGCGGCCTGCCACGCTGGCCGGTCAAGCTGCTGCTGCCGCTGGGGTTCGCCCTGCTGGCCTTGCAGGGCGTGGCCGAAATCGTCAAGCGCATCGGCGTGCTGAGCGGCCATCTCGTGCTGCCGCGCGAAGCGCCGGAAGAAGAGGTGTGATGGACAACATCGCACCGCTGATGTTTCTGGGCCTGGTGGTATTCCTGCTGCTGGGCTACCCGGTGGCGTTCGCGCTTGCCGCTAACGGCCTGCTGTTCGCCGGCATCGGCCTGGCCAGCGGACTGTTCGATTTTTCCTTGCTATCCGCGCTGCCCGAGCGGGTCTACGGCATCGTCGCCAATCCCACGCTGTTGGCGATTCCCTTTTTCGCCTTCATGGGGCTGGTTCTTGAACGCTCCGGCATGGCCGAGGACCTGCTCGACACCATCGGCCAGCTGTTCGGCTCGCTGCGCGGCGGACTGGCCTACGCGGTGATCCTGGTCGGGGGCCTGCTCGCCGCCACCACCGGCGTGGTCGCCGCCACCGTCATCGCCATGGGCCTGATCTCGCTGCCGGTGATGCTGCGCTACGGCTACGACAAGCGGCTGGCGTCCGGCGTCATTGCCGCCTCGGGCACGCTGGCGCAGATCATTCCGCCCTCGCTGGTGCTGATCGTGCTGGCCGACCAGCTCGGCGCCTCGGTCGGCGACATGTACAAGGGCGCGCTCCTCCCGGGTCTGGCGCTGGTCGGGCTGTATCTGCTCTATGTGTTTGGCGTGACGCTGTTCAAGCCGCATGCGGCGCCTGCCATGCCGGCCAGCGCACGCACCCTGCACGGCTCCGCGCTGCTGCTGCGCGTCTTCACCACCCTGCTGCCGCCGCTGGTGCTGATCTTCCTGGTGCTCGGCACCATCTTCCTTGGCGTCGCCACCCCCACCGAGGGCGGCGCGATGGGCGCGGCGGGCGCGCTGCTGCTGGCGCTGGCGCGCGGACGGCTGTCCCGCCTGCAGCTGACCCAGGCGATGGACAGCACCACCCGACTCACCACTTTCGTCATATTCATCCTGATCGGCTCGACCATCTTCACCCTGGTGTTCCGCGGGCTCGATGGCGACGTCTGGGTGGAGCACCTGTTCAACCAGCTGCCCGGCGGCGTGCTCGGCTTTCTCATCGTGGTCAACCTCATGGTGTTCACGCTGGCGTTCTTCCTCGACTTCTTCGAGATCGCCTTCATCGTGGTGCCGCTGGTGGGCCCCATCGCCACCAAGCTCGGCATCGATCCGATCTGGTTCGGGGTGATGCTCGCGGTCAACATGCAGACCGCCTTCATGCACCCACCGTTCGGCTTCGCGCTGTTCTACCTGAAGAGCGTCGCGCCGAAGTCGATCCGCACCGCCGACATCTACCGGGGCGCGATTCCCTTCCTCGTCGTCCAGCTGTTCATGGTCGCCGTGGTGCTGGCTTTCCCGCAGGTGGTGCTGCGCGACGCGCCGCCGGACGCCAGCAGCGTCACCGAAATCCCCATCGACGTCGATCCCGACGCGGGCTACCTGCCGGCCGAGTGGCGCTGACGACCTGTTAGAATCCACCTTTCTGTTTAACAACCTCCTTAAAATCATGGCCGAACTCATTATTGAAGACCTGACCGTTGGCGCGGGTGCCACCGCCACCGCCGGGCAAACCGTTACCGTGCATTACACCGGCTGGCTTACCGACGGCAAGAAATTCGACTCCAGCGTCGACCGCAACGACCCGTTCGAATTCCGCCTCGGCGCGGGCCAGGTCATTGCCGGCTGGGACCAGGGCGTGGCCGGCATGCAGATTGGCGGCAAGCGCAAGCTCACCATCCCGCCGAACCTGGGTTACGGCGAACGCGGTGCCGGCGGCGTGATCCCGCCGAACGCAACGCTGGTGTTCGAAGTGGAACTGTTGGGACTTCGCTAAGTCTATTCTTCAGTTTCCAACCAGGAGGGAACGGGGCTAGCCGCGCTGGCTGCCCCCTTCCCTCCTGTGCTTTTATAGACGGGTAAAATCCCCCCATGACCCAAGCCCTGTTTTCCCACCGCAAGCACTGGGCGGCACGCCTCGGTACCGCCCCCTTCCTGCCGATGACGCGCGCCGAGATGGCTGCGCTCGGCTGGGATGCCTGCGACGTCATTCTGGTGACGGGCGACGCCTACATCGACCATCCCAGCTTCGGCATGGCGCTGATCGGGCGAATGCTGGAGGCACAGGGCTACCGCGTCGGCATCATCAGCCAGCCCGACTGGCATTCGGCCGACGCCTTCCGTGCGCTGGGCCAGCCGACGCTGTATTTCGGTGTCACCGCGGGCAACATGGATTCGATGGTCAACCGCTACACCTCCGAGCGCAAGACCCGCTCCGACGACGCCTACACGCCCAACGCCGAACCGAACAAGCGGCCCGACCGCGCGGTCACCGTGTACGCCCAGCGTTGCCGCGAAGCCTTCCCCGGCACCCCGGTGATCATCGGCTCGATCGAGGCAAGTCTTCGCCGCATCGCGCATTACGACTACTGGTCGGACACGGTGCGCCGCTCGGTGCTGCCGGACTCCAAGGCCGACCTGCTGATTTTCGGCAACGCCGAGCGCGCACTGCTGGATGTCACCCACCGCCTCGCCAAGGGCGAAAAAATTGCCGACATCCGTGACCTGCGCGGCACCGCCTTCATGGTGGCGCGCGACTGGAAGCCGCCCACGCCGGAGGCGGAAGTTGAAGGCGGCTCAAACTGGATCGAAGTCCCCTCGACCGAGCTCGACACCCCCGGCGCCATCGACGCCCACGTCGACCCCTACGCCATGACCCCGAGCGGTCCCACCGCGCAGACGCCCGAAGGCGCCGACACAATCAAGGCCGACACGATCAAGACAGCGCCGATCCGGATCATGTCCAAATCCGAACGGCTGGCCGCGCGCCAGGATCTACGCGCGCGCACCGTGATCCGGCTGCCCGATTACGACCAGGTGAAAAACAACCCGTCGCTGTACGCCCATGCTTCGCGCGTGCTCCACCTCGAATCCAACCCCGGCAATGCCCGCGCGTTGCGGCAGGCGCACGGCGAGCGCGACGTCTGGCTCAACCCGCCGCCGATCCCGCTTTCCACCCCAGACATGGACGCGGTCTACGACCTGCCCTACGCGCGCGCGCCGCACCCGAGCTACGGCGACGCCAAGATTCCGGCGTGGGAGATGATCCGTTTCTCGATCAACATCATGCGCGGCTGCTTCGGCGGCTGCACCTTCTGCTCGATCACCGAGCACGAAGGCCGCATCATCCAGAGCCGAAGCGAAGATTCGGTGATCCGCGAGATCGAGGCCATCCGCGACAAGACACCCGGCTTCACCGGCGTGATTTCCGACCTCGGCGGGCCGACCGCCAACATGTACCGCATGGCGTGCAAGTCGGAAACCATCGAGAAAGCCTGCCGCCGCCTCTCCTGCGTGTTCCCGGACATCTGCGACAACCTCGGCACCGACCACACGCCGCTGATCCACCTATACCGCCGCGCGCGCGCGCTGCCCGGCGTCAAGAAAATCCTCATCAGCTCGGGCCTCCGGTACGACCTCGCGGTGCGCTCGCCCGAATACGTCAAGGAACTGGTGCAGCACCACGTCGGCGGCTATCTGAAGATCGCGCCCGAACACACCGAAGCCGGTCCGCTATCGAAGATGATGAAGCCCGGCATGGGCGCCTACGAGCGCTTCAAGGACATGTTCGAGGCCGCGTCCAAGGCGGTCGGCAAGAAGCAGTACCTGATCCCCTACTTCATCGCCGCGCACCCGGGCACCACCGACGAGGACATGCTGAACCTGGCCATCTGGCTGAAGAAGAACGACTTCCGCCTCGACCAGGTGCAGACCTTCCTGCCCACGCCGATGGCGCTGGCGACGACCATGTACCACACCGAGAAGAACCCGCTGAAGAAGGTGCTGGGCGGCAAAGGCGAGGCGGTGTCCGTCGTCAAGCAGGGCCGCACGCGGCGCCTGCACAAGGCCTTCCTGCGCTACCACGACGCGGAAAACTGGCCGCTGCTGCGCGAAGCCCTGAAGGAAATGGGCCGCGACGACCTCATCGGCAACAGCAAGAAGCACCTCATCCCGCTGTTCCAGCCCGCCGGCACCGGCAGGCAGCCGGAAGGCACGCGCACCCCGCGCGCCGAAGGCAGCCGCGCCAAACTCGGCTCAGCCAAACCCAATGCGGCCAAATCAGGCGCTGGCAAACCTGCGCCAACCAAAGCGGGTTCAACCTCAACCCAATCCGGCACGAACAAACCCACGTCGGGCAAGCCCGCCCCCGCCAGCCGCGGCCGGCCTCCGCAGGTGCCCAAGCACCCCTTAAGCCAGCGCGGCGGCGGCGGAAAATCCCGGTAGGAGGGGCGCCCTCGCCCCGAATTTCGCACCTCTGCATCACCAACCATTCGGGGCGAGGGCGCCCCTCCTACATCCCTTTAACCCTGCTTCTGACATGACCACGCCCAGCGACATCCTCCGCGCCAAGCTCAACCTCGAAACCGCCCAGCTCCCCTGGCCCGAACTCGAACGCCACTTCGCGCGCGGCGACGTCATCAAGATCGCCCCCGGCATGGACCTGGTCGACGCCGCCCTGCACGTCGCCGAGAACGATGCGGCGACTGTAGAAGCCTGGCTAGCCGAGGGCCGCATCGCGCGCGCCGAACTAGCCGATGCCGCGGACTGGCATGCGCGCCAGCCGATGTTCTGGGCGGTGGTGGTGGCGCCGTGGGTGCTGGTGCAGGAAGTGCTGAAGGAACTGGAGTCGTAGTGCACAAAAAACGAGGTCTGGTGTTGAGAGCACGCTGACTCGGTTTTCCAGTTTGCCCCCCAAAATCTTAAGCGATGGTGCATCTGGCAACACTATCCCTTGTTTCTGGCCAGATTCACTCAGACTTTAAGTTCACCTAATTTAATTCTATGCGCCATTCGTGTGAGGCCATGGCCGTCACGAATTTCTAGTCTGAGTTGCGGCGCCACACCCCAATCGATCTCGATGACGCCGAAATTCGCTTCCCGTAATGCTTCACCGACACGAAGATCATTGGGTGGCAATACCGGCCAGACCTCTGTCAGACCACTGGAAGTCAGGTCATAAAGCGGATAGGGAACGTTCACATCGAGCCGTGATAACTCAGCGTAGTGGGTATCTCCGCTGAGGAAAATCACGCCGTTGGCGCGGGTGTTGCGGATGAGTTCGATCAGACGCTGATGATCGCGGGCATAGTTGGTCCACCCCTCCCAGCCCGGAAAGTCAGCCAGTACCTGCAGGCCTGAGGCGATGATTCTGACGTCGGCAGGAATCTTCAGTTGGGCTTCCAACCAACGCCATTGGCGCTCGCCTAGCATGGTCGCTTTCGAGTCCGGATTACGGGCGTAAGGACCGGGGACCGGCTTGCCCGCCTGTTCGAGTTCCTTGGCCCAGACGTCATAAGCCTTGCCACCCAAATCCAACTTGAGAATTGGTGTGCGATTGAAGCGCAAGTCGGGCATGATGATTTGCACACGCCGGCCGCGCGAGCCAAAGAGGTAGGAAGCGTAGATTCCGTCTTGCGTACGCCGGGGCGAGTCTGCGGGTTCGCCCCAGAAATCGCAGAATATCCTGCGCGATTCTTCCTTCATCGGGTATTCCACGCCCGCATCATTCTCGCCATAGTCGTGATCATCCCAGATCGCCAAGTGCGGCACCGTTTCGCGCAGCTCTTTTACCCCAGGGATGGCGCCGAAGCGCGCGTATTTCTCGCGCAGCACGTTCATGTCCCGCGTGTCGCCATAAATGTTGTCGCCCAGGAACAGGAACAAATCCGGCCGTGTCGCGATAATGCTGTTCCAGATTGGTTGTTCCTTGCTCTCCTTGGCACAGGAGCCGAAGGCGATCCGCGTCACCGTCTTCCCCGGGGGGACTTGCGGCGGTCTGGAGCCGTGGTTAGCAGCCTGCGCTGGGTGGTTGATGTTCAAGCCGATGCCAGTGGCTGCGGCCAAGGCGGTGGCCGCCTTGAGAAAATTGCGGCGTGCGGACGTCTCGTTCATGGGTTCTCCAGAATTGAATTGGCGCGTCAGCGATGGGCCAGATAGCGCAGCGAGGCACGCTTGATCTGGGCGCTCACCTGTGTGGCCTTGGCGTTGAAAAAGTTGCTGAACATGAAGGCGAACAGCGCGATGGCGATACCGAATGCCGTGGCGAACAACGCTGCGCCGATACCCCTTGAGACCATCACCGGATCGGAGTTGCCTCCCCCTTGGGAAAGGGCGAGAAAGGCATCAACAATGCCGAAGATGGTGCCCAGCAGGCCCATCAGTGGGGCCATGGTGGCGATGGTCTCCAGTATCCAGAGCCGGGCATTGATGGTTGGCTGGGCATCAGCAAACTGCGCTTGAACCAGATATTCCATGTCGTCCTTGGCCAGTTGCCCCGATTTGATGACTTCACGAATGGCGATGACCTGTGGGCTTTTTGCGTCGACAAACTTGTTGAGGACCTCTTCCCTGAGATTGCCGTCTACGAGATGAGAGCGTATGTACGCTTCCATCATGCGACCTTCGCTGAGTGCACTGCTAAAAAAAATGCCACGCTCGATGGCCACGAAGAGCAGCAGGAGGGTCATGCCGCCCATTGCCCACATGATGGCCTGGTGGAGTAGGTCGTAAGTCATAGTCGATTCCGAATTAAAAAAGCGGGAGGGGCTGTCCCTCCCGCATGGGTGCTTTAAAACTTGGCGCTGACGTTAACGAAGAACTGACGCGGTGCGCCTACCTGAAGGGTTTGTAGGTCACCCGTGGCATCGTAAGGGTAGCCATTGGTGCCCACCGTCGCGATGTACTCCTTGTCGAGCAGATTGGTGACGTTAAGCTGGAGGGCAAGCTCCTCCAGCATGCCGACGTTCTTCATACGATAGCCCGCACCCAGGCTCCACAGGGTGTAACCAGGCGCAGCGGCATCATTGCGATACGTGTAGAAGCGCTCGGACTGATAAACACCGCCCAGTTTGGCAAACCAAGCATTATCGTTGTAGGCCAGTTCGGTCTTGAGCATGGTTTTTGGCACGCCGACGACCTGCATGCCGGCCACTTCGCGCAGCGTGGCACCGGTGTAGTAATCGTCCTTGTACTCGGTGGAGTTCACGCTCAAGGCGTTGTACCAACTCCACTTCGGGGCCATCTTCCAGTTGATGCCGGCCTCGGCGCCAGTCGACTCAACCTTGCCGACGTTACCGATGGCGCTGACGCAGGTCACGATGCCCGGACAGACCGAAATACTCTGCAGGCGATCCTCGAAGATGACATGGTAGACGCTGAACAAGCCTTCAATGTTGCCGCCATGGTAGCGCCAACCGGCCTCGTAGGTGCGCGAGGTCTCAGGACTGAGCGTGTCCTTGATCGCGTCGAAACCGGCCTGTGTCATGCCGGTATACAGGTTATACACCGCGCGCATGTTGTCAGCGGCGCCAGCGAAGAGTTCGTGCTGCTCGTTCACGCGATAGTTCAAACCGACTTGGGGCAGAAAATTCTTCTCCGAAGTGAAGCTGCCGGAGGCGCGGTCCGCGGCACCTCCGACCTGCTGGCCGGTGGTCTTCACCTGAGAGGACTTGAAGCCAACATTCAACTTCAGCCGGTCCGTAAGCTGCATGGTGTCCTGCAGGTGGAACTGGGTGGTCTCTTCATTGATGTCATGATCCCAGTCGGTGAGGAACCAGTCGTCGCGCTGCTGCTCATAGGGCGAACGCGGATCGGAGACGCTGGTAGCGTAGTAACGGCGCGCAACGCTGAAATCGTCATTTTCATACCAGATGCCGGCGTTAACCTTGTGCATGCCGCCTGTCCATGTCAACGAGGTCAGGATGCCTGGACGGTCAATGTCGTATTCGGTGGTGCGCAGGGCCGGCGTACCGGTGACGGGGCTGAGCACCGCCGGGGTATACCACTCGCCCGTACCCTTGTTGGTGTGCTTGTAGAGGGTGGTCTTCCAGCGCAAACCATCGGCGATCTTGGCATCCAGCGTGGCGCCCATGAGCAGATCCTCGCGCACGCCTGATCCGGCATAGTAGGCATCCCATTTCGAGGTCTCACCGCGGGTCCAAATGCCGTTAGCGGAGTCGATGGCGGCCTGCCAATCTGGAAAGTAGTTGTCCCACTTGTACCCCAGGCGACTGATCATCTCGGGTGACATGTCCTGGTAGTCGATCTCAGCCCGGCTCGACCAGTTCACGAAAGCAGAGAGCTTGCTCTCGCCGAAGAATTGCACGAACTTTGCGTTGGCCTGTTCGCTGCGATGTTCACCCTCGCCTTTCCATTTTTCCGAGTTTTGGTTGACGTAGCTCACGTTCAGCTTGCCACCAAAGTCAAGCTTTCCGGTATCGAGATTGACGTAAGTGCGACGCGCATTGTTGCTGCCGAACATTTGTGCGCCGGCCACGCCAAACTTGTCGCTGGGGTCAATCGAGTAGAACTGAATAGTGCCACCAAGGTTGCTGGTCGAGGCCGTATCCACTGCCCCCGTGCCGGGCGAGAGTTGCACACGGCCGACGTTCTCGCTAATGACGGCGCGGGAAATATGCAGACCGTTATGGTTGCCATAGCTCAAGTCGCCAAGAGGGACATCGTCCAAGGTGTAGCCGAGTTGCCCACCGCCGAAGCCACGCACGCGGAAATCGGTCGACCATTCATAAGAACCGAATGGGTCCGAGGACTGGAAACTCACGCTAGGCAGCTTCTCCAGCACCTTGAGCGGGCTGGTACCCGGCACAGACTGCTGGATGTCGCTGCGGCTGATGGTATTGACCTGACGGGTCTGGCCCTCGCCAAACACAGTAATTGCCTCGGTCTCGACGACATCGGCGAAGCCAGGGACGGGATTCAGCGCGGTCAACACAGCGACGGTAATGACAAGCCGTTTGAACGGGGGGAGCGGGTGAGACATGTGTTTCCTTTCTTATCTTAGTGGGATTACTTGGTGGAATTACTCAAGGTTGAAGTCAATGCGGGTGCGGAAAATCTGTTCCTTCAGGGCAACCCAGGCGTCCTCCGGTATCGGCTCGAAGCGGGTGCGGCGAACGGCCCGCAGCGCGGCATGGTCAAGCAGTGAATACCCGCTGGGGCGCTCTATCTCGGCACGTACCAGACGACCGTCCCGGTCGATGACGTAAGCGACGACCACGCTGCCGGTCATGCCCATCTGCATGGCCTCTTCCGGATAGCTCTTGTTGCGTTCGATCAGCGCCCTGGCCCGGGCCTGATAACCCCCTTCCGCAGCAGGATTGCTGCGCGGTGTCTGTGGCATGGTCACAGGTGTCGGAGGCGTTGGCACGGGTGTCGGAGGCGTTGGCACGGGTGTCTGTGGCGTGGCCACGGGTGTCGGTGGCTGGACCATCGGTACAGGCATCGGTGGCGGGACCTCGACCACAGGCACAGGCGCTGGCGAAGGTGGAACAGTCTCGATCTGCGGAATTGGTGGCATGGGCACCGGAGGTTGTGGCTGTGCTTGCATGGGGCTCGGCTGGTTGGGCCTGGACTCCGGTTCCGGCGGGGGCGGGGGTGGCGTTTCCGGCAGTTCCACCAGACTAACCATGACTGGATTCGATTTGGCCGCAGGCCGCTCCATGCTGATCGTATTCATGGCATAAACCATGCTGCTGACGATCAGTGCGGATACGATCAATGCTACGGACTCGCGCCGCTCATACAGGCCGAAATTGGCCATGGTCAACCGGCCTCCGGCGGCTTGGGATTCCATATCGTGGATAGGCTTCATCGAAGCCTGCAAGAATGTCAGGGACACGGTCAGGAAGTCTTCTTCGCTGCGATGGCGACTTGTTGGATACCACCGGCCCTGACCATGTCCATGATCCGTACCAGGCCATCAATGCGCGCATTCCGATCGCCATTGATGATGACGTCGAGCTTGGTATTCGCGACGGCTTGCGCCTGTATGACCGTAGGCAGTTCCGCCAGGGAGTACGTCTGGCCATCGATTTCCAAGTGACCATCTTCCGCGAGGGTGATCACCAGATGTTTGACCGGTTCCATCTGCTCGGCCTGGCTGGCCTGGGGCAGTTGCGTCTTGAGCCCGGTGATGGGGATGACGTTTAGGCTGATCATGACGAAAAAGACCAGCAGGAACATCATCACGTCGATCATCGGGATGATTTCGATTTGTACACGGCGGCGGGGTTCGTCGTCGAAATTGAGCACGGCCTGACCTTGTCTGAGGAAAGGCCGGGATTATGGGTAGCCAAAATGACATCGCCATGAACGATTTGTTTCATTCATGGTGGGATTGAGGATGTCGCCCAGGCGCGCGGCACTCCCTGTCAGGTGAAAACCCCACCTCCTGTGCTCTGACAAAAACAGGAAAGCGAAGGCGCTTCGTCACCCTACACTCGTCTCCTGCTGAATCCACCTTTTCGAAACCATCCGCCAGGACCAATCAGTCGGCTGATAACTACGTGCAGTCATGCTGTAACACAGCGTTTGTATAGTCGCCCCCCACGGTGTGAGGCGGGACAGTCGCGTGTTGCCAACCCCGGCGCAAGAGACACTCAAAAATTCAAATCAACGTCCTCGTCCACAAGGAATACCAACCATGCTCCAATCCAAAATCCTAGCCGTCGCCGTTGCAGTCGCCCTGTGCTCACCGGTCATTGCCGCCGGCACCCATTTCAGCACCTTCACCGCCATCCCCAGCAGTGTGGCCGCCGGCTCTTTGCCGGAGAGCGCCCCATTCCAGTTGTCTTCACCCACCTTTACGCAAAAGGTGATTGCTTCAGTCAATAACCAGATTGCACTGGGTGAAGCCAACCCCGGCCAGTGGGACCAGATCACGTCCAACGAGACTGGTGCAAATGCCGGCCGATACCTGTTTGTTCCGTTTGAGAAATTTGACACGAACAATCCGCAGGGAGGTGTACAGCGCACTGACCTGTCTACTGGCCGAACCAAGACCATCGTCCTGCCAGGCACACAGGGCTTTGTCGCCGGTGACGCTTCACGCTGGACGCCATGGGGATCGTATCTCACAGCAGAGGAGTCCTGGGACGCCAAGGGTTCCGCAACTGGTTACAAGGGTCGCTTGTTCGAAGTCACCAATCCGCTGGCCGACGCCAACAAAATCAATTTTGTGCAACGGAACATCCTGCCTCGCACCTCGCATGAGGGTTTGGTCTTTGACAAGAACAACTCGCTATATTTCATCGATGAGTTCGATGGCGGCTCGATCTACAAGTACGTTTCCGCTAACCCGAATGCCATAAGCGGCGATGCATTCTTCGACAAGGGCCAGACCTTTGCAATGAAGGTCGCTGGCGGCTTCAACAGCAATGCCGTCGGTACCGTAACCTGGGAAGCAATCACCGCCGCAGCCGGAACACCGCTAACCAGCACCATCACTTCGATGCTCTATGTCGGCAACGGTCAGTTTGCAATGGACGGCCGTATGGCGGCTGACCTGGTCGGCGCCACCAACTACAACCGTCCGGAAGAAATTGAAATCAAGACCATGAATGGCCAAGAGGTGATTTTCATCGTCACAACCGGATCGCACGAAGTCTATTCGCTGAATCTCGCATCCAACGAAATGAAGATTTTCGTCAGCCGCAGCACGATCAATTCCGCTACTGGTCTGCCTGTCGGAACTGAACTGACCAGCCCCGACAACGTCGAGATCGATACCGACGGTAACGTTTACATCGTTGAAGACCAGCCAGGCGGGGAAGCCGACATATGGTTTTCCACCGACACAAACAACGACGGCGTGGCCGAATTTATCGGCCGCTGGGCGACCATGTCTACCGTCGGCGCAGAACCGACCGGCCTATATTTTGACAAATTCAATCCAAGCGTGGCTTATGTGAACGTGATGCATCCAGACAGCGGCAACGACACGATGGTGCAGATCACTGCTTCCCGGTTTTAGCAACAGCAAAATTCACCATAATCCATCTCGGCATCGGCCGGATCAACTTCATGGCGCGCCCCTTAGATTTAGATAGGGAAAGCGCCCCTTCCGCCTGGGCTGTGCGTATCCCGACATCTGCAACAACCTCAAACCGACCACACGCCGCTCATCCACATGCACCGTCGCGCCCGCGCACTTCTTAGCGTCAAGAAAATTCTCATCAGTTCGGGACTGCGCAATCAGCGGCATCCTCCGCGCCAAGCTCAACCTCGAAACCGCCCAGCTCCCCTGGCCCGAACTCGAACGCCACTTCGCGCGCGGCGTCGTCATCAAGGTCGCTCCCGGCATGGATCTGGTCGACGCGGCTCTCTACATCGCGGAGAACAACGCCACCACCGTGCAAGCCTGGCTGGCCGAGGGCCGCATCGCCCCCGCCGAGCTGGCCGACGCCGAGGACTGGCATGCGCGCCAGCCGATGTTCTGGACGGTGGTGGTGGCGCCGTGGGTGCTGGTGCAGGAAGTGCTGAAGGAACTGGAGTCGGAGTGAAAAAGCTGGAACGGCGGTCGGATCGGTAATCGAAGGTCTGCCATGCAGCCCGAGCAGACGGTCATCGAATCCTGGAAACCCGGGTTCAGGTTGCTGCCCCCTGTTGTTCGTAAACACCCAGGCTAGGGTGTACAGTCTTTTAACTCCTGCCTTATCCACTCGATAAAGACTTTGGTACGAGCCGGCAGCAGCCGTGCATGAGGATAGATAACATGAATGGGCTGCGGGGGCGGTTCGAATGATTCCAGCACGACTTGCAGATGGTTTCTCTCGATGTGATGCGCTACCTGGTAAGAGATGAACATGCCGAAACCCAGTCCGGCCAGGCAGGCATCGGCTGCTGGGGCGACATGATTGAACTCAAGGTTGCCTGTCACAGGCACAGAAAACTGCTTGCCGCCTTCGTAAAATGTCCACCATGGCCCCATGCCGCCTGAGAACCTCACGCAGTTGGCTTTGAGTAGGTCCCTCGGGTGTCTGGGTACGCCAAGGCGGCTGAGATAGTCCGGGCTGGCGACGACCATGCGGCGAACGCTGCCCAAGGGGTGCGCCACCAGCGATGAATCCTCCAGCGCACCGATGCGTATCCCCACGTCGATATTTTCTTCCAGCAGGTTGACCACGCGATCCAGCAGCATGAGATTGACGCGCACCTTGCCATATTTCTGCACAAAGCGCGTCACGGCAGGCGCGACATACCTCTGCCCGAAAAGCACGGGGGCGGTGATTGTGAGTTGGCCGCTGGGCTCGACTGCGTCTGTGGTCAAGGCCGATTCGGCATCCTTGACGGCCGCCAGCAACTGACGGCAGCTTTCGATGTAATGACGGCCTTCTTCGGTGAGCGAGAGTCGTCGCGTGGTGCGATTGAACAGGCGGATGCCCAAGTACGCTTCCAGCGCCGCCAGGCTTCGCACGACGGCGGGGGGCGAAGAATCCAGCACTGCGGCAGCAGCCGTCAGGCTGCCTTCATCGGCAATGCTGACAACGGTTTGCATGGCTTTGAGCTTGTCCATGTGCCGATTATTCCACTTAATGGATCAGTCTTGTGTAGAGCACGCCATTTATTGATCAAGCGGCAGCGATCACAATGCACTTGGTCATTTTCCAATGTCAAAAAGGAGTGAATTGTGAATACTGCCGCCGCCTTTCCTGCTCGACCCATCAAGCTCCACCGCTTCTTCCTCTCCGGCCACAGCCATCGAGTCGAGTTGCTTCTGTCGTTGCTCAAGCTGCCCTACGAACTGGTGGACGTGGACCTCGCAGCTAAAGCACACAAGCAGCCCGCGTTTCTGGCCATGAACGCGTTCGGCCAGGTTCCGGTGATCCAGGATGGCGAGATCACACTGGCCGACTCAAATGCGATTCTGGTGTATCTGGCAAGCAAGTATGACGCTGGTCAATGGCTCCCGCGTGACCCGGCCGCTGCCGCTGCCGTGCAGCGCTGGCTGTCTGTGGCTGCCGGGGCGGTCGCATTCGGCCCGGCGACGGCTCGACTGGCGACGGTTTTCAAGGCCCCCGTCAATGCCGACGAAGCCATTGCACGAGCCCATGACCTGTTGACCGTGATGGAAGCCGAACTGAAAACGTCACCCTTCCTGGCGGGCAACTCACCGACCATCGCGGACATCGCCAACTACACCTATATCGCCCACGCACCCGAAGGCAATGTCTCACTCGATCCCTATCCCAATCTGCGCAGCTGGTTGAAACGCATCGAGGCATTGCCGGGCTTTGTACCCATGCTGAATTCCAAGGTTGGGTTGGCCGCCTGAGATGAATTCGCCCGACGATCTGCAGGCGTTTCACCAGGGCGAATGTCTGGTGCAGGCGCGTGCGGGCGTGCGTGATCGCATGGCTGCAATCGGGGAGCACGTGATGCGCACGTTCATGCCTGAACAGCATCGGACGTTTTTTGCCCAACTGCCGTTTGTCATGGTGGGCAGCATGGATGCCAGGGGACAACCCTGGGCATCCATACTGACCAATCCACCGGGGTTTATAAGCAGCCCCGATGCGCGCCATCTTCTGATTCGTGCCCGACCCGCCGTCGCCGATCCCCTGCACGAGACGCTTGCCACCGGCGCCCCCATTGCACTGGTGGGGATAGAGCAGCCTACGCGTCGCCGCAATCGCATGAACGGCATCGTCGAGCGCATTGACGATGACGGCCTTCTGGTAGAGGTACAACAAAGCTTTGGGAATTGCCCAAAATACATACAGGCACGCCAGGTCGAATACTGGGCTATCGAAAGCACCGGCACCGTTCATTCCGCCCCAGCGCTGAATGAATCGACCCGGCAAATCATCGCGCGCGCGGATACGCTGTTTATCGCCACCGCCCACCCAGGCTCCCATATTGCAGCCACGCGATCACACGGGGTGGATGTGTCGCACCGAGGAGGCAAGCCCGGTTTTGTGCGCGCAGATGGCGACGACACCTTGACCCTCCCCGATTTCGCCGGCAACCGCTTCTTCAATACGCTCGGCAACATCATGCTGAATCCGCGCGCAGGCCTGCTCTTCATCGACTTTGAAAGCGGCGACCTGCTCTACATTGCGGCTGACGCACAGATTGTTTTCGACAGCCCCGAGTTGGATGCTTTTGCGGGGGCTGAACGCCTGCTGCGATTCAAGATACGGCACGCCAGGCACGTTGTCGCCTCGCTGCCCCTGCGCTGGAGTGGTGAAGTGGAGATATCGCCTTCACTGGCGAACACAGGAGACTGGATGACGACTTGAACCCTACCAGTCTGAAAGCAACACAGCCCGCGAACGCGGGCTGTGTTGTGGGCCTGAAACCGCTCAGGCCGCCAGGCTGTCCTTCACCCGCATCAGGCGCGCGCGCGCTTCGGTCGCGACGCCGTGCACGGCGGTGTTGGCGACCAGCTTGACCATGATGCCGGGGTCGAGGAAGGACACGGTCACCTTGCCGTCCGCTTCTTCGCGCACGACGACGTTGCAGGGCAAGAGCATGCCCACGTCGGGCTCGGCGCTGATGGCCTGATGCGCGAGCGGCGGGTTGCAGGCGCCGAGGATGCGGTAGGGGCGCATGTCGACGTCGAGCTTGGCCTTCATGGTGCTCTTCACGTCGATGTCGGTCAGCACGCCGAAGCCTTCGGTTTTAAGGGCGGCAGTGACCTTCTCAATGGCTGCGTCGAAGGGGCCGCTGATCTGGGTGTCGAATCCGTATTCGCTCATGTTGTTACTCCTGGTTGGGTGTGATTTCAATGCCGGCATTTTACCTGTTCCGGCGAAACAGAGCCCGCAGCACGATCAGGGTTCCAGCGACTGCTGCTCCAGCTTCCGCCACAGTGCGTAGACCTCGTCGGACCACAGTGACTTGATGTAGCCCACCACGTCCTGCATCTGCTGTTCGCTGAGCTTGCCCTTCCACGCCGGCATCTTGCCCTGCCCCTGCGGGCTGCCTTCGCGGATCACTTCCAGCAATACCGTCGTGGGGTGATGCCAGGCGTGGGCACTGTCGTCCAGCGGGGGCGGCGGGAAGTGGCCGTCGGCATCACGCACGCGCCAGTCGCCCTGCTGGCCCTTGCCGCCGGCGCCGTGGCATTCCAGGCAATATTTTTCATAGACGGCCTTGCCGCGCGCCACCTGCGCAGGGTCCAGCTTGCGTTCGACCACGGTCTCACCGGCTTCGGTCTGTCCGGCCAAGGGCGTGCCATCGCACCCTGCCAGCCCGAGACCGACGACCAGGGTCGCGAAGATTTTCCATTTCATGGTTTTCATGAGGCTTGATTGTGTGCGATAGACAAGAGAGAGGGCGCGCCTCGCCTTAAGTTCCGCTTGCCCCGTTGTTCACCAGCACCCCATCCAGCAGACGCCGCATGTTGCGCCAGTGCGAGCCCTCCCAGTACACGCGGCCGCACATATCGCAGGTGCTGAAGCGCTCGTAGAATGCCTGCACCCTGGGTGGCAAACGATCCAGCACGCTGGCCTTGTCGACCGGCCGCAACGGCGCGTTGCAATGCAGGCACAGGGTAAACGGCCGGGCGCTGCGCGCCAGGTCCAGCCGCTCGACGATCTCGCGCAGCTGCTGCTCCGATTTCAGCGCGTGTACATAACAGCCATGCGTGACCGTGCGACGCTTCAACAATTCGCGGTCGCGCGTCAGCACGATGCGGCCGTCGTGTTCGCAAATCGCCACGATGGCGTCGTCGTGAAAGTGGTTGTCGTACAGGGTGTCGAATCCCAGCATGCGCAACATGCGGGCCAGCCCGCCCAGGTGCGCGTCGGCAACGAAGCGCGTCACTCTTAACGGATAGTCGCGCACCCGCAGCAGCGGCGTCACATCCAGCGCCTCGAAGCGGGGGTACACCGCCACCCGGTCGCCGTCCTCGAGCTGCCGCTTGAAGTCCGCCGATTCGCCATTCACCAGAATCAGCTCCACCTCGGTGTGCGGCACCCCCAGCGCCTCAATCATGTGCTTGGTGGTCGCCGCCCGCGCGCACGGAACGGTGAATTCCCGCTTGCGCCGGTCTGGCGCCAGGAAGTCGTTCAGTTCTTCATAGAAGCGGAAGGTGGCGGTGACCATATGCTGACTATTGTCGCCATTTTAAGGATGTCCGGAAAACCCGGGCAACTCAACCTGATCCGATGCGGGATTCCAGAAATGCAAACGCCACCTCGACGGTGGCGTTTGCTCAGGTTCCATCAAAAATCAGTGCTGGGATTTTGACGGTTTGTCTGGTTTTGGAGGGGTAATGAACGATCCCACCGGAACAACAACCTGTTTCGGCTTTTTGGGTTTTTTTACTTCCTTGTTTCCACGAATCTGGCCTTTAGCCATGGCAATTCTCCTTGCAGCTGCTTTTGAAATATCCGGTTGAGTTTGCCAAGAAAGAGCAAACACAACATGGGCTTATCATAGGCCGTTACGCGAAAATGGGTAGCTTTATATACAGCCGACGTGAACGAACAATCCGTCCAGCCTAAATCCGGCTCGCCGTCTGCCGCATCACGTTCGCCGCCAGCCGCATCGCCCATTTCACCGGCGGCGGCAGCGGGGCGCCACCGTGGTCGACGGCGGTTTGGGCGTGGCGGGCTTCGTCGGTTTTCATTTGCTCGACGACGGCGCGGCTCTTGGCATCGGCTTCGGGTAGTTGCTGCAGGTGGCCATCCAGATGTGCTTCGACCTGGCGTTCGGTTTCGGCGAGAAAGCCGAGGTTCCATTTGTCGCCCAGCAGGCCTGCTGCCGCCCCCAGGGCAAACGCGCCGCCAAACCACAGCGGGTTGAGCAGGCTTTTGCGGCCGCCGAGCTCAACGATGCGCTGCTCGCACCAGGCGAGGTGATCGGTTTCTTCCTTGGCGGACTGTTCGAGTTCGGCGCGCACTTGTTCATTCTTGGCGGTGAGCGCCTGCCCGGCATACAGCGCCTGCGCGCAGACTTCGCCAACGTGGTTGACGCGCATCAACGCGGCGGCGCGGGCGCGTTCGGCTTCGCCGAGGTCCGCTTCCGGTCCGCTGCCGGGATACGGCCGCGCGGCGTGCGGGCTGGCGAAGACGGTGCGCAGGCCGAGGTCGAATGTGGTGATGAGCTGGTCGAGTCGGTTCATGGCTATTTCACGTAGTAATTGAAATTCGAGTACGCGGCTTCGGCAACCTTGAACCACTGGAACTCGGTGTCGCGGAACTGCTTCCACGGGCGGTAGATGGCGGCAAAGTCTGCATTGGTTTTCGCTTCTTCCTCATACAGCTCGAAGGTGGCGCGGCGCGCGGCCAGCATCACGTCCTTGGGATAGGGATGCAGCTTGACACCCTGCCCCACCAGGCGCAACAGCGCGGGCGGGTTCTTGGCGTCGTATTGCGCCAGCATCAGCTGGTTGGCTTCGGCGGTGGCGACCTCGAAGGCCTGGCGATACTGCTCGGGCAGCGCTTTCCACGCCGCCTGGTTGACGTAGAAACTCAGCTGCGGCCCGCCTTCCCACCAGCCGGGATAGTAGTAGTGCTTGGCGATCTTGTGGAAGCCGAGCTTCTCGTCGTCGTACGGCCCCACCCACTCGGCGGCGTCGAGCGCGCCGCGTTCCAGCGCGGGATAGATGTCGCCGCCGGGCAAGGTTTGCGGCACCGCGCCGAGCCTCGCCATGATCTGGCCGCCGACGCCGGGAATGCGTATTTTCAGGCCACGCAAATCGGCCAGCGACTTGATCTCCTTGCGGAACCAGCCGCCCATCTGGGTACCGGTGTTGCCGCCGGGAAACTGCAGCACGTTGTACTTCGAATAAAGTTTGCGCAGCGCCTCGATGCCGCCGCCGGCGTACATCCACGCGTTTTGTTGGCGTGCCGTCAGACCAAAAGGCACGGCGGTGTCGAAAGCCAGCGCGAGATTCTTGCCGACGTAGTAGTAGCCCGCCGAGTGGCCGCATTCGGCGGTGCCGTTGCCAACTGCATCGAGCACTTGCAGTCCCGGCACCAGCTCGCCGCCGGCAAACACGCGGATATGGAACTTGCCACCGGTGAGCGCGGCGACACGCTTGGAGAGAGTTTCCGCGGCGCCATAAATGGTGTCGAGGCTTTTGGGAAAGCTCGACGCCAGCCGCCAGCGGATGGCCGGCAGCTGACCCAATTCCGCGGGCGCAGCCTGCACGGCTGACAGCGGCAGCATCGCGGCGACGCCGGCGCCCGCCAGGAAGTCTCGTCTTTGCATGGATTTGTCTCCGTTTTGACCAATTATACGAGGCTGCTTATTCAAGCGAAGGGAAACCCGCCGCGTACCAACCCGGGAACGGCTGTTGGCTACTTCATCGCCCCCCAAGAAAAACGGAGCCTGCACGGCTCCGTTTTTCTTTGGGAATGACCAATACTCGGGCGGTCTATTCCAACCCGGTTTCGTACTTGTGCATCGACGTTCCGCCGTAATTTGCGCGCACACCGCCGACGTCGCCGTTGATACGGCGTTGTATGGCGAAACCGGCTACAGGCAGGCCAGGGTATTTGTGGCCCTCCAGGCTGGTGAAAGGGGGAGGGGATGAGCCGAGTGAAACGTTGATGGTGCCGGAGGTGGTTCGGCCACTTGACAAATGGATTGCATTCATCGAATCAAGAACATTACCCACTGAAATCACACTGGCCTGCCAGCAAAGATTGAAAAAGTCAGCCTGGATGAGATAAAAAGCGCTGGCTTGTGGATCACCGTCGCGTGTAATGCTAAGCGTATATATCTCTTCACACGCCCCCTTGCTCGTCCCGTCGGCGAGCAAGGTGCCATTCGCGTCGTTAAGGTCATCGAATTTGACCCGAAACGGAGTGCGGGTCGTTTGACTGGCGTCGCTTTCGCGCACCACATAAAAGGACTTGGTGGGAAAGCTCACGATCACGTCCGTGGAAACCGGGGCGGTGGGTGTCGGCAGACCCACATATTCGTTGATTATTTTCTTGTGCGTGAGCACTGCGCTCACGGCGTCGATCCCCGTACTCCAGGTGCTCTGACGCGCTGCTCCGTTGGCGACGACAAAGCTCGTGGGATCGGCGTCGCCCAGGTTGGGATGCGCATCCGCTGGCCCAGTATGGCGCTTGGCGGCAAAGAGCTGACCCAGCGCGACCGGGTCGTAGGAATACTCGGTACCTTGGGGCACATTAATAATCAAGGTATGGCCGAGCAACATATTCGACGGCTCCGTCGACGGAGCCATCAACTCCGCACCGCCAGAACTTATAAAGGCGCCGCCTGCATTCCAGGCGGCTGCCACCGCAGCACAGTCTTGGCTCCCAGGCGTAATTGCCTGCACGAGGCTCTTGCCAGAATTCAACTGAAAACCCGGGTTGATTTCGCCCATTTCAATCACCTCGAAGTGGCCTTCCTTGGCCCGGTCAAGGCTGCTGCCTGCCTGATCGTAGCCCGCATAGCTGGCATTGGTAAAGGCAATCTCAGTGGCGCCCGCAGCGTTGCTCGGCCCGAAATGCGGCACGGTGCAGGCCGGGTCGAACGTTCGCAGTACCGGTTTGCCGGTCGCATCGCG
>DATMWS010000234.1:0-2176 GCA_035562135.1 Thiobacillus sp. | reverse complement strand
GCCTGGAACAGTGCGGCCACACCCTGCAGCAGTGCAACCGGCGAAAAGGCAATCTCCTCGATGGCGAGTTTGCCCGCCTCGATTTTAGAGAAGTCGAGAATGTCGTTGATGATGGTGAGCAGGCTTTCCGCCGAGCTTTTCAGGGTGCAGACATATTCGCGCTGGCGGCCGTCGAGTGGCGTTTTCAACAGCAGCCCGCCCATCCCCAGAATGCCGTGCATGGGGGTGCGGATTTCATGGCTGACGTTGGCGATGAACTGTGATTTGGCGTGCGCCATTTGCAGAGCGGCTTCGCGTGCAGTCTCCTTGGCGGCTTCGACGGCACGGCGCTCGGACACATCGCGCATGATCGCCTGGATCACCGGCTTGCCTTCCAGTTGCATCGCGTGCATGGCGATTTCAGCCGAGAAAATCGTGCCATCCTGGCGCCGCCCCTGCCAGTCCATCACCGCATGCCCCTGGCTTTTGGCCTGGTCTATGGCGCGCTTGGCGTGGTCGTAGGCAGTCACGCCATTCGCCTGAACCGCAGTGCCAAGTTGTGAAATGGGGATTTGGAGGAAGGTGGCGACCGAGTCCATGCCAAACAGCGACAGCGTGGCCGGGTTGCAATCGGTAAATCCCTTTTCGTCGAGGATGACGACGGCGTCGGAATTGGTTTCGAAAAGGGTCTGGTATTTCTGCTTTTCTGTTTCCAGCTGGCGCGTCTGGGTCAGCATGCGGCGGCTTACCAGCACTGCAACCAGCGCGGCCAGCAGCGTGGCGATAATGCCCAGAACCAGCATCAGGTTGCGGGTGGCCTGATAGGCGGCGAAGGTCTTGCCGAGTGCCGTTTCGTTGGCCTCGCGTTGCAGACGGGTCATGTTGTCGAGCGCTTCGACCAGGCGGTTTTGCAGGGGGATGGCTTCGTCCTGCAGTTGCGTCAGCGCGCCGTAATTGTTCTCGTCGAGCGCCGCTTCGACCACGCTTAACATGACTGGCTGGTTGCTGGCAATGATGATGTCGAGCTCATCCATCAGTCGTTTTTCGTCCGGCGTGCTGAGCATGGCGACCAGCTGGATGCGATTCTTGGCGTAGCGTTCGCCGTATTCCAGGAACTGCATGAACATCGCATCCTTTTCCCAGGGGTCGATCGACACCACGATATTGTGCATCAGCATCGCGCGGTCGCGCAGAGTGTCGCGCATGTGCGAGGCCAGACGGGTCTTGACGTTGTTGACTGACACCACATTCGCCAACTCGATGTTGATGCGCGCCATCTGGGTGACACCCAGCCCGATCACGGCCAGCATCAGCAACAGGGCAGCGGTGAAGCCGAGCCCCACATTGAACAGCAGGCCGCGCAGCGGAGAGGGCACCATGGGCGACAACAAGGGGCTTATTCGCGGCGGAACGCCACGACGTGGTCGACCGCCAGCTTGATGCCGATCCGCTCGCCGATGGCGTGGTTGTGATGCGAGGGCACCAGCGACAGCGCGCGCTGGCCGCTCGGTAGTTTCAGCGTGTAGAGGAACTCGGCGCCGCGGAAGGCTTTTTTCTCGACTTCGGCCAAGAGCAGGCTGTCGTCGTCGTGGATGATGTCGTCCGGTCGCAGCAGCACGTCGACACGGCAGTTGCGCACGCATTCCTCGCAGCCGCTGGCGTCGCACTCGACCGGGATGTGTCCGCTGAGCACGCCGAGTTCGATTTCCACCTGATGGTCGTTGATGACTTCGCCGGTGACCATCGCGCCCTGGCCGACGAAATCGGCGACGAAGCGGTTGGCCGGTTCGTGATACAGGTTGTAGGGCGTATCCCACTGCTGGATGCGGCCTTCGTGCATCACGCCGACCCAGTCGGCTAGCGCAAAGGCCTCGTTCTGGTCGTGGGTGACGATGAGCGCGGTGGTCGCCTCGCGCTTGAGGATGTCGCGCACCTCGATCGACAGGCGCTCGCGCAGCTCGACATCGAGGTTGGAGAAGGGTTCGTCCATCAGGATCAGGCGTGGGCGCGGCGCCAGCGCACGGGCCAGCGCGACGCGCTGCTGCTGGCCGCCGGAGAGTTGGTGCGGATATTGCTCGGCGTGGCTGGCCAGGCCGACCAGATCCAGCAGTTCGTCGATGCGCGCCTGCCTGGCTTCCTTCGTGACGTTGCGTAGCCCGAAGCCGACGTTCTTTGCCACCGTCAGGTGCGGAAACAG
>DATMWS010000233.1:0-8578 GCA_035562135.1 Thiobacillus sp. | reverse complement strand
CCCGTGCCCTATCCGTTTTCCCGGCTGGTGAAAAAAATCAATGCGCAGATGCAGCCTGACCGAAGCGGCCTGCCGCCGCTGAAAATCACGCTGATTCCCCTGGGACGCTCCCTGCAGCGCGATGCCGGGGCACCGGACTTCTTCCATTTTCCGCGCGTGGTGGCCGCGGCAGATGGCAGCAACGTCCCGGGCGTCGCGCCCCTGAAGGATCGGCTGTTTCTCGGCTATCACGAGAAGGGCAAGGTCATCGAAGTCATCAGCTACAACGATGCCGCCGGCCGCTTCGAATTCCAGATCGTGCGCGACTATCAGGCCGGCACAACGCCGCAGATTTTTTACGCGCGGCGCAGCCTGTGCCTCGCCTGCCACCAGAACGCCGCGCCCATCTTTGCCCGCCCGCTGTGGGACGAAACCCCGGCCAACCCGGCCATTGCCGCCCGCCTGAGGGAAACGCGACGCGACTTTTACGGCGTCAAACTGACCGGCACCGACATCGCGTATTTCATCGACGCGGCAACCGACCGCGCCAATTTGTTCTCGGTCTGGCAAACGCTGTGGCAACAGGGCTGCGGCGCGGGCGAAACCGGCGACCGCTGCCGCATGGAGGCGTTTGGCGCCGCCCTGGAATATGCCCGGGCCGGCAGCCTGCCTGCGCCCGCCATTTTGCCGGCGCTGGATCGCGCCTGGGCAACCCGCTGGCCGCGCGGCCTGCCCATTCCCAACCCCGACCTGCCCAACCGCGATCCGCTGGCCGCGTTGCCCGACGCCACACACGACCCCCTGCTGCTGCGCCCGCCGCTGGCGCACTGGCCCGCACCTGACAAAACGGCCTTCATTGTCGGATTGGCCGGGATGCTCGACGCCACGGCCGTCGACAAACTGGCGCACCGCGATTTGAGCACCGCCCTGGAACGGCTGCGCGCGCGCGGCGAACTGGCCATCCGCCCGTTCAGCGCGTCGCTGCTCACCGCCTTGCTGGACGAACTCGGCATGCCGCATCAAACCGTTCGCACGAAGTTGCCGCCCGCGCGCACCGAACCCATCGCGCAGGCCACTGGCACACACGGTCTGTTTCGCACCCACTGCGGCCAATGCCATGACAGCACGATAAATTTTCCGCCGAACTTTTTGCACGGGGACGAGGCTGTCGTCAATGCGCGTCTCGAACATTGCGCCGAACGCATCTTTTATCGCCTGAGCCTGTGGAACGTGGCCGAAGCCCAGCGTGGAAAAACCCCCATGCCGCCGCTCACCGCCCTTGCCGCGCGCGGCATCGATGCGTCCGGCTGGACACGCTCGCCCCAGCTGGCGGCGCTGCGCGACGACGCGCGCCAGCGCATCCGCGCCCGGGGCGGCCAACCCGACGAAGTACTCGCGCGGCCGTTCGAGCAGCTGCGCGCCTGCCTGCCCTCCACCGCCACGCCCTGAACCGAAAGGACACTTCATGCCTCAGCCCTTTGACAACTTCCAGCCTGCCACCGCGCTGTATCACGGCGAAAACGCCGTCGCGCTGGCCAGAGCCGCGCGTCTGGCCTACAACAGCGCCGACGAGATCAAAAAATGGGCGGCCGCCTGGGGCTTTCCGCGTTGCCGCTTTATCGAGCGGCGCGACACCCAGGCCTATGTGATGGGCAACGATCGCGCCATCGTGTTGGCGTTTCGCGGCACCGAGCCGAACAAGCTGAAGGACTGGATGAGCGATCTCGACACCCAGTTTGTCGCCACCCCGTTCGGCTTGGTGCACAACGGTTTCCATCAGGCGGTGGATCGCGTATGGGGGGATCTGAATGACTGCATCGGCGAGTTTCAGGATCACGCGCAATCGCTGTGGATCACTGGCCACAGTCTGGGGGCAGCCCTTGCCATTCTGGCGACCGCGCGCTGGCGCGAATGCGACAAGCCGGTCAGCGGGCTCTACAACTTCGGCGCGCCGCGCGTCGGCGACCGCGTGTTCGAACGCACCTTCAATCAGGACTTCGGCCCGCGCGCGTTTCGCTACGTCAACAACGCCGATCTGGTCACGCGCGTGCCCTTGCGCACCATGGGGTTTTCGCATGTCGGACGCTTTATGTGTTTCGACAAAAAAGGCGCGCTGTTGGTCGATCCTGCCTGGTGGGATGCCTTCCTCAACCGCATGCAGGGCCGCATCGACGATCTGGGCAAGATGGGCCCGGCGGACTTGAAGCAGCACTCCATCGACAGCTACGTTGCGCTGACGCTGAAGAACCGCGCGATCAACCCCTTCTGAAGCCGCCATGACCGCCGCCCATGCCAATTCCTGTAGCGCCTGCCGCTTCTGGCTGTGGGCAGGGGTCGCGCTGGTTTTACTGGGCGCACTCGGCGCGGCGATCCGCTTCCTGCCCGATCGTCCGGTGCGCTACGACGATCCGGTCGAACATTTCAAATACGGCTCCACCGGCGGCGAGCGCAACATGGGCTTCCCCTACTGGCTGTTCCAGGTGCTTCCCGAAGTCTGCCCCGACCTGCTGCCGGGCAAGGGCTATGCCTCGCTCGGCTTCATATTCGAACCCGGCCGCGATCTGCCGGTGGGCATGTCGAAGCGCCGGCATATGGGCATCGACCGCGTGTTCCTCAACTGCGCGGTGTGCCACACCGCCACCGTGCGCACCACGCCCAACGCCCAGCCGATGCTGGTCTCCGGCATGCCCGCCAACCAGCTGGATCTGATGGGCTTCCAGAAATTCGTCCAGCAATGCGTCAACGACCGCCGCTTCACCCCCGCCCAGGTGGTGCCACGCATCAATGAAAAAGCAGGCGGCCTGGGGCTGCTCGACCAGTGGGTGGTCTATCCGCTCGGCATCCACCTCATGCGCGACGGCGTCGCCGGCCTGCTTGGGCGCCTGCGCTTCATCCATCAGCAGGCCGACTGGGGGCCGGGCCGGGTCGATACCTTCAACTCGGCCAAGGCAATCTTCAGCGTGCCGTTCGAGCAGTTGCCCAAAGAAGAGCTGATCGGCGTATCGGACTTCCCGGCGATCTGGAACCAGGGCAAGAAACAGGGCATGCAGTTGCACTGGGACGGCAACAACAGCCGCGTCGAGGAACGCAACCTGTCGGCCGCCTTCGGCACCGGCGCCACGCCGAAACTGATCGACCACGCCGCCATCGCCCGCATCGAAGCGTGGATCGCCACCGCCACGCCGCCGCCATTCGGCAGTTATTACCCGATCGACCACCCGCTCGCCGCGCGCGGCGCCCTGATTTACGCGCACACCTGCGCCGCCTGTCACGGCAAAAGCGGCAGCGATTTTTCCGGCCCATACGTCGGCAAGGTCACACCGATCGCCGCCATCGGCACCGACCGCGGGCGGCTCGATTCATACACGCCGCAACTCGCGCAGAACCAGGGCATGCTGTACTCGGCGCATCCCGAATACCGCTTCATCCACTTCCGCAAAACCTGGGGCTACGCCAACGCGCCGCTCGACGGCCTCTGGCTGCGCGCACCCTATCTGCACAACGGCTCGGTGCCGACGCTGTGGGATCTGCTGCAACCCGCTGCGCAGCGCCCGAAGCTGTTCTATCGCGGCAACGACCTCTACGACCCGAAGCACCTCGGCTTCGTCGCCGACCAGCCCGTCAGCCAGGGCCGCCACCTGTTCGCCTACGAAACCCAACTCCCCGGCAACCACAACGCCGGCCACGAAGGCGCGGCCTACGGCACCACGCTGCCGGACAGCGACAAGTGGGCACTGCTGGAATACCTGAAGACCTTTTGAGGATGACGCCATGAACGACTCCGCCTTCTCCCTTCCCGCCAGATCGACCGCCGCCGCGCCGCTTCGCGTCTGGTGGCGGCTGAAAAGCCTGCCTTATGACCACATCCGTGACGCCGTTCTGGTCATCGCCGGTCTGCAATACCTGCTCGGCTACATCGTGTGGAGCTTGCACGCCTGGCACAACAACCTCGGCCTGCTGCCGCCGCTGGATGCGCAGTACCTACTGGCCGGCTTCATCGTCGTCTCCATCCTGCTGTCTTGCGCGGCAATCGCCTGGGGAATCCATAGGGTGAGCGAGCTCATTCCTGGCACGCTCAGCCGTGAGCGTGCCCATACAGGCTGGCGAAAAGTGCTGCGCCTGAGCTGGTACCTCGTGGCATGCACAAGCCTTGCAGCAATGCTTGGGCTCCCTGATGTCAATTGGGAAAAATGGAGGCAACTTTCCACCGTTATTTTCGTGATCTGTGCCTACTTGAGCCCCGCGCTCGAAGGCGAACAGCATTCCGCGTCCAGGATTCCGCTTGTCAATGCGCTCGGGGCGTTGGTAGAGGGTTATTTCAGACTTGCCAGAGGATTCATGATCCCGCTTGCGATCATCATCTTTACCTTGTTGATCATGGCCGTTGCAATCAATTACTACACTCAGCACTGGCCGCAGGAACTGGCAGGCCCCAAACCACGCTGTGCCTATCTCGATCTGGATACCAGCAAGGTTTCACCCACCACGCTGACCCCGCTGTTGCCCGCATCGGCAAGGACTGAAGCACACGCCAGGGTCGTGCGGTCCGGTCGTTTGAACGTATTTTTTACGGGCGAGACCCTTTTGGCCAAACCGGAGAACGCCGCGCAACGCACCAACGAAACGTACGAGATCAGCAAGAGCGCGGTGGCAGCAATCACCTGGTGTACACCCTGAGATACCGGAGGAACATATGATGAGTCTACGTTGCAGGTGTCCCCGCTGGATCAATATCCTGGGGCTCGCCGTGCTCATTCTCGCCATCGTCCTCGGCTTCATCGGATGGGACCGCTTCATGCGCGACTACGGCGCGACGCAGTTCGACAATCCGGACGAGCGCTTCAAGTACGGTTCGATCGGGGCGGAAAACGACGCCGGCATTCCCTACTGGATTTTCTACGTGCTGCCGCGCGTCTTTCCCGACAAGCTGCCCAAGCCCGGCATCGGTTACGCCACCTTCGGCGTGGTGTGGGAACAGGGACAGGAACTGCCGGTGGGATTTTCCAAGCGGCGGATTGGCTTCGACCGCGTCGCCAACACCTGTGCCTCCTGCCATGTGGCGAGCTATCGCAGCCAGCCCGACGAGACACCGACCCTGGTCGTCACCGGCCCCAACCACACGCTCGACCTCGAGGCCTTCTTCCGCTTCCTGGTCGACTGCGCCAGGGACCCGCGCTTCAACGCCGACACCCTGATGGCCGAGATCAACCTCGCCGCCGACCTCGACTTCATCGACCGCCTGGCCTACCGCTATCTCATCATCCCGATCACCAAGAAGCGCCTGACCGAGCGTGAAGGCCAGTTCCAGTGGATCTACCGCCACGATTTTCCCGAGTGGGGACGCGGGCGCGACGACGCGATGAACCTGACCAAGTACTTCATGATCCGCTGGCCGATGGACGACAGCTTCGGCCCGACCGACATGCCCTCGGTGTGGAACCTGAAGAAATACCAGCCGGAAAAAGGCCACCGCATGAACTTCGCGGGGGATTCGCACGACCCGTACTCGGTCGTGATCGATTCGGCGCTGGGGCTGATGGGGGCGGAGCCAAAGGACAAGACCGATTTCCTAGGCCAGATCGACTGGCTGGTCGACTACCTGAAGAACAAACCCGCGCCGAAATACCCCTTCCCCATCGACGCCAGCCGCGCGGCCCAGGGCAAGGCGGTGTTCGACGCCAACTGCGCGGCCTGTCACGCAAGCAGCCGCACCGGCACCATCGTTCCGCTTTCCGAAATCGGCACCGACCGTGGCCGCATCGACACCTGGGGCAAGCAGGCGGCGATCGAGGCCAACAAGGTGGTCAGCGACATGGGCATCCAGCGCAAAGGACTGGTCGAAGCCCCGCTGACCGGGTATGTGGCGCAGTTCCTCGACGGCATATGGCTGCGCGCGCCCTATCTGCACAACGGCTCGGTACCGACGCTGACCGACCTGCTGACGCCGCCGGCACAGCGTCCGCAACGCTTCTGGCGCGGCTACGACGTGTACGACCCGGGACGCGTCGGATTTGTCGTGCAGGGTCCGGAAGCCGAACGCGCGGGCACCTTGTACGACACCCGGCTGCGCGGCAACGGCAACCAGGGCCACGATTTCGGAACCGGCCTGCCGGCTGCGGGTAAGGCCGCGCTGCTGGAATATCTGAAAACGCTCTGACCCGGATGGCGCGCGGCGAGCCGAATTCCCGGACAGGAGAACAGCCGTTCGCCGCAGATGGCACGCCCGATCGGCGCATCTCTGCCGCAATCCTTGCGCGTCTACGCCGTCGCCGGATTTGCAATTCGGCGCGTCAGGATGGCTGAGCAACGCAGGCCTGGATTTCATACACTGAAATGCAGCCGCACATTTATCCTCACCCGGAAAAAAAGGAAGCAGCATGGCCAAATCACTTTCCCTCCTGTGCGTACACGGTGTCGGCCACGGCGACGCCGACCCCGATCTGCAAGCGTCCTGGACGCGCGCCATCGGCGACGGCCTGCGCGCGTGGAATCCCGATCTGAAGGTGACGTGCGACTTTCTCCAGTACGACGCGCTGTTCGACCAGGCGCCGCTCAACCCGCTCACCTATGCCGCCGCATTTGCCAGCGTGCTGGCGAGCGGCATGGTGCACGGCGTGGGCGATCTGTTTACGCGTGAACGCGGCCTGTTCGAGATGCCGGAGCAGGTACGCTGGACCGCCGGCATGGTGGCGCAGTGGGTCAGCGATGAAAAGTTGCGTGCAGCCGCGCGCGATGCCGTCCTGCAAAAAATGCAGGCGGGGGCTTACGACGTGGTATGCGGGCACAGCCTCGGGTCGCTCATCTGCTACGACACCTTCCTCCGCAATGCGAAGGCGATCGAGGGCAAGACCTTTGTCTCGCTCGGCGCGCAGATCGGCAATCCGTGCGTGCGCGACGCCTTTGCCGGCCGGCTGGGAAGCCTGCCCGACGCCAACCGCTGGTTTCATCTGTACAACCCGGACGACCATGTCCTGACGGCGGACATCCGCCTGGACGCGAGCAATTTCGAGGAAGTCGGCACCCGGTTCGACATCCCCAACGACCCGCTCAACCACGACGCCGCGCACTATCTTGTCCACCCCAACACGCGCGCCACGGTCTGGCGTGCGCTGTCGGGCGCCAAAGTCGAGCGCGGAATGGCACGCGGCCTGACGGCATTCCAGAAGGCCAGCGCCAAGCCGACGCGACGGGCGCTGCTGATCGGCATCAACGACTACCCGGATCCGGCCAACCGCCTCGAGGGCTGCGTCAACGACGTGTTCCTGATGAGCGCGGTGCTGCAGGAATGCGGCTTCGACGCCGAGGACATTCGCGTGGTGCTGGACCAGCGCGCCACCGCCGACGGCATCCTCGATCGCATGCACTGGCTGCTCGACGGCGTGCAGGCGGGCGACGAAAGGGTTCTGTTCTATTCCGGTCACGGCGCGCAGATCCCGGCCTACGGCGCAAGCGACGAAGTCGACCATCTGGACGAATGCCTGGTTCCCTACGATTTCGACTGGACGCCTGCACGCGCCATCACCGACAAGCAGTTTCTCGGGCTCTATAGCCAATTGCCCTACGACAGCTACTTCGCCGCGATTTTCGACTGCTGCCATTCCGGTGGCATGTCGCGCGAAGGCAGCCGGCGCGTGCGCGGCATCACTCCGCCGGACGATATCCGCCACCGTGCCCTGAAGTGGAACGCCGAATTGCAGATGTGGGAGGAACGTCCGCTCGCCACGCCCAGCCGTTCGCTGGAACAGGACAAGGGCGCTGCATTTCTGGGCAGCAGTGGGGCAAGCTACCGGATCGGGCGCGCCGTCGGCCTGCGCACGCTTGCGCAAAAGGACTACGAAAAAACGCGCCGCGCGCTGGGCCATCACGGCCCTTACCTGCCGGTCATCATCGAAGCCTGCCAGGAAAACCAGCTGTCCTACGAATACCGCCACGGCGTGCAGTCGTTCGGCGCATTCACCTACAGCCTGGCAGAGAGCCTGCGCGCCAGCCGCAGCCAACGCAGCAATCCCGACTTCGTCGCGCTGATCAAAAGTGTGGGCGACCGACTCAAGCGCCTCAAGTACGAACAGACGCCGTGTCTGGTGGGGCCCAAAACCATCCTGAAAATGCCGGTGCCATGGAACACGCAGCCCGCGCCCCCCAAGCGCAGCAAGCGTAAATCCAGCGGCAAGTGACTGAAATGCCGACGCTGCCGAAACGGCTGTTTAGCGGACGCGACCTGCATTACTGAACGCAGCCCGGGAGCCCATCATGCCAGCCGATTTCTCCGCCCTGTTCGATACCCTTCTGGTGCTGGCCGGCCTGGTGCTGGTGGCCACCGGGCTGGTGATGTTCATCTACAGCAAGACCAGCACGCAGGCGTCGTCGGTCGAGGCGTTCGGCATCAAACTCAACGTCACCCATCCCTCGCTGATCCTGGTGCTGGCCGGAGTGGGGCTGATGCTGGCGCCGCGGCTGCTGCCGGAACCAGCAAGGAATGCTGACAAGCCGGAGCCGGCAGTCATCGCGGAAGCGACCCAACCCCAAGCTGCAGCGCCCGCCATCACCCCAAGCCCCGGGACGGTGGGCGCGACTGCCGTCCCGGGGCTTGGGGTGATGG
>DATMWS010000232.1:0-5716 GCA_035562135.1 Thiobacillus sp. | reverse complement strand
ACGCACCCGTCTCTTCCTGCGCGGTCGTAAGCTGCGGCGCACTGTGACGGCCGGGCGGCTTGGGCGGCAGACACGGTTCCTCGCTAACACGGATGAACCCGCGCGCCTCCAGACGCTTCATGGCATCGCGCCAATTCTCGGCGACCTCGGCAAGCGCTGCTGCCTTCAGGCCTTCGCCATGCTGGCTTAATGTCTGCACCAGGCGCTGCTGCAGTGGTGAGCGTTTGAAGGCATCGGGCGGAAGCTGGCGCGCCGCATCCGTCAGTGCGTAACACTTCTCGCCCGCGGCCGCGGCCGGCAGTCCGCGCCGCAACAGCACTGGCAATGCCGTCGCCATCACCTCGCCAATCGGATGGTGGTAATAAGCGCTGGCCCAGACGAGCAGTTCCATGAGCGTGGGCGACAGAAGCGGCTCGACATCCAGCAACCGGCGGATGGATTTCAGTTTCTCGCGTGGTAAATTGCTTTCCATCGCAACGCCCAACACCACACCCGTCACTTCCTGTCTGCCAAAGGGCACGCGCACGCGTGTCCCGGGTTCCGGGACGGGTTCGCCAGCGATCAGACAGTAGTCAAAATGACGCGGGAGCGGTGAAGGAACGGCAATGCGCGCGAAGCGAGGAGCTGCAGACATGCCGTGAATCTAACACAGCGTGCTGTTCACCAAGCCGTGAAACATCTGGCTCCACGTTCACGTGTCCCTGTCGATATTGGGCTAACTCCTTGTTGCAAAACAATCTCGTAGTTACTCACAATATCTGTGGATAAAACTGTGCATCGTTCTTACGCTTTTGAAAAATTAAGCCATATGACGGTTTTTTGACTGATTGACTAAAAATTAATCGAATTTTATATACATCTGCAATTCAAGCACTTATGTTAGATTAGCGACCGCTGATACAGTCCCGGCCGTTCACATTCTGTCGACTCCGTAAAATCCCGTGCAACTGTGAATAACCGCTTGACCGGGGTGATTTTTTTCGGCCTCAAACGCGGAAGTCGGCGGCAACAACCCAATGAATTGGAGAACACCGATGGCATCAAGGCTCGCCCATACCCAGGTTCCGATCAACGACGTTATCGCACGGCGCTGGAGCGGGCGGGCCTTCGACCCCCTGAAACCGGTCACACGCGAGCAGCTCACCGCCCTGCTCGAAGCGGCGCGCTGGGCAGCCTCCTGCTTCAACGATCAACCGTGGCGCTTTCTGGTCTGGGACCGCAACACCGACGCCGGCAATTGGCAGAAGGCCTTTGGCTGTCTCGGTGAGTGGAACCAGAAATGGGTCATCAACGCACCGGTATTAATGCTTTCCTGCGCCGGTAGCTTCTTCGAGCGCAACCACAAGCCAAGCCGTTGGGGCCAGCACGACACCGGCGCCGCCGGACAAAACCTTTATCTCCAGGCTACCGCCATGGGTCTCGTGGCTCACCCAATGGGCGGTTACGACCCGGACAAGGCGCGCGCGACCTTTGCCATTCCCGCGGACTACACCCCGATGGCGATGATTGCGGTTGGCCACCCGGGGCCAGCGGACAGCCTGGAAGAGGAATACCGGGAGGCCGAAACCGCCGCGCGCACCCGCAAACCGCTCACCGAGTGTTTCTTTGCAGGCGCCTGGGGCGTTCCGGTCAAGACGGACTGAAATATGTCTCTGCAAGATGCCATCGCGCGCGCCATAACGCAGGCCACGGGTGAAGTCTTCCGGCCCGAAGGCCGGCGCGGCGTGAGCGGCGGCGACATCAACACCGCCGAGATGCTGGAAGGCGGGGGTCGGCGCTACTTCGTGAAGCTCAACGACGTGACGCGTCTTGCCATGTTCGAGGCCGAGTCAGAAGGACTCGCCGAGATCACGAACTCGAAGAGCGTGCATGTCCCGCAACCCATCTGCCTTGGCACGCACGATAGCCAGGCATTTCTGGTGCTCGAATATCTCGACATCGGACCCAGCGCCGGGAAAACCGAGGAACTACTTGGCCACCAGCTCGCAGCCATGCACCGCAGCACGACAACCGGGTTCGGCTGGCGGCGCGACAACACCATCGGCTCCACACCGCAGATCAACACCGCGGAACAAAATTGGGTTACGTTCTACCGCGAGCACCGGCTGCGCTTTCAGCTCGAGCTGGCCGCCCGAAACAACCCGGGTGGAAATTTTCTGCGCCGCGGGGAACAACTTCTGGAAAAACTGCCGGCATTCTTTGCGAATTATCAACCATCGCCGTCACTGCTGCACGGCGACCTGTGGGGCGGGAACCACGCGGCGTTGCGCGATGGCACGCCGGTGGTCTTCGATCCGGCCGTGTACTACGGCGATCGGGAAACGGATATCGCCATGACCGAGTTGTTTGGCGGTTACAGCACGGGGTTCTACGCGGCCTATAACGAGACCTGGCCGCTCGATGCCGGGTATCGGGCGCGCAAGAATCTGTATAACCTCTATCACGTGCTCAATCACTTCAATCTTTTTGGCGGCGGTTATGGCAGCCAGGGCGAACGAATTATCGAGATGCTGCTGAGCGAAGCGTGATTCGTCGCTTCGTTCCTGATGGCTGCCTGCCATATCGGCGTGACTGTGTGTATCACGACTTTGTGCGCCCTGCCCCTGCGCACGCTGCGGAACCGGACGCACGAATCGTCGGCACCGGCGTGCACAGCATGGTGCCACGACTGGTGAGCGCCGACCCGAAAATCAGCGCGATGGTTGATAGCAGGTCGGCACAGAAGATTAAGCCCGATTTTTTCCGAAACCGTGCACGCCCAAAACGATCCGGAACACAGACAGATGCAATAAAAGAAGGCGCGTAGTCAGCACGCCTTCTTGCCGGTCAGGTACCGGGCGATCAGAAGCGGAACAGCATGCCGAGCTTGATGGTCGGGACGAAGGTCCAGGCATCACTCTTGATGCTGTTTGCCTCAAGCGCCAGGTCGTTGGCCGACACCCCTGTACCTCCGGTTGCGGTCAACGACACGTCCGGCTCGTTACGGTAGTAGGCACCCGCGTCGATCGTGAACCCGATGTTTTTGTTTTTCGGCAGGAAATCCCAGCCCACGCCGAGATAGGGCGCACCCACATGATAGCTGAGCTTGCCGTTGAGAGTGCCGATTTGTGCGGCAGTATAAGAGTTGTTGCCGATCGTATACGAACCGACAGGCTCGGGGGTCAGCTTGAGCTCCGATACCTCGTTGTAATAGGCGAGGCCGAAGGTCAGGCGGAACACGCCCTGCATCGGACGCCAGTCGAGTTTCACTTCCGGCACGGCCGTGCTCTGTTTGATGTCATAGTCGATATCGTCGTATTCGAACTCGGTATTGTAGGCCAGGCCGGCAATACCGAAGCGCAGGCCGAGCGACGGCGACAGAACCTGCCGGGCCTCGACACCGAAGCCGAGGTTGCTTACGTTAATACCGATCCCGAACTCAGCGCGTGCCGGGGCGGCCGCCAGCATGGCCGCGGAACACGCCAGCATGGCGGCTGTGTATGTTACCGATAGTTTTTTCATGGCTTACTTCCTTGGTCTTGAAGGGTTATGAATAATAAATTCAACCTCCACGCACCGTTACCGTACCCGTTCTACCAGTCTCGGGTCAACCCGACGGCTGGACACAGACGCGCCGCAGACCAACTCCGTCCGCCGCGGAGCTCATTGAATGATTGTTGAACGAGACATCGAGTCTGCCTTGCAGTTATTCATGCGGGGCTGTTTTTTCACCCTGACAATCACGACTTGGCGCAAGCCCCGGCTCTGGTCGCGCGACTTCTGGTTGAGGATTCAACTCCGCTCCTTGAACGTCATTCGAACAGGGCCGGCCACCACTAAACATCGACCTCAATCGCACCAGATCGCGTTCACTCGAGGAAGCGTGATCCGTAGCCTCGGAGACGCTCGGAGCGTCAGGACTGGGAATCTCGATAACCTTTATAGAAACAGCCTCCTGGGGAGACGCCGCTTCTATATTTGCTTTTGCGTGGAGATAGCCTCTGGCAACTGTCGCCGTTACAGCGGCATGAAAGACAGCGAAGGCGGTTGCAACTGCGAACATTATCGTGGGATGAACCAGCGGTCGTACAAAGCGCGGCAATACCCGATTGGCCGCGGCGGTCGTCAAGTTGTACATCCAGCCAATCCCGATGCCGATAGCCATAATGGCGATCGGTCCGACCAGCCCGGTTGCCAGTATGTTAAACAGGGCAACACGCGAGCCATCGATATGCTCGGGAATGGCATAAAGACCCGTGGTTAACCCATTACGTATGGCCACAAAACTATTGAATGCCAGGTACGCCAGGGCAATATAGGCAGCGTAGGCAAAAAGCCGTCCCGCAATCTCGAATGTGGTTCCCAGTGCGCGGGCGCGATCACTGTTTATCCACTTCCGGTGGTCCTCAATGGCTCCGAATAACTCGGTGGCCAGCTGTCTTAGCAACCGGGTACCACCCGCACGATTTTCGCTTGTGTTACGGCCGATGGATGATTCGTTATTCTGTCGGCGCGTATTGTCAGTGGCCATTTATTCTTCCTCACAGATCCATTCCGGGTGTCCATACCGCCCCTGGCTAACGCCAAAGCGCCCGCCAGCGTTGCATGGCAGGATACCGGGCAAGCGTCCCCTATGACCGGCACGCCGGGTTACAGTGCGTAGAGAAGATTTACCAAGTCCGTGTAAGTGCGGTTGCCGTATGCACAGAACCTGAAGCCGACGCCCTCTGTTTCAACACGCACAACTTCAGCTGAAATCTGGTGTTCGATCTGGCGCTGGTTATAGGCAAACCCGATGACAAGCTCAACGAGGTTCCCCGCCACCAAACCTGTGGTGTCCATTTCCACAAACGCGCCGACCAGACTAATGTCATGAATTTTCCGGGCGATGACATAGGAAGAACCAATCTTGACCAGGATATTGCAGGGCATGGGCTTGCGGATGCTCACACGCTGCCTGAATGAGGTGCCCGCAGATTGTTTTGATGGGATATCGTGGTAACCGCGAGTGACGTCATCGGCCCCTGCGCGTGTCCGCCAGACATCGGCCCGAATGGCTTCTGGCTGATCGTCAGGAGTAGTACGTTTATTGTCCATACCGGCCCTCGTTTTTTTGTACGCCGATTACGTTGATCAGGCTAAGCCCGGGGACGACTATACGTCAACCGCGTGGCGGCGCGGATACTTGCCAATAACGGGCTCTGCTCAGAGGTGATACTTCCTGCTCTCGACGTGAACAGCCTCGACAAGCGCGGCAACGTGGTCGGGGTTTATCCCGGTGTGGATGCCGTGGCCGAGGTTGAACACATGGCCGCTGCCTTGACCGAAGCTCGCCAGCACGGTTCCAACCTCGGCACGAATACGGTCGGGTGAGGCGTAGAGTACGGACGGGTCCATGTTGCCCTGCAGTGCGACGCGTTTGCCGACGCGCGCGCGGGCGTCCTTGAGGTCGGTGGTCCAGTCAATACCCAGGGCATCACAACCGGTCTCGGCCATGGACTCGAGCCATTGGCCGCCGCCCTTGGTGAACAGGATCACCGGCACCTTGCGGCCTTCGGCTTCGCGCGTGAGACCTGACACGATCTCGTGCATGTAACGCAGCGAGAACTCCTTGTAGTCGCGCGGCGACAGCGCGCCGCCCCAGGTGTCGAACACCATCACCGCCTGCGCGCCCGCGGCAATCTGGGCATTGAGGTATTCGGTCACGGCGCGCGCGGTGGTGGCAAGCAGTTGATGC
>DATMWS010000231.1:0-2712 GCA_035562135.1 Thiobacillus sp. | reverse complement strand
TTTGTCCCTGGAATAGAGGGTTAAACTTTACATCGACTTGCATCAGGCCGTATCACCCATCCCGGTCATGCAAGGAACTGGCACAAGAAAGATTGAGACATGCATCACAAGACCCTGACCCAGAACACCACCAACCCGTATGCCATCTATACCCGCAAGGTACTGGTCGATGGCAAGGAGGTGTTGACCGATCAGGAAGGCTACATCCTGAACATGGACGACTGGAGCGAGGGCTTCGCCAGCGCCCAGGCCGCTGCCGAGGGGTTGACGCTCACCGACGAGCACTGGGACGTGATCCACTTCATCCGCCAGTTCTATGAGGAACACAACGTTCAGGCCCAGGTGCGCGACATGATCCGGCACTTCCGCGAGGCCTGGGGTCCGGAACATGGCAATAACCACCACCTGCACGCCATTTTCCCCATGGGCGGGCCACAGAAGCAGGGCAACCGCATCGCCGGCATCCGCAAGACCAAGGGCGAGCATTAAGCACCAAATTCTGCCGCGCCCGACTCGATCAGGACAGCGGCAGCCCCTTGACCTCGTTGTTCGCCCATACGCCAGCGCGCGCACAAGCGTCACGCGTGACAATACTGTTCGGTTTAGGCGTGTCCACTTCGTACCGTTCGCCCTGAGATTCTATGGTTTCAGTCAAGGGGTTTTGAGGCGCTGTGGGTCGAAACTTGTGTGATACCGATGGATCGACCAGGCGATGCGCGCGATTTTTCTGGCGATGACGACCAGGGCGGCGGTCGTGGGCAAGCCATGGGCACGATAGTGCTCATAAATGGGCTTCCAGACACCGGTTCGGGTCGCAGCCATGGCGGCGTTGAACAGCAGCCTGCGCAATTCTGCAGGCCCGCGCTTGGACAGGCGACGCTTGCCCACCTTGCGACCGGAATCCCTGGATCGTGGGTCGAGGCCGGTAAAGGCGACAAACGCATCCGAGCTGCGGAAGGGAAGGCGTGTCAGCGGCTCGATCAAAGCGGCGCTGACCACCGCACCGACCCCGTTGATGGTTTCAAGCTTGCGCCGATCCTCCTGCGTCCCCGGCATGGACGCGATCAGCGTATCCATGCCTTGTTCCAGCTTGGCGATCAAAGCATCCATCTGTGCGACCAACGCGCTCGTATCGCGCGCCAGCCCGGTCATGCCCTTCATGGATTGCTTCAATGCGCCTTTCAGCTTGACCAGTTGGGCACGGCGGCGCAACAGCCGTCCCAGTTGCCGCTGCGCGCAAGTGGCCGGGTGGTAGGGATGAAGACGGGCATGTTCGTGAGCGACCAAACGCGCGATCAGCAAGGCATCGACGCGATCCGTCTTGGCGCGCAGGCCGACCGCCTGCGCGTAATGACGCGTGTCCTTGGGATTCAGCACAAAGACCGTGTGGCCGCACTCATGCGCCAGATCCGCCAGCAATTCGTGATAACAGCCCGTGGCCTCCATGCCGATGCGGCTTGGCTTTGGCAAGCTTGCCAACCAGGCCGTCAAGGCTGTTCGGTGGTTGGGAATCGAACGGACGGCAGAACCCTGTTCGTTGCAGCCTACCACCACTGCATCCTTCGCTACATCCACACCAATATTGAGCAGTTTTTGCATGGTGTCACCTCCGGGTATAGAGTCAATATGCTGGGGTGGGCACACGTTGGCGTAAGCTTGCGATCAAATCGGCGGTCATCATCTGCCGCTAGATTCCTCATCGACGCTGGCCGTGTGGGTGGGAGAGTTCTCAGTCCGTCTGTCTGTCGCAAACACAGCAGATGCTTGTCGATGTCCCTCCACCCCGGCGTCTCTCAGTCTCCCAAGAAACACCGTGAAGAACCATACAAGCCTGTCGAAGGAAGCTTGTCGAAGGACGTGTTCAGTGTTTCCCAGAGGCAGCTCTCGCGGGAGACACGGAATCTCCAGGACGTCATTTTCCGGACATGGGTTTGTGCGAGCCCAAGGGCTGCAACGGAATGAAGCCCGCCTGTAAGGTAGCCGACAGCCGCCTGGATGCTTCAAGGAAATTAACCGATTTGGCCTTCTTAACTCGCGTTTGGTAGAGATATGCAAGAACAACTAGCCAAGGAAACCCAGTCGATGCAGCAGGTCGGCACGACCGTATTCGTGGTGGATGACGATGCCGCCGTGCGGCGCAGTCTGACGCGATTGCTCCGATCCGCGGGCTGGAACGCCGAAGCGTTTGCCTCGGCGGGTGAATTCCTGGAGCGTGCCCCCCTGGCCGGACCGGGCTGCGTATTGCTCGATGTCCAGATGCCCGGCATGAACGGTCTTGAGCTGCATGAGCGCATGTCCGAGGCCGGTATCTGTCTGCCGGTGGTGTTTCTGACCGGAAAGGGCGACATTCCCATGAGTGTGCAGGCCATGAAGCATGGCGCGGTCGATTTCCTGGTCAAACCGGTGGAAGAGGATGTGCTGTTTCAGGCCCTGGATCAGGCCATCAGGCGCCAGGCTGCCGAGGCGTCCACCCGGCAGAATTGCAATTGCATCAGGTCGCGGCTGGCTCGGCTTTCCTTGCGCGAGCGCGAGGTGCTGGAACAGGTCCTGCAGGGGCGTCTCAACAAGCAGATCGCCTACGACCTGGGGATCGCGGAAAAAACCGTGAAAGCGCATCGCGGCCGAGTGATGGAAAAAATGGAAGTGCATACGGTCGCGGAACTTGTTCACCTCTGCGATACCGTCGGGTTCGAATTTCCCCAGCCTGCCAAC
>DATMWS010000230.1:0-2088 GCA_035562135.1 Thiobacillus sp. | reverse complement strand
TGCCGGCCTTCATGCGCCCCCACTCGTAGTAGGGCCCATGGCGGGCTGCTGGGTCCTGCTGGCAGCGGCAACTCGCCTTGCCGCACTTCATCATCCGCTTGAGCAGGGTGCCGGAGCACAGGGTGTCGATCTCGGCTAGGGCGTGGCGGATGCGAGTGAGGTGCTCGCGTGCCAGAGCGGCTGTTTTTTCTGGGTTGCGTTTGGACAAGGTACTTGACTGTCTAGGAATCCTACGACGATAATAGCGTAGGAATGGCGCCAACGCAACAATCTCCTCCGCAACGCGCCCGCTTCAGCCTGCATAGCGAGCGTCTGGGTCCCTTACCCCTCGTCAATCACTTCGTCGACCGGGTCGGTCTGGAAGAGCTGCTCGATCGATACGTTCCCTCCGACGCGCGCTGCACCGTCCCCCATGCGCGTGCTCTTGGTGTGCTGCTGCGCTCCATCATCGTCGAGCGAGAGCCGATATACCGTCAGCAGGAGAGCGTGCACGGGTTCGCCAGCGGGATGTTCGGCATCCGTCCCCAGGAGATGGAATGTCTGTCTGACGATCGGCTCGGGCGCGCTCTGGACCACCTGTTTGATGCCGACCGGGCGGGGCTGCTCACCGAGGTGGCGTTGGCGGTCGGGAGCCGCTTTGGCGTGCGCTTCGATGAATTCCATAACGACGCCACCTCGGTGAGCTTCTGCGGCAGCTATCGCGCCGCCTCGGGACGAAAGATTCGCGGCCGAAGCGCCCCGGTGATCACCTACGGGCACTCCAAGGCGCACCGCCCTGACCTGAAGCAGTTGCTGCTCTTTCTCACCATGAGTGCCGACGGCAACATCCCCGTTGCCTTTCGCTGTGCCGACGGCAATGCGAGCGAGTCGCGCAGCCACATCGAAACGTGGAACACGCTGCGGGCGGTGGCGGGCCGCTCGGACTTCTTGTATGTGGCGGACAGTAAACTTTGTTCGCGACAAAACATGCAGGAGATCGAGCGCGCCGGCGGGCGCTTCGTCACCGTGATGCCGCGCAGCCGCCTGGAAGACGAAGAGTTCCGCCAGTGGATCCAGACCAACACCCCGGACTGGCAGTGTGTCTGGGACCGGCCCAACCCGCGCTACAGCGACGGGCCGCGCGACTGCTGGTACGTCTGGCGGGCGCCGCTTCCCTCCGCGGAAGTCTGGTCGGTCGTCTGGGTCTGGAGCGCATTGCTCACCCTGCACCAGGAGGCCCGGCGGCGCAGGAACATCGCCGCAGCCACGGAACAGCTCACGCAGCTGCACGAACGCCTGGCCGGCCCGAAGGCCCGGCTACGGGGCGCCGCCGAGATCGATCTCAAGCTCAAAATGATCCTTGAGACGCACCACGTCGGCCGCTACCTCAAGGTCAAGCGCATCGTGCGTGAAGACCATGTGTACAAGCAAACACGCCGCGGCCGCCCAGGGCCCGAGACCGCTTACCGCAAGATCACCAAGCGGCGCTTTGATATCGAGTGGAGCACCGACGAGGAGGCCATCGCCTACGACCACAGGAGCGATGGCATGTACCCGTTGATGACCAACGATCGCAGCCTGTCAGCAGCCCAGGTTCTTCAGGCCCACAAGGGCCAACCCATGATCGAGAAGCGCTTCGAACAGATCAAGACGGTGCACGAGATCGCTCCCGTGCTCCTGAAGAACGAGGGCCGCATTGAGGCGCTCTTCACCCTGTATTTCCTTGCCCTGCTCGTTCAGGCCCTCATCGAGCGCGAGCTGCGTCTTGCCATGAAGCGTGAGGGCATCGAGGAACTTCCCCTGTATCCGGAGCAGCGTCAGTGCGCACACCCCACCACTGAACAGATCTTGCGTCTGTACAGCCTCGCCGAGCAACACAAACTGACCCAAGACGGCCACACCGTGCAGGTCTTCGAGGTTCAGCTCACGGACCTGCAGCGTCAGCTGCTCGGCCTGCTCGGCGTCCCGGAGGAGGCCTTTCGCCCGTCAGAGTAGGCGGGAAATTCGCGCCAAATTGTAACTTCGACCTGCGGAAAATACGACAAGACATCAGTTACAGCAAATGGTTGGGCCTGCTGCTCGACGCCGTCCTCCATTCAAATGCGAACA
>DATMWS010000229.1:0-4008 GCA_035562135.1 Thiobacillus sp. | reverse complement strand
AATCAAGCGTGAATGCATGGCAAGACAAAAAACGATGACACACCGGAAAGTGTCGTGGGCCTGGCCGTTCCAGTCAATCCCGGATTGGGACTTCCCCGGCGATGCACCAATCGCAACCGGCTAGGCGATTCAGCAAATGCGCGGCAGCGGATCGTCTTCCAGTTCGTCGAGAATGCGGCGGCCGCCAAGGTCGGTTTCCAGGATGACGCGGCTGTCGCCGGCTTCGATGCGGCCGATGATGCGGGCGTTTTCACCTTGAGGCAGCGCCTGCCAGCGTGCGAGGACTTCATCCGCGGCTGTGGCCTCGGCCACGGCGACGATGCGGCCCTCGCAGGCGAGGTAATAGGGGTCGTAGCCGAGCATTTCACACACCGACACCACTTCCGGTCGTAGCGGCACGGCACTTTGATTCAGCGCCACGTTGTGGCCGCAGGCGCGGGCAATCTCGTGGGCGACGGTGGCCAGGCCGCCGCGCGTGGGATCGCGCATGAAACGCAGGCCGGGCAGGTCGCGCACGGCCTGCGCCAGCGGCAGCACCGAGGCCGAGTCGGAGCGCAGTTCGCCGGACAGCCCGAACTGCTCGCGCGCCAGCATCACCGCGATGCCGTGATCACCGACCGGGCCGGACACCAGCACCCCGTCGCCCGGCGCGATGCGCGCGATGCCGAGCGGCGCCTGGGCGCGTTTGACGCCGATTCCGGCGACTGTCAGATAGAGCCCGCCACCTTCGCCACGGCGCACCACCTTGGTGTCGCCGGCGACCACGGCCACGCCGTTTTCCCGCGCCGCTGCGGCGAAGCTGGCGATGAGCCGGTCCAGTACTTCGACTTCGAGCCCTTCCTCGATCAGCGCCGTCAGGGTGAAATAGAGCGGATCGGCGCCGGCCACGGCGAGGTCGTTGACTACGCCGTGTACGGCCAGCGAGCCGAGGTTGCCGCCGGGGAATTCCAGCGGCTGCACGGTGAAGCCGTCGGTGGTGACCATGAGCTCGCCGTTGAGTGGCGGCAGCGTCACCGCATCGGCGTCGGTATCGAGCAACGGGTTGGCGAGATGACGGGCAAAAATGTCGGCAATGAGTTCGCGCATCAGGCGGCCGCCGTTGCCGTGCGCGAGGAGGATGCGGGTGTCGTTCATATTGTTGTTGAAAGAAATTCAATGACCTGGCCGAAGCTTAACCCGGCGTCGTTGACGGGGGTACGCTGAGGCAGGTGCACGGCAAAGCCTGCAGCCTGAAGACGGTCGATGGCGGCCTCGGCGAGCTGGCGGTTCTGGAACACACCGCCGGTGAGGCCGACCGACTGGATGCCGGTTTGCGCGTGCAGTTGCTTGGCCTGTTCGACCAGCGCCTGCGCCAGGCTGAGATGAAAGCTGGCCGCACGCTCGGCTACCGGCCGAGTGGGATCGGTGAGCATGGGCAACAGCGGCGCCCAGTTGGTGCGCCACACGCCAAGCGGGTCGCGTGCAAGCGGCAGCGAAACGACTTCGCCTTCGAAGTTTGCTGCAGTTGCTTCCAGCCGCATCGGGCCTTCGCCCTCGAAGCTGGCGTGGGTGCAGATGCCGCACAGCGCTGCCGCGGCATCGAACAGCCGTCCGACCGCCGACGTGGCCGGGCTGTTCAGCCCGGCCGACCACGCCTGCTGCAAGGCTGCGGGCGCGAATGGCGCGGCCCGATCCGTCTCCCACAGCAGCGCCGCGGCGGCGCGCCACGGTTCGCGGCCGGCCTTGTCACCGCCAGGCAGGCGGAACGGCCGGAACGAGGCGGCGCGCTGCCAGCGGCCGGGTGCGCCGGCGAAGGCTTCGCCGCCCCACAGGGTCTGGTCCTCGCCAAGGCCGACACCGTCCCAGGCAAACACGATCCATTCATTCACATCCGGAAATTCCCACGCCAGCGCCGAGGCGTGGGCGTGGTGATGCCAGATTTCGGTCAAGGGCAGGTGGCTGTCGCGGGCAAAGCGGCGATAGCCGTAGCCGGGATGCCGATCCACCAGCAAGCGCGTCGCGTGCACCTGGTACAGACGCTGCAGGTCGTCCGCGACCTGCGCCAGCGTGTCGAGGCTGCGCGCGGTGTCGAGTTCGCCGATGTGGGGCGAGACGATGGCACGTGTGCCCCAGGCGAGGCAGACGGTGTTTTTCATGTGGCCGCCGAGCGCCAGGACGGGCTCTGCAAGCGGCGAGGGAAGTTCGAGTTCCAGCGGCGCGTTGCCGCGCCCCAGGCGCAGCGGCCGCAGCACGCCGGTGATGACGCGGTACACGGGGTCGTCGGCCGGGCGCACGATGGGACGGTTGTGGTGAAGAAAAGCATCGGCGAGATGGGCGAGCCGGCTTTGTGCCTCATGGTTGTCGGTCAGCACCGGCTCGCCGGAGAGGTTGCCGGAGGTCGCCACCAGCGGCCCGTCGAAGTCGTTCAGCAGCAGGTCGTGCAGCGGCGAGTAGGGCAAGAGGCAGCCGACTTCAGCGAGGCCGGGTGCGATGTGCCCGGACAGGCCGGCATCCGGGCGCTTCGGCAGCAGCACGATGGGGCGCTCGGGCGATGCCAGGAAAGCTTCCATGTCAGGCGTCACCTCCACAGCGCAGCGCAGCGCGTCGATATCGCGGAACATCACCGCCAGCGGTTTCGCCGGGCGTGGCTTGCGGGCGCGCAGGCTTGAAACAGCCGCGTCGTTCGTTGCATCGCACAGCAGGTGATAACCGCCGACGCCTTTCACCGCGACGATTTTTCCTTGCCGCAAGGCTGCGACGGCAGCCGCCAGCGCCGCTTCATCCCCGTCGTGCGTTGCTTCGCCCGAGACGAATTGCAGATGCGGTCCGCACACCGGGCAGGCGATCGGCTCGGCGTGGAAGCGGCGGTCGAGCGGGTTTTCGTATTCGCGCCGGCAGTCCGGACACAGCGCGAAGTCGCGCATCGCGGTATTGGGGCGGTCGTAGGGAAGGGCGGTGATCAGCGTATAGCGCGGGCCGCACTGGGTGCAGTTGATGAAGGGGTAGCGGTGGCGGCGGTTGGCCGGGTCGTGCAGTTCGGCCAGGCAGTCGGCGCAGACGAAGCCGTCAGGCGGCAGGTGGATGGACCATGCATCGGCCATTTTTGACGATGCATCATTCAGGCAGGCGGCGCTGGCTGACTGGCTGTCGAGGATGGAGAAATCCTGAATCTGTTCGGCTGCACAGTCCGTGATGGCAAGCGCGCCGGGAGCGGACAGGGGCGGCGCCTCGATCAGCAGCGCTTCGCTGAAATGCTGGAGTTGTGCAGGTTCGCCTTCGGCGTGAATTTCTACCGCGCCGTCGATGTTGCGCACCCAGCCGGTAATTTCATACTGATGTGCGAGGCGATAGACGAAGGGCCGGAAGCCCACGCCCTGCACCCGGCCGCTGATCGTGATGCGGCAGGCGCCATGTTTCGAAAGAGGCACTGAACCCGTCACCTTTCCGTCATTGCGAGCAAAGCGAAGCAATCCAGTGCCTGCGTCAAACGCACATCTCTGGATTGCCGCGTCGCTACGCTCCTCGCAACGACCATTTATTCGGCGACGCGCTCAGGCATCGACGGCTACGCGCACGCCGCCCGCCCACCAGATGCGGCAGGCGCCTTCGTCCGACACCATGCAGGGGCCGACCGGGGTGCGCGGGGTGCAGGCCTTGCCGTAGATGCGGCACTGGTTGGGATAAATTTTCCCTAGCACCACCTGCGCGCAATCGCAGCCGGGCGGCATTTCGCCGGCGCGGCGGCGGCTCGGGTCAGTATGGTCGGGGAACAGCAGGCGGGCGTCGTGTTGGGCGAAGGCGGGTTTCAACGCATAGCCCGAGTTTGGAATGATGCCGATGCCGCGCCAGTTGGCGTCGACGATGGCCAGCGTTTCATCGAGCAGGCGGCGGCCCGTCGGATTGCCGCCGGGATGCGCGACTTCGCGATAGCAGTTGTCGAGAAAGCGCTCGCCGCTTTTCAGCTGCCGCAGCACCGAATAGAACGACGCCAGCAGCGACTCAGGCGCGAAGCCGGCGACCGCCGCGGGG
>DATMWS010000228.1:0-5633 GCA_035562135.1 Thiobacillus sp. | reverse complement strand
CATCGGCCCGGGGGCGGCGGGTTTCAAGGGCTGCCCAAGGTGTAAAGAGGACGCATGGCGGGGATGTAGGAGGCCCGCCCCCGGGCCGATGGGGTGGAGGTTGCGACGGTGCGAAAATCGCGGCGGGGGCGCCGGTGCGTGGTTGTTGCCGATTTATCGGCATTACAACCACGGCCTGCCCCTTGCGGGTGCTCCTACAAGGAGCAGGTGGACGATCCCGGATGAATTCCGCCGGTACGGATTATTTCTGCTTTGCCAGCAGGGCCAGCAACTCGGTCTGCGCGTTGTAGGGCTTGGCGCCGCGCGCGCTGCGGCGGCGGTAGCTGCCGTCGGACAGCATCTCCCAGGCCTGCACGTTGTCACGCAGATAGGGCTTGAGGCCCTCGGCGATGACGCGCTTCTTCAGCTTGGGGTTGAGGATGGGGAAGCCGGTTTCGATGCGGCGGAAGAAGTTGCGGTCCATCCAGTCGGCGGAGGACAGATAGACCTGCTCGTCGCCGCCATTCTTGAAATAGAAGATCCGCGAGTGTTCGAGGAAGCGCCCGACGATGGAGCGCACCCGGATGTTGTCCGACAGGCCGGCGATGCCGGGGCGCAGCGCACACACGCCGCGGATGATGAGGTCGATCTTGACCCCGGCCTGCGAGGCGGCGTAAAGCGCGGCGATGACCTGAGGTTCCAGCAGCGCGTTCATTTTCGCGACGATGGCGGCGGGCTTGCCGGCGGCCGCGTGTTCGGCCTCGCGGTTGATCGCGGCAATGACTTCGCTGTGCAGGGTGAACGGCGACTGCCACAGGCGCTTGAGTTTGCCCGCCTTGCCCAGGCCGGTGATCTGGTTGAACAGGCTGTTGACATCGGCGGTCATGGCTTCGTCGGCGGTCAGCAGGCCGAAGTCGGTGTACAGGCGGGCGGTGCGGGCGTGGTAATTGCCGGTGCCGAGGTGCGCGTAGCGGCGCAGCTCGCCCTCTTCGCGGCGGATCACCAGCGCCAGCTTGGCGTGGGTCTTGTGGCCGACCACGCCGTAGATCACATGGGCGCCGACCTCTTCCAGCTTGGCGGCCCAGTTGATGTTGGCTTCCTCGTCGAAGCGCGCCAAAAGTTCGACCACCACCGTCACTTCCTTGCCCGCTAGTGCGGCGTTGATCAGGGCCTGCATCAGCTTGGAATCGGTTCCGGTGCGGTACACCGTCTGCCGAATGGCGACGACGTTGGGGTCGGCGGCCGCCTGTTCGATGAAGTCGGTCACCGGCTGGAAGGACTCGAACGGGTGGTGCAGCAGGATGTCGCCCTTGCGGATCTGCGCAAAGATGTCTTCGTTCTTGGCCGGCCGGGCCGGCAGGGCGGGGACGAAGGGGGGGAATTTCAGGTCGGGGCGGTCGACCCAGTCGGGCACCTGCATCAGGCGCACCAGGTTCACCGGGCCGTGTTCCTGGTAGAGGGCATCGGCGTCGAGTTCGAACTGTTCCAGCAAAAAGGCCGCCATCGAAGGCGAGCAGTTGTCGGCCACCTCCAGCCGCACCGCCGCGCCGAAATGCCGTTGCGGCAGTTCGCCCTGCAGCACCTCGCGCAGGTTCTTGGTTTCCTCGTCGTCGACAAACAGATCGGAATTGCGGGTGACGCGGAACTGGTAGCAGCCTTCCACTTTCATCCCGGTGAACAGTTCGCCGACGTGCGCGTGCAGGATCGACGACAGGAACACGAAGCCGTATTCGCAGCCGGCGATTTCTTCCGGCATGCGGATCACCCGTGGCAGCGCGCGCGGCGCCTGCACCACGGCGGCGCCGGAATTGCGGCCGAAGGCGTCACGCCCGGACAGCTCGACCGCGAAATTCAGGCTCTTGTTGAGCACACGCGGAAAGGGGTGCGAGGGGTCGAGCCCCACCGGCGTCAGCACCGGCATCAGCTCGCGGAAAAAGTAGTCGCGGATCCACGCCGCCTGGGTTTCGTTCCACTGCGTGCGGCGGAAAAAGTGAATGTCGTGTGCGGCCAGCTGGGGAATGATTTCGTTGTTGAAGAGTTCATACTGTTTGGCCACCAGCGCATGCGCTGTCTCCGATACCGCACGGTATTGCTGTCGTGGGGTGAGGCCGTCGGCCGAGCGCTGGGTCGAATTGGCGCGAATCTGCTCCTTCAGCCCGGCCACCCGCACCTCGAAGAATTCGTCCATGTTGCTGGAAACGATGCAGATAAACTTCAGCCGCTCCAGCAGCGGCATGTTGGGGTCGTCGGCCTGCGCCAGCACGCGGCGCTGGAAGGCGAGGATGCCGAGTTCGCGGTTGATGAGGGTTTCGGGGCTGGGAAGGTTCATGATTGGGTTTTCGTATTGTGCTTCAATGATAAACGTCCGCGTTTATCCTGACATGATAGTTATATGACAACGCCGCACCCGGTTGAAATCGAACTCAAGCTGGCGCTGCCGCCGCAGCAGGTCGAAGCCTTCCTCAAGCGGATGGCGCGGCGGCGCAGTGCGCCCGTGCAGCAGGAACTGATTACCCGTTATTTCGACACCCCGGATTTTGCGTTGAGCGAGCAAGGCGTTGCGTTGCGCGTGCGGCGGGTCGGTCGACGCTGGCTGCAAACGCTGAAAACCGAGGGCGAGCGGCACGGCGGGCTGTCGCAACGTGCCGAATATGAAATGGCGATTGCCCGCAGCACCCCGGACTGGACCCGTTTCCCGGCCGAGGCACTGGCGTGGGTGCCCGACGCGTTGCGCGCGCAGCTGGTGCCGGTGTTTGAAACGCGCTTCAGGCGAACGGCCTGGCTGCTCAAGGGCAAGGGGGGGGCGCAGATCGAGGTGGCGCTGGACGTCGGCGAGGTGCGCGCCGGCGAGCGCCGCCAGCCGATATGCGAGATCGAACTCGAACTGAAATCCGGCCAGCCGGACGCACTGTTCGCGCTGGCGCTGGACTGGGCACAGCAGCTTGATTGCGTGCCGCTGGATGTCAGCAAGGCCGAGCGTGGCGTGCGCCTGGCGCATGGCGAAGGCGCGGCGCCGGTCAAGTCGGTGCCGCTGGTGCTGGACCGCGCCATGAGTGTGGAAGACGGTTTTGCCGCGATCTGCCAGGCGTGCCTCGCGCAGTTCCAGGCCAATCTGCCGGGGGTGCTGACGTCCGACGACATCGAATACGTGCATCAGGCGCGGGTGGCGCTGCGGCGGCTGCGTGCGGCGCTGCGGCTGACTCGCCGGGTATGTGGGCTGCCGGACGAGTTGATGGACGGTCTGCGCACACTGGCTGCCGCGCTGGGCACGGCACGCGACTGGGATGTGCTGTGCGGCGAGACCCTGCCCGCGATTGCCCCGCACTATCCCAACAATGATTCCTGGCAGCATGGCATGCATGCGCTGGAGGCGCACCGCGCCGAGGTGCGTGCGGCCATGCAAGCAGCGATGACGCAGGCGCACCCGGGCGCATGGCTGCTGGCGTTGCAGCGCTGGCTGCTGCAGCGCGGCTGGCGTTTATGCCCTTCAGGGTATGCCGTCCCGGAAGCGCAGCGCTTTATCCAGTTGTCGCCGTTGAACAAATGGGCACGCCAAGCGTTGCAGAAGGGGCATCGTCCCATCGTCCGCGGCGCGCGTGATTTTGCGCAACTGCAACCCTTGCAACGTCATGCCCTGCGCATTGCCATCAAGCGCCAGCGCTACGCGGCCGAGTTTTTCCAGACCTTGTTCAGCGAACGCAGGCAGGCCCGATACCAGACTGTTCTGCGCAACGCGCAGGACAGTCTCGGGCGTGCCAACGATGCGCATATTGCATGGGGCCTGCTGACGGCGGCGCATACGACTCCACACGTTCTTCAGAACGTAGTGGATCGGAGTCCTTTAGGGCAGGCGGATACGGGGCCGATGGGGGATTTCGTCCTCGGCTGGCTGGCGGCGAAGCAGGTGGAGGCAGCGGACGAAGACAGCGTCAGGCATTTGCAGGATTTCATGAAATTGAAGCCTTACTGGTAATGCATGCCGATCCGCAGTTGCGGTGACGTCGTGGCGGCTGGATGGCGACCAGGCCTGTCATCTTTCCTTCTCCCGCTTGTCGCACAATAGGCATCCGCATGCATTCAGGATCAGACATTTTTTTGAGGTAAGCCGGATGGATCTCATTTTGTGGCGACACACCGAGGCGGAGGACGCGCTCCCCGACCTTACCCGCGAACTCACTGGCCGTGGCCGCAAGCAGGCGGCGCGCATAGCCGACTGGCTCAATCCGCGGCTGCCGCCGGACATCCGCATTCTGGTGAGCCCGGCCACACGTGCCCTGCAGACCGCGCAGGCGCTGGGGCGCGAATATGAGCAGGTGGCCGCACTGGCGCCGGGGGCCAGCGCGGCAGACGTGCTGGCTGCTGCAGGCTGGCCGGATGCGGCCTATCCGGTGCTGATCGTCGGGCATCAGCCCACGCTGGGGCAGGTGGCGATGCAGCTGCTGGCCGGGCAGGCGGGCGATCTGGCGGTAAAAAAAGGCGGCATCTGGTGGTTCCAGGGCCGCGAGCGGGCGGGCCAAGTGCAGGTGGTATTGCGCGCTGTGGCGGCGCCTGACTGGTTATAATCGCCATGTGACTACCCAACCTATTCAGTGTGAGGCGATCCAGCCGAACCCGACAACACAGACGAGGCATGTGCCGTGCCGGGTTGGCTGAGCAGTCTGCGCGACCTGATCGTGGAAGCGAGCCCCTGGCGCCGCTTCATGCTTGCCCTGCTGGTGCTGCTGCCCCTGGCCGCGCTGGCCGCCGCCTATCTGTGGTTCAACCCCCCTGTCTATCGCGTGCTGTATTCGCAGCTGTCCGACCGCGCGGGCGGCGAAGTCATCGCCACGCTCGAACAGCTCGATATTCCCTATCGCCTGTCTGCCGCCGACGGCACCATCGAAGTGCCGGCCGACCAGCTGCACGCGGCACGCTATCGCCTGGCCGCGCGGGGCCTGCCCAAATCCGATGCCGATGCACAGGATGAAATCGACCGTTCACCCCGCTTTGGCGCCTCGTCGCTGCAGGAGCAGCAACGCTTTCAGCACACGCTCGAAATCGACCTGGCGCGTTCGATCCAGGCGCTGGAAGCGGTCGAGCTTGCACGCGTCCACCTTGCCCTGCCCAAGGTCTCGCCGTTCCTGCGCGATGCGCCGCCCGCCACCGCTGCGGTGCTGGTGCGATTGCGCCCGGGCGCGCAGCTGTCGGTGGAACAGGTGACGACGATCCAGACCCTGGTGGCGGCCAGCGTGCCGCGCCTGAAACGGGGCGAGGTGCAGGTGCTCGATCCGCGCGGGATCTTGCTCGGCGGCGCGGCGCCCGAAGCCGAACAATCGCAGCGTCTGGCGCTGGAGCAGGATCTGGCGCGGCGGGCGCTGGCGGTGCTGACGCCGTGGCTGGGTGCAGACCGTGTCAGCGTGCAGGTGACCGCCACGCTGGAGGACAGCGAAACCCGGCAGACGACCGAGCGCGTGCGCAATGTCGTGGTGGCCGGGCAGGCGCGCCCGCTGGAAAAAACCGTGCGCACCACGCGCGTGCCGGAAGGCCGCATCCAGCGCGTGAATGCCATCGTGATTCTGGGATTTGACGCCAGCGCCGACGAACTCAAGCGTGCCGGGCAGCTGGCGCGCCAGGCGCTGGGGCTGCTGCCGGCGCGTGGCGACACGCTGAACGTC
>DATMWS010000227.1:0-2571 GCA_035562135.1 Thiobacillus sp. | reverse complement strand
GGCTGCCACCGACCACTTTCGCGTGCACGCTCTTCGACACCGGCAGAGATTCGCCGGTGAGCATCGCCTCGCTCACCGCGCTGTCGCCCTCGACCACCTCGCCGTCGGCCGGTAGGGTTTCGCCGGGGCGCACCAGCACGTAGTCGCCCACCGCCAGCCGCGCCACCGGAACCTGTTCCTCGTCGCGCGCCGGCCAGTTGGGCAGCCGCGTGGTGGCGGCGGGGATCAACTTGACCAGTTCCTCGACCGCGGCGCCGGCTCTTCGTCGAGCGTTCATTTCGAGGAAGCGCCCGGTCAGGAGCAAAAACACGAACATGGTGACCGAGTCGTAATACACCTCGCCGTGCCCGGAAAACGTGCTGACCACGCTGGCGACGAAGGCGGTGCCCACGCCCAGCGCCACCGGCACGTCCATGCCCAATGCGCGTCGTTTCAGATCGCGCCAGGCGCCGATGAAGAAGGGCCACGCCGAATAACCCACCACCGGGATGGTGAGGATGAGGCTCGCCCAGCGCATCAGCAGCCGGATGTCGTCGGTCATGTCGGTGGCGCTGTAAGTGGGCAGCGCGTACATCATTACCTGCATCATGCCGAGGCCGGCGATCGCCAGCCGCTTGATTGCGGTGTTGCGCTCGCGCTTGTAGATGTCGTCGGAACGGCCGGGGTCGAAGGGATGGGCGATGTAGCCGATGTCGGACACGGCCTTGAGAATCGCCGACAGCTGGATGCTGCTGTTGTCCCAGCGCACCCGCGCGCGCCGCGTGGCGTAGTTGATCTCGACCGAGAGCACGCCGGGCAGCCCGGCGATGTGGCGCTCGTTGAGCCAGATGCACGCGGCACAGACGATGTTTTCCAGGATCAGCGCGGCCTCGCGGATGTGCTCCGTTTCCGTTCGCACGAAGCTTTCCTGGATTTCCGGCAGGTCGTACAGCCCCAGCTGCGCCAGCTCGGCCTCGGCCTGCTGGGGCGTGGCGGGCAGCACGGTGCGGTGGGTGTAATAGGCGCCCTGGCCGCTGTCGATGATGGTCTGTGCCACCGCCTGGCAGCCGCGGCAACAGGTCGGTTTGGTCTGGCCTTCGAACTGGATGGGGTAGTGGGCGCCGTCCGGCACCGGCAGGCCGCAATGAAAGCAGCCCGAAAAAGACGGGGCGTCCGTGAGTCCAGGAGAGGTGCTCACGAATCGCCCCGCAGAAGGACGCCATCATGCGGCAAGCCCGGGAGAGAGGTCGGACCGGCCGCCGGCGTCAGGCACCGCTTTTGTGCAAACCCCGCAACCGCCAGCCCAAGCCATCGGGTTGATGGGCGGGTCGGCAAGCCCGAAGCCGATGCTTGTGGCTTCAGCGTCGATGCGGATTGTGTTGACGTCGTGTTGGGTATAGCCATTCTTCCTTACTGCAATGTCCCCGGCTTGAAATGCGCCCCCGAGGGTTTCTTTCGGCGCCAAACCGTTAAGCCGGCATTATAGGAGCGAGTGGGTTTCAGCCCCGCGCGCCCATCCAGCCGTGTCGAAAGAGCGATAGCAGTATTGAAGATGAACATATCATAATATGGCGACGCTTGCGGATGCAACCCCATTCGAAGCCCTATCCTAATCCGCTACCATGGCGGCATGAGCGAACGTCTCCCAAGCACCCCGTTCTTTCCCCCGGTGGAGTCCGCGCTGCGCGAGCCCAACGGCCTGCTGGCGATGGGAGGCGACCTGTCGGTGGAGCGCCTGCTGGATGCCTATCGCCACGGCATTTTCCCCTGGTTCAACCCCGGCGAGCCGATCCTGTGGTGGAGTCCCGATCCGCGCATGGTGCTGGTGCCGGGCGAAGTGCGCGTCACCCGTTCGCTCGCCAAGCGCATCCGCAACGCCGGCTTCGAGCTGCGCGTCGACACCGCGTTTGCCGAGGTGATGCGCGCCTGCGCCGCGCCGCGTGAGGGTGAGTCCGGCACCTGGATTTCCCCGCTGATGGTGGCGGCCTACACCCGCCTGTTCGATGCGGGCTACGCCCATTCGGTGGAAACCTGGCACGACGGCGTGCTGGTCGGCGGGCTGTACGGCGTGGCGATCGGCCGCATGTTCTACGGCGAATCGATGTTCAGCCGCGAACCCGATGCGTCCAAAATCGCGCTGGTGCGGCTGGCGCAGCAGTTGCAGCAGTGGGAATTCGGGCTGATCGACTGCCAGATGGAAACCCCGCACCTCGCCAGCCTGGGCGCCCGCACGATGCCGCGCGCGGCATTCGCAGCGCGAGTGGCGGAATTGGTAAAATTGCCCCATCGGTCCGGCCCCTGGACGTTTAACCTTTAATGCACCCGACTGACCCGCCCTTCCAGCGCATCCAGTTTTACCTGACCGCGCATTACGACTGCAGCTACCTGCCGGGCCGGCGCGCGCGCTCGCAGGTTGCCACGCCCGCCCACCTGATCGACGGCGATGCGTATAGCGCGCTGATTCGCGCCGGGTTTCGCCGCAGCGGCCAGTTCACCTACCGCCCGCACTGCGAGCAATGCCACGCCTGCGTGCCGGTGCGGGTCGAGGTGGCCGGCTTTGTGCCCAACCGCACCCAGCGCCGCTGCCTCAAG
>DATMWS010000226.1:0-2682 GCA_035562135.1 Thiobacillus sp. | reverse complement strand
GGCTTTCAAGCCGATGCTCTTGAGGTCGGACGGATTGCTCAAACAAGGCTCCAGAACGGGAACGCGAATACGTTATGATACGTTTTTTTCCAACCGCCCCAACCCTTCCGGTTTCCTGGCTATGCGTCATTTCCTGATTTCTGCCCTGTTTTTGAGCCTGGTCGTCGGATGTTCCAACGTCAAAATCGGCCCCCACCGCATCGATGTGCAGCAGGGCAATGCGCTTGACCAGGAAAACGTCGCCCGCCTGAAAACCGGCCTTAGCCGTTCGCAAGTCCGCTTCCTGCTGGGGACGCCGCTGGTGGTCGACCCATTCCGCACCAATCGCTGGGATTATGTGTACGTGTATTACAAGGCGGGCAAACTGGCCGAGAAAAAGCGCATCACGCTGTTTTTTGAGGGCGATACGCTGGCGCGTATTGAAGGCGATCTCCCAGCGGTCGAACCGGCTGTACAAGCCGAGCCAAAAGCTGAAACCCCCGCCTTGCCGGCAATTGCGGAAGCCAAACCGACAGCGGCCCCCGCGCCAGCGCCGGTCGTCACGACGGCGGCAACAACCAGCATCGTGTCCCCGTTGCCCAGCCCGAAAAACGCACCGGCGTATGTCGATCCGCGCCCGCCTGCCGAGCTGAGCCTGCAGCCTGAAACCGACGTAGCGAAAATCCAGCCGGACGTCATTCCGCCTTTTTCCGGGACTGACCCGGTGACAGCGGGCGATGCCCCGGTACTGAAATCCCTGAACGAATGGGCAAACGCCTGGGCGCGACGTGACAACGCGGCCTATTTTGCCGCCTATGACGCCCGCTTTGTTCCGCAAGGCGGGGGCAGCCGCGCCGATTGGGAGACGCGCAAGCGCCAGTCGCTGAACGCGGCTAAAAGCATCGAGATCAAGATCGACTCGCCCTCGGTCGAGCGGGCGGACGACGGCACGGCCACGGTGCGCTTCAACCAGTATTTCCGCTCCGACCGCTATCGCGATGCCGTCGTCAAGCGGCTGCGCATGGTCGAACGCGAGGGTCGCTGGCTGATCGTCGAGGAAGAAGTGCTGTCGATTCTGCGCGATACCCAGCCATGAGTGTGCAGACCGCCATTGCCGGCGTGTCCGGCCGCATGGGGCGCGCGCTGCTCGAAGCGGTGGCGGCCGATGCCGGCTGTGCGCTGCATGCCGCCATTGACCGTCCCGGCAGCCCGCTGGTGGGACAGGATGCCGGCGCCGCCTGGGGAGCCGCCAGCGGCGTGCGCGTGACCGATCAGTCGGCCGCCGCCCTGCAGGGTGCGCAGGCGCTGATCGACTTCACCCGTCCCGAGGCCACTTTCGGCTATCTCGATGCCTGTGTCGCGGCCGGGGTGCCCCTGGTGATCGGCACCACCGGCTTCGATGAGGCCGGCAAGGTGCGTATTGCGACTGCGGCGCAGCAGATTCCGATCGTGTTCGCCCCCAACATGAGCGTGGGCGTGAATCTCCTGATGAAACTGGCCGAACTCGCCGCCCAGGTGCTGCAGGACGGCTATGACATCGAGATCATCGAGGCGCATCACCGCCACAAGGTCGATGCCCCCTCAGGCACCGCGCTGGGCCTGGGGCAGGCGGTGGCCCGCGCCATCAACCGCGATCTCGCCACGTGCGCGGTTTACGGGCGCGAGGGCGTCACCGGCGAGCGCGATCCCCACACCATCGGTTTTGCCACCGTGCGCGGCGGCGACATCGTTGGCGACCACACGCTGCTGTTTGCCGGCATCGGCGAACGTGTCGAGCTTACCCACAAGGCCAGCAGCCGCGCCACCTTCGCCCAGGGTGCGCTGCGCGCTGCCAAATGGCTGCAGGGCCGTGCGCCGGGTCTGTACGACATGCGCGACGTCTTGAATCTGAATTAACCGCTTGCACCAGGAACCCAACATGAATGCCGTCAAGGTCTACAGCACCGGCACCTGCCCCATCTGCGTGAAGGCCAAGGCCTTTCTCGACAAACGCGGCATCGGCTACGATGAAGTCCGCATCGACCTTGACCGCGAGGCGATGAAGGAATTCGCCGTCGTCACCCACGGCGCGCGCACCGTGCCGCAGATTGTTGTCGACGGCACCTGCATCGGCGGCTTTACCGAACTGACCGAGCTCGACATGGACGGTGCGCTGGACCACCTCCAGCCCTGATCCGGGCGGGGAATAGCCCGCTCAAGCGTCGTCGAGCATTGAAGCCAGGCGCCAGTTCGGCTACAATGACTTAATTCAAGTTCAGGCGGGATCGCGCAAGCGACCCGCCTGAATTTTGTCATCTGCTTTCCGGAGTCTCCCTTGTCACGTGCCCAGCCCGCCATCCTTGTTTTAGCTGACGGTTCGGTGTTTCGCGGCCTGTCCATCGGCGCCGACGGCATCACAACCGGTGAGGTGGTGTTCAACACCGCGCTGACCGGTTATCAGGAAATCCTCACTGATCCCTCGTATTCGCGGCAGATCGTGACGCTGACCTATCCGCACATCGGGAATACCGGCATCAACGTCGAGGACGTCGAGGCCGACCGCATTCACGCTGCCGGCCTGGTGGTGCGCGATGTGCCGCGCCTGCATTCCAATTTCCGCGCTGCGACTTCGCTGACCGATTACCTCAAAAGCCAGAACATCGTGGCGATTGCCGACATCGACACCCGTCGCCTGACGCGCATCCTGCGCGAGAAGGGTGCGCA
>DATMWS010000225.1:0-7746 GCA_035562135.1 Thiobacillus sp. | reverse complement strand
CGGCCCTATCCTGGTGCTCACGCTACTCTCGACAGCGGTCATGCTGTCCGCTTTCGGTGGATTCGATCCGGGTGACGGGCGGCTCTGGTTTTTTGCGCTTCCGCTCGTCATCGGTGCCTCCGCGCTGGCCGTCCCGCTGGTGAATCTGCTGGTCACGCTCGCCCTGCCGCCGCGCGCCTTGCCGCGCATGGATTTTTCCAAAGGGATTCCGGAGAGCCATCGCACCATGGTGATCGTCCCCACCCTGCTGGCAAGCCCGCAGGACGTCGACGATCTGCTCGAAGCGATGGAGATCCGCTATCTCGGCAATCGCGACCCCAATCTGTTCTTTGCCCTGCTGACGGATTTTGGCGACGCGCCCGAGCAAAAGCTGCCGGGCGACGCGGCCTTGCTCGACTATGCGTGCACCGCGGTCGAGGCGCTCAACGAGACCTACCGCGAGGATCGCCCCTGCATCTTCTATCTGTTCCACCGGCCGCGGCTGTGGAATCCGTTCGAGCGGGTGTGGATGGGCTACGAGCGCAAACGCGGCAAGCTGGAGCAGTTCAATGCCCGGCTCAGGGGCGAGGCGCAAACGGCCTTCTCGGACATTGTCGGCGATCTGTCCCTCCTCGCGTCGATCCAGTACGTCATCACCCTGGATACCGACACGCAACTGCCGCGCGACGCGGCCCGCACCCTGGTCGGCAACCTGGCGCACCCGCTCAACCGGCCGGTCTACGATGCCGCCAGGGGACGCATCGTCGAAGGCTACGCGATCCTGCAACCGCGCGCCTCGATCAGCCTGACCAGCGCAGGCCAGTCACGCTTTACCAAACTGTTCGCGGGTGACGCAGGGCTGGATCCCTACACGCGCGAGGTCTCGGATGTCTACCAGGATATTTTCGGGGAAGGCTCGTTCATCGGCAAGGGCATCTACGACGTGGACGCGTTTCGCCAGGCTGTCGACGGGCGCTTTCCGGAGAATCTCATCCTCAGTCACGACCTGCTCGAAAGCGGCTATGCGCGTTCGGCCCTGGTGACCGATGTCGACCTCATCGAAGAGCATCCGGCCAGTATCACCATCGAGGCCAGCCGCCGCCACCGCTGGATACGCGGCGACTGGCAGCTGGCCGGCTGGCTGCTGCCGCGCGTGCCGGGGCCGTCAAATGGCGCGAAGGCGAAGCGGCAGGCGAACCCGCTGTCGGCCCTGTCGGTGTGGAAGCTTTTCGACAACCTGCGGCGCAGCCTGGTGGCGCCGGCGCTGCTTGCCTTGCTGGCCGGGGGATGGCTGCTGGGTCCGGGACCCGGGTGGCTGTGGAGCCTGCTGGTGGTGGCGGTGGTGTGCCTGCCCCCCCTGCTGTCCAGCGTGATCGAGTTGGTGCGCAAGCCTGAAGAACGCGACTGGCTGGTGCACCTCAGCCTGACCAGCAAATCCACGGGACGCCCGATCGCGCTCGCCTTGCTGACCCTGGCCTTTTTGCCCTACGACACGCTGATCTGCCTGGGCGCGATCCTGCGCTCGTGGGTACGCATGCTGTTCACGCGACGTGGCCTGCTGCTGTGGCAGCTGCCCGCCTACGCACGCCGCAACGCGCGCCGCTCGCTGGCCGATTTTTTCCGCGAGATGTGGATCGCGCCGATTCTCGCGTTGGCACTGGGTGTGGCATTGGCCATGGCAAGCCAACCGGCGGCGTGGTTCTACGCTGCCCCCATCCTGTTGCTGTGGCTGGGGTCGCCCGTCGTCGGCTGGTGGATCAGCCAGCCGCTGACTGCCCCTGCCCCGGGCTTGAGCGTCGATCAGCAGGCCTTCCTGCGGGCATCGGCCCGACGCACCTGGCGCTACTTCGCCGACTTCGTCGGTCCGGATGACAACTGGCTGCCGCCCGACAACTTCCAGGAATATCCGGCGCCGGCCATCGCCTCGCGCACCTCGCCCACCAACATCGGCATGTCGCTGCTGGCTGACCTGGCGGCAGTCGATTTCGGGTACATCACGGCGGGGGAATGCCTGCAGCGCATCGGCAACACCCTGGGCTCGATGGAAAAGCTGGAACGCTACCGCGGCCACCTTTACAACTGGTACGACACCCGCACGCTGCAACCGCTGCATCCGCAATACGTCTCGTCGGTGGACAGCGGCAACCTGGCCGGCTGCCTGCTCACCCTGCAGGCGGGACTGGCCGAAATGAAGCATCAGCCGGTGCTGTCAGCCAACGCGCTGCAGGGACTGCAGGACACCCTGCAGGTGCTGGCCGAGCAGCTGCCCGCCTCCCCTGCCCCCGAGCTGGCGAAAAAGATCCGCGTGCTGCAGGACGCCCTGTGCCCACTCACGCTGGACGGACCGCCGCTGACACTGACTGCCGCCGCCAGCGCGCTGGACCAGATTCACCGCACGGGCGGAACGCTGGTTGAATCGCTGCGGGCGGATATCGATATCGATGGCGAGCTGGTTTACTGGACGCGGGCATTCGACCAGCAATCCCGCGCCCTGCGGGACGAGTTTGCGTTCCTGGTGCCCGCGTCATGGCAGGGCAGCGCGATCCCGACCCGGATGGAACTGGCCGGCGCGGATGCAGCCGGCGCGGGCGCGCTGACACAGCTCGACCTCATCGATGACCTGATCAATCGTTGCCGCGAACTGGCAGCGATGGATTTCGAGTTTCTCTACGATACCGCGTGCGGTCTGCTGGCCATCGGCTACGACGTCGGCGAACGGCGCCGCGACCCGTCCTGCTACGACCTCTTGGCATCGGAAGCGCGCCTGGCCAGCTTCCTGCTCATCGCGCAGGGACAGGTGCCGCAGAAGCACTGGTTCTCACTCGGCCGCCTGCTGACTAGTCATGGCAGCGACGTCAGCCTGATTTCGTGGAGCGGCTCGATGTTCGAGTACCTGATGCCGCAGTTGATCATGCCGAGCTTCGCGAACACCTTGCTGGAGCAGACCTGCAAGGCCGCGGTGGCGCGGCAGATCGAATACGGCCGGCAACGCGAGGTGCCGTGGGGAATTTCCGAGTCCTGCTACAACGCCACCGACATGCATCAGGTATACCAATACCGGGCGTTCGGCGTGCCGGGGCTCGGCTTCAAGCGCGGGCTGGGCGACGACCTGGTGATCGCGCCCTACGCCAGCGCACTGGCGCTGACGGTGATGCCGCGGGAAGCATGTCGCAACCTGCAGACGCTGGCCGATCAGGGATTTCTGGGCGCCTACGGGTTCTACGAGGCCATCGATTACACGCCCTCGCGGGTGCCGCGGGGCAAGCCTCACGCCATCGTGCGGTCGTTCATGGCGCATCACCAGGGCATGAGCCTGCTGGCCTTCGCGCATGTATTGTTCGACCAGCCGATGCAGCGCCGCTTCATGTCCGACCCGCTCGCGCGGGCGACGGAATTGTTGCTGCAGGAGCGGGTGCCGAAGAAGGGTGCCACCCTGCACCCGCACGCCGCCGAAGTGAGCGCCGCCGCCCGTCCCCCCAGCGCGGACGTCGGCACGATCATGCGCGTGTTCACCGAACCGAACACGCAACTCCCCGAAGTTCACCTGCTGTCGAACGGCCGCTACCACGTCATGGCGACCCATGCCGGCGGCAGTTACAGCCGCTGGCGCGACCTTGCCGTCACCCGCTGGCGCGAGGACGCCACCTCCGATGGCTGGGGCACCTTCATTTACCTGCGTGACCACGACAACGGAAAGTATTGGTCGACTGCGCACCAACCGACCCTGCGCCGTGCCGATCACTACGAGGCGATTTTCGTGCAGGCGCGCGCCGAATACCGGCGGCGCGATCAGGCGATCGAAGCGCACACCGAGATCAGCGTGTCCCCCGAGGACGACGTCGAGATCCGTCGTGTCACGCTCACCAACCAGTCGTCCCGCACCCGCCACATCGAGGTGACGAGCTACGCGGAAGTGGTGCTGGCGCCGCTGAATGCCGACCTCGCGCATCGCTCGTTCAGCAATCTGTTCGTGCAGACCGAAATCCTGCCCGAGCGGCAGGCGATCCTGTGCACGCGGCGTCCCCGCACCCCGGGGGAGCAGGTGCCCTGGATGTTTCACCTGCTGGCCGCACCGGGCGCAGTGGCCGACGCGCCGTCTTACGAGACCGACCGCGCCCGCTTCATCGGGCGCGGTCGCACGGCGGCCAACCCGGTGGTGCTGGATAGCAGCAGTCCGGTGGCCTTGTCGAACACGGATGGTTCGGTGCTCGATCCCATCGTGGCGATCCGCCGCACCCTCACCTTGTCACCCGACGAATCGGCGAGCGTGCAGATCATCTCCGGGGTCGCCGACACGCGCGAGGCCGCACTGGCTCTGCTTGAGAAATATTGCGACCGCCACTTCGTCGAGCGTGCTTTCGAGATGGCCTGGTTCCAGAGCCAGGAGGTGCTGCGCCACCTCAACGCAACCGAAGCCGATGCCCAGGTTTTTGGCCGCCTGGCCAACTCCGTCATTTTCGGCAATGCCCTGCGCCGCGCTTCGCCCGGCATCATTGCCCGCAACCAGCTGGGGCAGTCCGGGCTGTGGCGCTTCGCCATCTCCGGCGATCTTCCGATCGTGCTGCTGCACATCGGCGACCTCAACCGCATCGATCTGGTCAAGCAGGTGCTGCAAGCGCATGCCTATTGGCGCATGAAGGGCCTGAGCGCCGACCTGGTGATCGTGAACGAGGATTTCTCGGGCTACCGGGCGGTGCTGCAGGACCTGATCATGGGGCTGATCAACGCGGGGCCCGAAGCGCAGGTGATCGACAAACCGGGCGGGGTCTTCGTGCGACGCGCCGAGGAGCTTTCCGAGGACGAGCGGGTGCTGCTGCAGACGGTCGCCCGCATCGTCTTCAGCGACACCGCCGAGACCCTGATCGAGCAGGTGGATCGCCGCGTGTCGGCAGAACGTGCATCGGACCGGCTGGAGCCCTCGCAGCAAGCGGCGGCCGAACCGGTTTATCCGCTGGCGGCGCGCGAGCGCATTTTCAGCAACGGCCTGGGCGGCTTCACGCCCGACGGGCACGAATACGTCGTCACCCTCGAACCCGGTCAGACCACGCCGGCGCCGTGGGTCAACGTGATCGCCAGCCCGCACATCGGCACGGTCGTCAGCGAAAGCGGCAGCGCCTATACCTGGGCGGAAAACGCGCACGAGTTCCGCCTCACCCCCTGGCACAACGACCCGCTTTCCGACAGCAGCGGCGAGGCGCTCTACCTCCGCGACGAGGAAACGGGGGCGTTCTGGTCGCCGACGCCGCTGCCCGCCCGTGGCCGTTCCGGCTATGTGTGCCGGCACGGCTTCGGCTACAGCGTGTTCGAGCATTTTGAGTCCGGCATCGCCTCGGAACTCTTCACCTACGTCGCCATGGACGCGCCGGTGAAGTTCCTGGTGGTCAAGCTGCACAACGAGTCGAAGCGCGCGCGCAGCCTGTCGCTGACCGGGTATTGGGAACTGGTGCTCGGCGAGTGGCGGCATGCCAATCTGATGCACATCGTGACCGAAACCGATCCGCACAGCGGGGCGCTGTTTGCCCGCAATGCCTACGGCCGCGAGTGCGCCAAGCGGGTGGTGTTTGCCCACGTCAGCGAGCGCGAGCGGACAGTGAGCGGAAACCGCACCGAGTTCATCGGCCGCAACGGCTCGCTGGCCAGCCCGGCAGCGATGCGCCGCAAGCGCTTGTCTGGCAGGACCGGCGCGGGTCTGGATCCGTGCGCCGCGATTCAGGCCCGCATCGATCTGGCCGCAGGGCAAACGCGCGAGATCGTGTTCGTCTTCGGCGCGGCCGGCAACGCCGACGAAGCGCGGCAGTTCATCCAGCGATTCGGCGGGCGCGCGGGCGCGCGGCAGGCACTGGAAACCGTGTGGGAACACTGGAACCACACCCTGGGCGCGGTGAATGTGGACACGCCCGACCCCGCGCTGAACGTGCTGGCCAACGGCTGGCTGGTTTATCAAACTTTGTCTTGCAGGCTGTGGGGGCGCAGCGGCTATTACCAGTCCGGCGGCGCCTACGGCTTCCGCGATCAATTGCAGGACACCATGGCGCTGATCCATGCGACTCCGTGGCTCGCCCGCGAGCAGCTCATCCGACACGCCGGGCGCCAGTTCATCAAGGGCGACGTGCAGCACTGGTGGCACCCGCCCAATGGGCAAGGCGTGCGCACCCATTTCTCCGACGACTATCTGTGGCTGCCGTATGCCGCCAGCCGGTATGTGCGGGCGACCGGCGATACGGGCGTGCTCGATGAGTCCATCCCTTTTCTGGAAGGCCGCGAACTGTATGCGGAAGAGGAGGCCTACTACGACCAGCCGCAACGTTCGCCCGAAGCGGCCAGCCTGTATGAGCACTGCGTGCGCGCGCTCAAGCACGGCCTGCGTTTCGGTGCCCATCAATTGCCGCTGATGGGCTGCGGCGACTGGAACGACGGCATGAATCTCGTCGGGAAAGATGGCAAGGGCGAAAGCGTGTGGCTGGCGTGGTTCCTGGTCGAGAATCTCGAGCTGTTTGCCGGCCTCGCGCGTAACCGCGACGACACAGCCTTTGCCGACGTGTGCAGCGGTCAGGCGGCAGCGCTGCGCACCCACATCGAAGCCCAGGCCTGGGACGGTAACTGGTACCGGCGCGCCTATTTCGACGATGGCACCCCGCTGGGCTCATCCACCAACGACGAATGCCAGATCGATTCGATCAGCCAGAGCTGGGCGGTCATCTCCAAGGGCGGCGACCCGGTGCGGGCCCGCCAGGCAATGGCGGCGGTGGACCAGCATCTGGTGCGACGCGACAAGCAGATCATCCAGCTGCTCGACCCGCCCTTCGACAAATCAGACCTGGAGCCCGGTTACATCAAGGGCTACATCCCCGGCGTGCGCGAGAACGGCGGCCAATACACCCATGCCGCGATCTGGACCACGATGGCATTTGCCATGATGGGCGACACGGAACGCGCGTGGGAATTCTTCGCCATGCTCAACCCCGTCCATCACGGCAGCACGCCTGAGGCGATCGAACGCTACAAGGTCGAGCCCTACGTCATGTGCGCGGACATCTATGGCGTGTCGCCGCACACCGGCCGCGGCGGCTGGACCTGGTACACCGGGGCGGCCGGCTGGATGTACCGGCTCACCGTGGAAACCCTGCTGGGCCTGCAGCTGGAAGTGGATCATCTGCGCATTGCGCCGTGCATCCCGGCCGATTGGGATTCCTACAAAATCCACTACCGCTATCGCGAGACCGTCTACCACATCACCGTCAGGCGCACCGGCGAACAATCGGGATACGTGATCCGCGTGACGGTGGACGGTGCCGTAGTACCGGATGGCGTCGGGAGTGGCGTGATCCCCCTGGTCGACGACCGCCGGGAGCACCACGTTGAGGTGAGTTTGAGTTGACGGCGCTTTTAGCGCGCAAGTTGGACCAATGGGCTTGGGGCGATTGCGCAAGCCCCCATGCAAGCCCCCATGAACGATTCATCGAGGAGAACATCATGCTGGTCACTTTTACGACCGATGCCTATGCCGATATCACCCTGTTCGGGGATGTCGCGCTTGCCATGCTGAAAATGATGGGACACAGTACAACCGTGCCCGGCGCGATCCTGGCGGCCGATGTGCCCGCCGCCCTGAGCCGGTTAAGCGCCGCGATCGAGGCGGGAAAAGCCTTGCCGCCGGTCGAGGACAAGGATGCGGATGAGCCGGTGGTGAGCATGGCACATCGAGCGCTGCCGCTCATTGAGCTACTTGCGGCCGCAGCAAAAGCGGAATCCAACGTGATGTGGAAA